>NZ_CP024903.1:618270-927405 GCF_003330765.1 Burkholderia pyrrocinia | reverse complement strand
ATGCGCGGTGATCGGCGTCAAGGACGACAAGTGGGGAGAACGACCGATGGCTCTTGTGGTTCGAGTTCAAGGAAGCTCGCTCGGCGCCGACGATGTGCGCGAGCATCTGCAGCGGCACGTCGAGTCGAAGCGCATCAGCCGGTACGCAGTGCCTGAAGCAGACCGGATTGCGTTCGTGGCCGACATTCCGAAGACGAGTGTCGGCAAGATCGACAAGAAAGCGCTACGCAAGTTGGCCGGATGACCCGGATCCGCCGCACGCCGCCGGTCAGCTTCCCGGCATACGTGAGCTGCGTAACGGGTTACACGGCGGGGTTACACGGCGGGTTACATCGCGCAGGTTCCCCCACAACGGGAAAAACCTGCGCCGGCGCGACCGGTCCGGATACAGGCAATCGAGCAAAAAACGCTCAACCCGGCGGTCGGCGTAGATCGATAAATTCCTTCTAAATCAATCTATTACTCGTTTTCCTCGAAGTAATGCCCGAACTTCGTTTGCTTCGTGCGGATATAACGCTCGTTTTCCTCGCGCACGGGCACCGCAAGCGCCACGCGTTCACAGACGGGAATGCCGTGCTTCGCGAGCGTGTCGAACTTCTTGGGGTTGTTGCTCATCAGTCGCACCGAAGTCACGCCGAGGATCCTGAGGATCGCGGCGGCCGAGTCGTATTCGCGAGCGTCGTCAGGCAGGCCAAGGTCGAGGTTCGCCTCGACGGTGTCGCGCCCCTGCTCCTGCAGCGCGTATGCGCGAATCTTGTTGCTCAGGCCGATCCCGCGCCCCTCATGGCCGCGCAGATACAGCAGCACGCCGCGGTCTTCGGCCGCGATGTAGCGCAACGCGAGATCGAGCTGCTCGCCGCAATCGCAGCGGTACGAGCCGAACACATCGCCGGTCAGGCATTCGGAATGCAGCCGCGTCAGCACGGACTGCTCGCCGGTCACGTCGCCCATCACAAGCGCGAGATGTTCGGCATCGCTGCCCGATACGCGGAACGCGTATGACGTGAACGTACCGTAGCGCGTAGGCAGCGACGCGGTAGCGACGAGCGTCACGCACTCGTCGGCCTGGCCATTGCCCGGCGTGGGCGATTGGGGACGCGAAGACATCATGAATTCAATCGAAACGTTCAGGAATGTAGGAATTGTGTGGATAGTGCGTGACGGGAGTTTACCGCTAATCTGGAAACGTCACGCGACTGCCACCGCCTGCCCGGCTATACTGGGCTCGTCGGGTGACGCGCATCACACCCTGCCTTCCCTGCATCGACCTGCACACGGAGAAAGCGAATGAGCACGACTGTCGCGCAGATTCTCAAGGCCAAGCCGGATTCAGGCCGCACCATCTACACCGTCACGAAAAGCGACCTCGTCTACGACGCCATCAAGCTGATGGCGGAAAAGGGAATCGGCGCGTTGCTGGTCGTGGACGGCGACGACATCGCGGGCATCGTCACCGAGCGCGACTATGCGCGCAAGGTCGTCCTGCAGGACCGTTCATCGAAAGCCACCCGCGTCGAGGAAATCATGACGGCGAAGGTACGCTACGTCGAACCGTCGCAATCCACCGACGAGTGCATGGCACTGATGACCGAGCACCGGATGCGTCACCTGCCCGTCCTCGACGGCGGCAAGCTGATCGGCCTCATCTCGATCGGCGACCTTGTGAAAAGCGTGATTGCCGATCAGCAGTTCACGATCAGCCAGCTCGAACACTATATCCACGGCACGCCCGCGGTCACGTCCGTCTGACCCGCTCCAGCAAAAAAGGCCCAAACGCGTCAGCGTCTGGGCGGAAAGCCGCCGGAATGCGGCGACGGAGGTTCTGCTCCTGCGGGCGAACGACGCGCGCTAATGGCGCGCGTCTCGTCGATTAAGTGGTGCGCTCGGGCAGACCGGGGACGTTCAGTTGCCGAAGTAGACCGAGTTCACGGGATTCGGTGCTTCCCGCGTCATGCGACGGCCCGCTTGTCCGGCACCCGTCGCCACGGCACCGTAGCCGCTCGTATCGGCCTGCGCGAGCATCGGCTGGTTCGGCTGGATCCGCTGTTCGGCGGCCTGGATGTTGTTCGGATACTGCGAATCGCTCGCCAGCGGCTTGTAGCCGTTCTGTTCGAGTTGCACGAGTTCGGCCTTGACCTGGTCGCGGGTCAGCCCTTGCTCGGACTGCGCAAACGATGCGATCGGGGCGGCAAGGACGGATGCGGCGATGGCTGCGTAGATGATCGACTTCATGATTTACCTCCGGAATATGTTCTCTTTTGACGTCGCCTCGGCAGGACTGTCTGAAGCGATTGAGTCCAGTGTAGTTCTCGCCACCCCAAGGGGAAACCCTTAGTTCGAACATACAGCGTTGCATTTTTAGCAAATATCGCCCACTGTTTCCGAACAGGGTCGTCACAACTTGCTTCATTTGCACAACAATCGCTGACGAAACGCCAACAGCCGAATCACATATCCCGAAGCTTGTGTTGTAGAATCGTAAGGTTTTATTCGCCAGCCGATATTCCATCCACCATGTCCGCGCTCACGCCCCTTTCGGTTTCGCCGTCCGGCCCGTCCGGCGTGCGTGCGCGCGCCGGTCATCCGGCGCATCCCCTCGCTCGACGCACGGCCCAGGCGCCGCTCGCCCCTGCCCGGCGCCTGATCTGACGGCTCGGTCTCCTCCCGGAGCCAGGTCAGACAGGCTCCGGGCGATCCTCATAGGCACGCCACGCCTGCCCCTGCCGATCATTTGGAGAACTGCCATGAAACAACGTCTTTACCAGTTGACCGAACTCGACGTCGCTCGCCTCGAGAAGCACGCCGAGCACAACCCGCGATTCCAGACAATGCTCGACACGCTGCTCGAACGCGCCGACATCGTCCAGCCCGACACCATCAAGGCGAACGTCGTCACGATGAACTCGCAGATCACACTGCTCGACGAAGCGACCCAGGAACAGGCCACCTGGACGATTGTTTATCCGGACGCCGCCAATCTCGAACTCGGCCGCCTGAACGTCTTCTCGCCCGTCGGCATGGCGCTGCTGGGCACGCAGCGCGGCCAACTGGTCAAGGTGATGCAGCCGAGCGGCACCGAACAGCTGATGAAGGTCGCCGCGATCGTGTTCCAGCCGGAAGCCCACGGCAAATACACGCGCTGACGCCGCCGGCCAGCACCGCGCCGCAACGGGCGCAGAACGAAAAAAGCGAGGCACAGGCCTCGCTTTTTTGCATCCGGACAATCCGGATTGTCGTCATCGCATTCCGCACACGAAAAAAAGGCGCCCGAAGGCGCCTTTTTCGATGCTGCGAAGCGGGTTACCCCGCCGTCACGCTTAGAAGCGGTGACGCAGACCAACCGTTGCTGCGGTTTGGTTGATCGACGAGCTCGGAGCCGTCGTGTTGTCGCCGTTGTAGATCGACGTGCCGATCACGTTACCCTTCGCGCCGCGCTGGTACACAGCTTGTGCGTACACGTCCGTGCGCTTCGACAGAGCGTAGTCAGCTTGCACGCCGAACTGGTTCCAGTGCGAGCTGCCGCCTTCGATCTTCGTGTTCGTGTACGTGTAAGCTGCGCCCAGGCCGAGAGCCGGCGTCAGGTTGTACTTTGCGTTGACTTCGTAGTTGTCGGTGCGTTGCTTCGGCACACCAGCAGCACGGTTGTCGATACGCGATTGCGTCCATGCAGCGCCGACTTGTGCCGGGCCGAATGCGTAGCCAGCAGCAGCACCGTACGTGCGGACGCGACCTTGCGAAGCAATCGACGTCGCGCCGTTGGCGTTCGTACCGTCACCGAGGTTCGCTTGCGAGTACGCTGCACCCAGCTTCAGGCCTTGGAACTGGTAAGCCGCACCAGCGCTGTACGCGCGGTTGTTGCCGAAGTTCTGGTTGTTCGAGAACGAGTACGTACCACCGAACTGCAGGCCAGCGTAGTTAGCGCTCGTGTACTTGATCGAGTTGTTCAGTGCGACGTCGCCGTTCGTGCTCAGACGGTCGTTGTTGCCCGGGTGCGCGAAGTACGTGCCGCCCCACGAGCCCGTTGCCGTCAGCGGTGCCAGGTAGTCTTGCGTTGCGTCATACTGCTTGCCCAGCGTGACCGTGCCGTACTGGCTCGACAGGCCGACGAAAGCTTGACGGTTGAACATGCCGCCGTTGTTGCCCAGCTTGCCGTTACCGATGCCGAAGCCGCTTTCCAACGTGAAGATTGCCTTCAGGCCGCCACCGAGGTCTTCCGAACCACGCAGACCGAAACGGCTTTGGTCGATACCCGAGCCCATCGACCACAGCGACTTGCTGGCGACGTTGCTTTGGTAGGTGATGCCTGCGTCCAGCACGCCGTACAGCGTGACGCTGCTTTGCGCGTGAGCGACGGTAGCGAACGATGCTGCAGCTGCTGCAACGATCAGAGTCTTGTTCATTCGTGGAGCTCCCTTCTAAAAAGAGGCAGGTCTCGCGACCTTGTTCATAAACGGTCTGCAACCGTCCGGGAGCGCCACCTGTGTACTGCTGGCCGCGCCCGGATAGTTGCCCGTTTGGGAACCGTGAGTTTAGGGGTGTACCCTAGGGGCGCGATCTGCAAATAAAGAAATAAGCTTTTCCAGAACTAGAAATAATGAAAGTGGGGCCGCGTTATAAGTATTTGTTTTAACGCTTGTTTTTGACCTCTTGACGACGGCTTTTTGGAGGCTTTCATCGCACCATTCCTTCGTGTCATCGTCTTGACGGTTGCATAGAAACAACAAACGGATTCGTTTCAACACCCGAAATCGGCAATTTTTACCCAAACCGATCTCGAATACTGGGCTCCGGGCGCCTAAAACGCATCCGTCACTCAGTAAACAGGGCGCGACATCCGTGCAGGAGGCAATGTCCCCGTCAGCCGGCAGAAACGGAAAGGCCAACTTCCGCCTGCCGGCGGTCCGCCCGCCAGGCGTGACACGCGGTAACAGCCTTAACCGCTCGCGTAACCCGGCCGGCGTACTGGCCGGCTAATGTAAGACAGCCTCGAATACAGAATAGGAAACGACATGAATCGACGCTCGTTGTTGCGCGCCATCGGATTGACCGCCGCCTTCGTCGGCACCGGCTGGCTCCGCGCCGCCACGGCCCAGCCCGCGCCGCCCGGGTACCGGCCGTCCGGCCCGAACCGCGTGCCCGGCACGACCGCCGGCCGCCACCGCCACGGCCGCACGGCTATATATGGACCGACGGCTACTGGCGCTGGCAGCGCGGCCGCTATATATGGGTGTCCGGCCGCTGGGTCGCACGGCGCCCCGGGCGTCGGTGGATGCCCGGCTACTGGCGTCGCCAGGGGCCGGTATGGGTCTATGTCGACGGTTCGTGGCGATAGGCAGCCCGCGGCTCCGGCCGATGGAAGAGCCGGAGCCGGAGCCGGAGCCGGACGGCGCGTGCGAACCCTCGCCGTTCGGCCACGGAATGAATCATGGCGCCCGGCAGGCGCGCTCGCGGAGCCTGCCCCATCCCGGGACGATGCCGGCCGCCGAAACCGATGCCAGGGCGTGCAATCGGGCAACCTCGACAATCAATATGCCCGCCGATCTCCGGCGCAGCGTGTTGCATCGACCTGATTCCTGCCGCTCTCTTATCGTGCGCCATGCAACAGAAGACCGCATGTTTCGGTCGCCCGCGCATTGCCGCGTTCGAGACGAACACGTCAAAGCATCGCCGATGCCTTCCGCCCTGACGAGATCCTTCGGATAACGAAATCATGCGATGACGATGCGAATGCATCCGGCCATGTCTCGTCACATCGCACTCCATCAGCAGCACACCGCCAATCGACGTAACGGTGCGTGCGTCCTGCTCAGCGCCGCCGCCCTCCAGCCCCCGCGCACACTTCTTGTGACGGGTTCGCGGCAACTGTACCATTCGATCGGCCCGACAGCCGCCCGGATTCTCCAGTTCAACGAAGCATGACGATTCCGTGTGGCCTCGCAATATCCGCAGCCGTGACGACACGGGTTTCGCGGCGAATCCTTCGCGTCGATACGGCATGCGTGCTCGCGGCCATACCCCCATCGCTCGCCGATCGTCGCGATCGGCGCAATCCGCAGTCGCGCATCGCGCGCCAGCCAACGGATCATCAAAACAAGGAAAACGCACCATGTCATCGCTCCGCTCCCCCGTTCGCGCCGTAGCCGCGCTCGTCCTGCTGGCCGCGTCGACCGCCGCGCTGGCCGCAGGCGCGGCCACGCGCGACCTGGCCGCCGAGGAAGCCAACCGCCAGCTCGTGCTGACGTTCTACGACCGCTTCTTCAACAAGCACGAAGCGGTCGAGGCCGCCGCCGTCGTCGCGGATGACTACAGGCAGCACAACCCGCACGTGCCGGACGGCAAGAAGCCGTTCGTGTCGTACTTCGTCGGTGCCTTCCAGAAGAACCCGGCATCGCGCGCACGCATCGTCCGCAGCGCGACCGACGGCGATCTCGTGTATCTGCACGTGCATGCGACCGAACGTCCGGGCGATCGCGGCGAAGCGGTCGTCGACATCTTCCGCGTAAAGGACGGCAAGATCGTCGAGCACTGGGACGTGATCCAGCCGGTGCCCGAAGCGTCCGCGAACCAGAACACGATGTTCTGACGCGCGGGGTCGGCACGCGGCGCGCAACGACGCGCGCCGCTCGTCGACGGACGATCGGCCGCCCGCCGGGCAAGGGCGGATGCCCCGCGCCGGCGAAGTCCCCTACAATCGAGCTTCGCCGCCACGCCAGCCTCCGTCTCGCATGACCGCACCGCCGGCCGCTGCCCCGCAAGCGCGCCGCCGCACGCGAAGCAGGGCCGGCGCGGGCGGCCGTTCGCGAAGACGGTGTCAACTGATGAGCCCCGCCCATATTTCCCTGAGCAACGCCGGCGACCTGGTCGCCAGCCTCGGCAGTCCGCAGTTTCCCGCCCGGCTTTGGGCGTGGCTGCGCGAGACCGTCGACCCGCAATCCCATTACAGCGTCGCGACACGTTACCGGCGCGACGCGCCGTCGCAATCGGTCGACAGCGTCGACGTGCTGTTCTTCGCCGGCGGCGACGATCCCGACGGCACGCGCCACGCGCTCGATCTGTATACACAGGGCGACTGGCGTACCGACACGCTGCTCCCGCATATCGAGCGCACCACCGATTCGCAGCTCGTGTTCTCGTGCAATGAGGAAATCGACACGGCGACCGAATACGGCCGCCATTTCGCGCTCGGCGAGCTCGGCGAAGACTGCACGCTGCTCGGCAGCGAGCGCGACTACGTCTATGCGTTCTCGCTGTTCCGCCGGCGCGGCCAGCCGTCGTACACGCTGGCCGAACTGGCGCTGCTGCGGCAGCTCGGCGATTTCGTGCTGCCGCTCCTGATCCAGCATGCGCGGCTCGCACGCCTGACGCCGCGCTCGGACGACGGTGCGCTGCTGCAGCGATTCGAACAGCGGCTGTCGGCCAGCGGCGCGGCGCTGTCGCAGCGCGAACGGCTCGTGTGCCGCGCGGTGCTGCAAGGCCGGCCCGTCCCGCAGATCGCCGATACGCTCGCGCTCAAGCCGAGCAGCGTGCGCACCTATCTCGGGCGCGCGCTCGCGAAGCTCGGCGTCGCGAACCGGGCCGGGCTCTTCGCGTGGTGCGTGACCGAAGAAGAAGCACCGGGGGACCGCAGTCGCTAGATGACGCCACCGCATCATCGCAACCGCCGCCACCCGACACCGCCTTTGTCGCGCGTTGTCCTCAAAACGATGACAGACAGCCGGCCGCCCCGCTCCTAGTATCTGACTCACCCGACGACAGGAACGCGTCGGATGCCACGGAGACACGGAATGCCGAATACCGGATGGACGCCGGCCCGCACGGCCGCGAGTGCGTCGCCCATCGATTTGCCGATACGGACGCATCGGCGAAATCGGCATGACCCGCAGCCCGTGCCGCGCAGCGCCGCCACCTAACGCCCCGCACCCCATTCCAACCTGACCGGGTTCACACGACCGGACGAGCCAGACGGCCCGCCCGCCGGACACGTGCGCCCGTCGACCAGCCCCTTATCCGGAGGAGACACATGCAACACGCCGACACCGTCTATCTGAACGGCCTGCTTTATACGGGCGACGCGCAGCGCCGTTTCGCGCAGGCGCTCGCCACGAAGGACGGCAAGATCGTCGCGGTCGGCCGCGACGACGACATCCGCTCGCTGGCCGGCCCCGCGACGCGCACCGTCGACCTGGCTGGCAGGCTGATGCTGCCGGGCCTCATCGACGGTCACGTGCACCCGCTGGAAGGCCACCAGATCCTCGGCGACTTCGACCTGTCCGGCATCAACGATCCCGACGCGATCCTGCAGCGCATCCGCGCGTGCGCCGATGCGACACCGAACGAACCGTGGGTCTACCTCGGCGGCGCCAACCTTGCTGCGTTCGGCGCGTATCCGACTCGCGCGCTGCTCGACCGGATCGTGCCCGACCGGCCGCTGCTCGTGGTCGGCTTCGACGTGCACAGCGGCTGCCTCAATACGAAGGGGCTCGAAGCGGCCGGCATCAAGGCCGACACGCCCGATCCGACCGGCGGCGTTTACGAGCGCGATGCGTCGGGCGCGCCGAACGGCGTCGTGCACGAAGCGGCGTTCTACCGCGTCTGCCCGATCATTCCGCAACTGAGCCCGGCCGGCTACCCGAAGTCGCTCGCGAAAGCGCATGCGATGGCGCACGGTTTCGGCATCACGGGGTGGTTCGACGCACGTGTCGAGGAGGCCGAGCTCAAGGCTTATGCCAGCGCGCAGCGCGCCGGCAACCTGAAGGCGTACATGAGCGCGGGCCTCTATGCGAACCCGCGCCGCGACTCGCGCGAGCAGGTCGAGCGCTTCGTCGCATGGCGTCGCGAGTACGAGCGCGACAACCTGCGCCTGCATACGGTGAAGATCTTCGTCGACGGCGTGCCCGAATCGAAAACCGCCGCGCTGCTCGAGCCATACGCCGGCACCGACGACTGCGGCCTCGCGCTGTGGAGCCAGGAAGCGCTGAACGAGATCTGCCTGCTCGCCGATACGGCCGGCTTCGACCTGCACTTCCATACGCTCGCCGACCGTGCGGTGCGCATGACGCTCGACGCGCTCGAATCCGTGCAGCGCCGCAACGGGATGCGCGACCGGCGCGCGCAGCTCGCGCACCTGCAACTCGTCGATCCGGCCGACATGAGCCGCTTCAACCGGCTCGGCGCGATCGCCAGTGTGCAGACGCTGTGGACGGCTGCACGCGAGGAGCAGCAACAGCTCTATCGCGACCTGCTCGGCGCCGAGCGCACCGCGCGCAACTATCCGTTCCGCAGCCTGCGCAACGCGGGCGCGATGCTCGCGGCCGGTTCCGACTGGTCGGTCAGCACGATGAACCCGATGCAGATCATCCAGACGGGCGTCACGCATCTGTTGATCGACCAGCCCGACAGCCCGCCGTGGAATCCGCACGAACGCCTCGACCTGCTCACGATGCTCGAGGCCTATACGGTGAACACCGCGTATGCGCTGCGCTTCGACGACTGCACGGGCTCGCTCGAAGCGGGCAAGGACGCGAGCTTCGCGATCCTCGACCGCAATCCGTTCGCGCACCCGGTCGAGACGTTCGCGCAAACCCGCGTGATCGAGACGTGCTTCCGCGGCGAAGTCGTGTACGCCGCGCCGGGCTGGGCCGGCTGAACCGCGAACCGGGCGGCCGTCAGGCGACGCCGAGCGCCAGCACCTGCTCGGTCGTCAGCACGTCGCCGAACGTGTCCGACAGCGCGGCCAGCGTCGCGCGATGGAGGTCGCGGTGCGGCACCGTGCCGCCGTCCGCGACGTCGAGATCGCGCGTCGCGCATGCGTCGTCGACGACGATCACCGCATAGCCGAGCGGCACCGCGTCGCGTGCCGCGCCGGCGACACACGCATGCGTCATCAGGCCCGTGACGATCAGCGTGTCGATGCCGGCCGCCTTCAGGCGCGCATCGATGTCCGTGGTCGGGAACACGCTCACCGACGTCTTCTTCACCACCGCGTGATGCGGCGCCGGCTGCAGGTCAGCGTGAAAGCGGAAGCCGTCGCTGCCGTCGGCGAAGATCGGGCTGTCGGCCGTATCGACGTGCTGGACGTGAAACACCGGAATGCCCGCGCGGTCGGCGAACGCGATCACGCGCTGCGCATTGCCCAGCGCGCGCGGCCCTTCCGGAATCGACAGCCGGCCGCTGAAATATTCGTTCTGGAAATCGATCACCAGCAGCGCGGTGTGCGCGGCGTCGATGGACGTCGGCGCGGTCGCGCCTGCCAGGGTACGGATGGTCGGATGTTGCATGGGGCGCTCTCTCGGTTGGCAAATCGAACGGAACGGCGCGCCGGACCTGCCGGCGCCGCCGGACGCGGCCTGGAGCCTCCCCGGCCGCGAGGCGCCAGTGTCGGGCCGCGCGGATTTATGCGACAGCGGCGCGCGGGACAACGTCCGACAGGATCGGGCCAACGTGCGCCACCGCCTACGATAGCGCGGCCGTTCGCGCGCCCGGCCGCGTGCGTCCGTACGCGACCAGACAGGTTCTGGCCGCCGCCCGCGATGCTGACCATCGGCTGCACCGATACCCATCGTGCCGCCCGCGCCGATGAATTGCCGGCGCGGGCGGCGGGCCGCTACTTGACGCTCAGCGGTTCGCCCTGAAACTGCCGGCGCGCGAGCACGCACGGCGCGCCGTCGTGCATGAACACGCTCGCGACCAGCCCGAACGAAGCCGCGAACAGCACGTACCACGCGGGTGCGACGGGCGAGCCGCTTGCGTGCGTCAGCCACGTGACGATGAACGGCGCAAAGCCGCCGAACACCATCACCGCGACGTTGTACGCGAGCGCAATGCCGGTCGAACGCGAGCGCGTCGCGAACTGCTCGGCCAGCGTGGTCGGCGCGGGGCCATAGCAGATGCCGATGATCGTGCAGATCACGAGCTGCATCACGAGCAGGCGCCCGATGCTCGGCGCCGCGGCCAGCCACGAGAACAGCGGATAGGTGACCATCAGCATCGCCAGCGTGCCGGCGATCAGCACGGGCCGCCGGCCGATGCGGTCGGACACGACCGCGGCGACCGGAATCGTCACCGTCAGCAGCGCGACCGCCACCATCTGCACCTTGAATACCTGGTCGAGCGGCAGTCCGAAGGTCTTGTGCACGAACGTCGGCATGTTCACGAGCATCACGTAGAACACGGCCGTGCCGGTGATCGTCTGCCCCATCGACACCAGCACGCCGCGCAGGTTGTCGCGCAGCACGCGCGACACGCTCGCCGGCGGCTCGACCGTCGACTTGCTCGCGTCGAGGAACGCGTCGGTCTCCTCCATGTGCCGGCGGATCCACAGGCCAACCGGCCCGATCAGCAGCCCGAGCGCGAACGGCACGCGCCAGCCCCAGCTGTGCAGCGCGGCCTCCGACAGCGACTGCGTGGCCCACGCGCCCATCGCGGCGCCCGAGAACACCGCGAGACACTGGCCGATCAGTTGCCACGATCCGTACAGGCCACGCCGGTTGGCCGGTGCGCTTTCGACGAGAAACGCGGTGGCGCTCGCGTATTCGCCGCCCGTCGCGAAACCCTGCAGCAGCCGCGCGACGACGATCAGGATCGGCGCCGCCGGGCCGATCGTCGCGTACGACGGCGCGAACGTGATCAGCGCGATCGACAGCGTCATCAGCAAGATGATGAGCTGCATCGCCGCCTTGCGGCCCTTGCGGTCCGCATAGAGCCCGAGCAGGATGCCGCCCACCGGGCGCATGAAGAAGCCGACCCCGAAGGTCGCGAGCGACATCAGCAGCGACGCATACTGGCTGTCGGCGGGAAAGAACAGCCGCGCGATGATGCCGGAGAAAAACCCGTAAACGATGAAGTCGTACCACTCGAGGGTATTGCCGACGACAGCGGCAATCACCTGCCGATGCCGCGAGTTCCGACGTGAGTCGCGCATGCTTGTCTCCTGCAGTCTCATGGTGCCGCGCCGCATGCGTGCCGCCGTCCGTGGCGGGCGTGCATGGGCGAACCGGCTGTTCGTATCGCCTGCCGATGCGGGACAGGCACGACGGAACCTCTCGGCCCGCGCGCACGACCGGCGTGAAACGATGGTAGGGACGCCGAAAACCTGCATCAATCAATGCCCGCAGCGGATGATTAGCCGGAGATTAAATGTTTCTCGCCAGGCCCCGCCGCGAGAAAACCCCGGTGATTCGCGCATTGTTGCGGCCCGGGTTCTGCGGCAGAATCGTCGGCCGCCCTCCCCGTCGCCTGCACCATGCGCAACCGCATCAACGAAGAGATCACGTTCCGCAAGCTCGAAGTGCTCCTCGCCTTCATGGAAGCCGGCAGCCTCGCGAAGGCCGCCGAGGCGCTGGGCGTCAGCACGGTCAGCGTGCACCGCGCGCTGCATACGCTCGAGGAAGGGATGCACTGCGCGCTGTTCCGCCACGAGGGGCGGAACCTGATTCCGACTGATGCGGCGCAGGTGCTCGCCGAAGTCGCGGGCGAAGTGCTCAAGACGATGACGGACGGGATCCGTGCGACGCGTGAGGCAGCCGGCTACGGCGCCGGTCAGTTGAAAATCGGCTCGCTCTATTCGCTGACGATCCGCACCGTGCCCGAGGTCGTGATCGCGCTGAAGGAGCGCCGCCCCGAACTGCAGGCCGAGCTCGTGCTCGGCTCGAACGCCGACCTGCTCGACAAGCTCAGGCAGGGCGCCATCGACGCGACACTGATGGCGCTGCCCGAACCGGACGCCGAGATCGAATCGATCGCGCTGTTCGAGGACGAGATGTTTTTCGCCGCGCCGATCGATTCGCCGTATGCGCAACGCGACGCGATCGATCTCGGCGCGTGCGGCGACGCGCCGTTCGTGTCGCTTGGCGAAGGCTTCGCGACGCACCACGGCTTCACGGAAGCGTTCCGCACGGCCGGCGTCACGCCAAATGTCGTGATGCGGGTGGGCGACATCTTCTCGCTGATCAACCTCGTGTCGGGCGGCGTCGGCTGCTCGCTGCTGCCCGGCCGCGTGCGCGACCTGTTCGCGCACAAGATCGCGCTCGTGCCGCTCGCCGGGCCCACGATCCGCCAGACGATCGGCCTGAGCTTCCTGCACCGCCGCGAGCGCGACCCGAACCTGCTCGCGCTCGCGACCGTGTGCCGGCTGACGGTCAAGGGGCCGAACGCGCGGTAACGCGCCGATCGATTCGCAGCGCCCGCCTCCCCCTTTTCGGCTCGCGCACCCATGTCATTGCGACGCCGCGCAACACGACACCGCCAGCCGCCCACACCGTGACGCAAACGGCGCGTACTCGTCCGTTTGGATGGCACGAAGCGCGCGCTTTGTTGCGATCATGGCCGTCATTCACCGCGCGGCACGCACGCGGCCCCTCTCACTGACTGGAGCAATCCTGATGAAACGACTCGAAGGCAAGGTGGCGCTGATCACGGGTGGTGCCCGCGGCCAGGGCGAAGCGGAAGCACGCCGGTTCGTCGCCGAAGGCGCACGCGTGGTGATCGCCGACGTGCTGGACGAAGCCGGCCAGCGCGTCGCGGCCGAACTCGGCGACGCCGCACGATTCCAGCATCTCGACGTGACGAACGAAGACGACTGGCAGACGGCCGTCCATGCGACGCTCGCGCATTTCGGCCGGCTGGATATCCTCGTGAACAACGCCGCGATCCTGAAGCTCGTGCCGATCGAATCGTGTTCGCTCGACGACTATCGCAAGGTGATCGAAGTGAACCAGGTCGGCTGCTGGCTCGGCATGAAGTCGGCGCTTGCCGCGCTGAAGGACGCGGGCGGCGGCTCAATCGTCAACGTGTCGTCGACGGCCGGGATGGAAGGCGTCGCGGGCGGCAGCGCGTACGTGTCGAGCAAGTTCGCGGTGCGCGGGATGACGAAGGCCGCCGCGCTCGAATTCGGCCACCACGGCATTCGCGTGAACTCGGTGCATCCGGGCGGCATCGATACGGTGATGGCGCGCCCGCCCGAGTTCGCGGACTTCGACCCGTCGTCCATCTATAGCGGCCTGCCGATCGCGCGCATCGGCAAGCCCGACGAAGTGGCCAGTCTCGTGCTGTTCCTCGCGTCCGACGAATCCGCGTATTGCACGGGGTCGGAATTCATCGTCGACGGCGGGCTGCTCGCGGGCAGCACGTTCCACTGATACGGCCCGACATGCCGGCAGGCCGTCGCCCTGCCGGACACGACAACGCCGCCGGCGGCCATGCCCGCACGGCGGCGTTGTTGTTTCGAAGCGAAACGCAACGCGCGGCTCAGTACCCCTTCGGCTGGATCGCCGGTGCGCCGACGCCGCGCGCCGCGCCCCTGCCGCCGCGCGCGAAACGGCGCCCGTGCGGGCCGTACACGCCGTCCGCTTCCGGATACAGCGTCAGCAGCACGAAATACAGCATCCCGCCCATCGCCAGCGACACCGGCACGCTCAGGTCGAGTCCGCCCGCGAGGTTGCCGAGCGGCCCGACGAACTGGCCCGGCAGGTTCACGAACGACAGCCCGACGAACGCGGCCGGCAGCCAAGCGCCCATCGCGCGCAGGTTCCAGCCGTGCGTGAACCAGTAGTGGCCGCCGCGCAGCCCGCGGTTGAACACCTGCAGGTCGTCGGAGAGATAGTAGCCGCGGCGCGTCACGTAGCCGATCACCATGATCGCCATCCACGGGCAGCTGAACGTATCGATCAGCGTCGAGAACGTCGCGACGCTTTCGACGAGGTTGAACCAGAAGCGGCCGACGAAGATGAACGCGATCGCGATCGTGCCGATCAGCAGCGTCGCGCGCACGCGGTTCAGGAAGCGCGGGAACATGCTCGATACGTCGAGACCGGTGCCGTACAGCGCGGTCGTGCCGGTCGACATCCCGCCGATGATCGCGATCAGGCACATCGGCAGCAGGAACCAGCGCGGCGAGATCGCGAGCAGCCCGCCGACGTAGTCGTTCGACGCGATGAATGCGGGCGCCTTCGACGCGATGATCGTAGCGGTCGCGAGGCCGAAGAAGAACGGCACGAAGGTCGCGATCTGCGCGGCGAACACGGCGCCCATCACGCGATGCTTCGGCGTGTGCTGCGGGATGTAGCGCGCCCAGTCGCCGAGCGTCGACGCGAACGACACCGGGTTGCTCAGCGCGACCAGCACCGCGCCGACGAACGCGGCCCAGAAGCCCGCGCCGCCCCGCTGAAGCGTGCCGGCGTAATTCATGTCGAACAGGCCGGCGAACGCGAACAGGCCCGCGACGAACAGCACGCTCGCGGCCCACACGGCGATCTTGTTGACCCACAGCATGAAGCGGAAGCCGTAGATGCAGACGATCAGCACCAGCACCGCGAACACCATGTAGGCCGCGCCGAGCGTGAAGCCGTTGACCGGCATGCCGACCATGTCGTGCGCGCCGCCGACGAGCGCGTCGCCCGAACTCCACACCGCGAGCGAGAAGAACGCGATCGACGTGAGCAGCGCGAGGAACGAGCCGACGATCCGGCCATGGATGCCGAAATGCGCGCCGGACGACACAGGGTCGCTCGTGCCGTTGCGCGGGCCGAACAGGCTCATCGGCGCGAGGATGCAGGTGCCGGCGAGCACGCCGAGCACGATCGCGCAGACACCCGCCTTGAACGACAGCCCGACCAGCACGGGAAAGCTGCCGAGCACCGATGTGGAAAACGTATTGCAGCCGCCGAACAGCAACCGGAACAGATCGATCGGCCGCGCATAGCGCGATGCATCGGGAATGCGCTCGAAACCGAACGACTCGACCTGCGTAATCCTGCCTTCACCCATTTGTCTCCAGCTCCTCTGGTGCGCCTGTACGGCCCGGGGCTGCGGCCATACGACACATCGTCATCGATTCGCGGCCACTCTAAACCGGATCGAGCAGCGCAAATATCACGCATTCGAGACGTTTACGACGAAGGAGAACAATGTTTCCCGGCGGGCAACCGGCCGGTTTCCGCGCCGCCCGTGCGGCGCGGGCGATGCGAGGTCCGCCGCGCGGCGGGCGCAACGCCCCCGGCCCGCCGCGCGGCCCCGCGTGCTACCGCCCCGACTGCGCGAGCGGGCCTTGCGCCCCCTGCCCCGTTCCCGACGGCCAGCCGCCCGCGAGCGCCTTGTACAGTGCCACCGTCGACGCCGCGCTGCGCATCCGCCCGTCGGCCGCCGCATCCTGCGCCTGCAGCAGCGTCCGCTGCGCGTCGAGCACTTCGTAGTAGTCGATCGCACCGGCCGAGAAGCGCGTCTGCGCGAGCTGCGCGGCGCGCGCGCTGTCGTCCGCCGCCCGCAAGAGGTGCGCCGTCTCGTCGCGGGTGCGCGCGACGCGCAACAACGCGTTCTCCGTTTCCTCCAGCGCACCGAGCACGGTCCGCCGGTACTGCGCGAGCTGGCCGGCCGCTTCCGCGTCGCTCGCGGCGATCCGCGCGCGCACGCGGCCGACATCGAGGAACGACCAGTCAATGCCAAGCGCGATCAGGTTCGTATCGCTGCCGGCCCGGAAGAATCCGTAGCTGCTCGTCGCGCTGCCGAGCAGCCCCGACAGCGTGAAGCGCGGAAACAGGTCGGCCGTCGCGACGCCGATGCGCGCGGTCGCCGCATGCAGCCGCGCTTCGGCGGCCGCGACATCGGGGCGCCGGCGCAGCAGGTCGCCCGGCGTGCCGGGATCGATGTCGGCGGCAAGCACTGG
Source organism: Burkholderia pyrrocinia (assembly GCF_003330765.1). Lineage (NCBI taxonomy): Bacteria > Pseudomonadati > Pseudomonadota > Betaproteobacteria > Burkholderiales > Burkholderiaceae > Burkholderia > Burkholderia pyrrocinia. Next base: position 910,748 of record NZ_CP024903.1, on the reverse strand, counting down.
CAGCGGCACGGGCGTGCCCGTCGACGCGGCTGCCTTCGGGATATCGAACCGGCCGATCAGCGCATCCGGCGTCTGCCCGGTCAGCACCGCGAGGCGGTGCTCGTCGACGCCGATCGCGGCTTCGTACACGGCGATCCGCGACGTCGTCGATTCGTACTGCGCCCGCGCGCGCGCCGCATCGAGTTCGGAGCCGCGCCCCGCGCCGACGCGCGCATTGATCAGCGCGAGCGTCTGCTTCTGGTTGTCCGCGTTGTCTCGCGCGATCCGCAGCCGCTCCTGCGAGCCGCGCAGATCGACATACGTGCTCGCGACCTCGCCCGCGATCGCGACGCGCACCGCACGCACGTCCGCCGCGCTGGCCGCCGTTTCCGCTCGCTGCGACTCGATCGAGCGGCGCACCCGGCCGAACAGGTCGAGCTCCCACGCGGCATTGATCCCGATGCTGGACGTCGGCGTATCGCGCTGGCTGCGCGGCGCGCCGAATGCCTGGTCCTTGCTCATCAGTTGATGGCCGATCTGGCCGCTCGCGGTGATCGTCGGATAGCGGTCGAAGGCCGCCTGCGACAGCAGCGCATTCGATGCGTCGTAGCGCGACACGGCGACCTGCAGGTCCTGGTTCGCCGCGAGCGCCGCGTCGACCAGCCGCGTCAGCGCCGGATCGCCGAAGCCGCGCCAGAACGCGGCGTCGGCATCGGCCGATGCGTCGGGCGGCGTATCGGCCGGCGACGCATCGTGCTGCGTGGCCGGATGCGCGTCGCGTGCGAACCGTACGGCGGTCGCCATGTCGGGCCGCCTGAAATCGGGGCCGACCGCGCACGCGGCGAGCGTCACCGACATCGCGAACGCGGAAAGACGGAAAGCTGCGCTCATCGGTTTTCTCCTTCAAGGGTGCCGTGCTGTTCGCTCCAGACGGCCGGCGTGCCGCCTGCGAGCTTGCGGATCGCGACATAGAACACGGGCGTCAGGAACAGCCCGAACAGCGTGACGCCCAGCATCCCCGCGAACACGGTGACGCCGGTGGCCGCGCGCACTTCGCTGCCCGCGCCGCTGCCGATCAGGAGCGGCACCGAGCCCGCGATGAACGCGACCGACGTCATCACGATCGGGCGCAGCCGCAGCTTGCACGCCTCGAGCGCGGCTTCGATCACGCCCTTGCCCTGGATTTCGAGCTCGCGCGCGAACTCGACGATCAGGATCGCGTTCTTGCATGCCAACCCCATCAGCACGACCAGACCGACCTGCACGAACACGTTGTTGTCGCCGCCCGACAGCCACACGCCGAACAGCGCCGCGCACATGCACACGGGCACGATCAGGATCACCGCAAGCGGCAGCGTCCAGCTCTCGTACAGCGACGCAAGCACGAGGAACACCAGCATCACCGCGAGCGGGAACACGACGATCGCCGCGTTGCTCTGCGTGACCTGCTGGTAGCTGAGGTCGGTCCATTCGAGCGTGATGCCGGGCGGCAATACCTCCTTCGCGATCTGCTGGAGCTTCGCGATTGCCTGCGACGACGACATCGTCTTCGGATCGGCGTCGCCGATCAGGTCCGCGGCCGGATAACCGTTGTAGCGGACGACCGGGTCGGGCCCGTACGCGGGGCCGACCGTGACCATCGAGCCGATCGGCACCATCTCGCCCTTCGCATTGCGCGTGCGCAGGTTCGCGATGTCGGCGGCCGTCTGCCGGTGGCCGGCATCGGCCTGCGCCATCACGCGGTACACGCGGCCGAACACGTTGAAGTCGTTCACGTACATCGAGCCGAGATAGACCTGCAGCGTGTTGAACAGGTCGGTCAGCGCGACGCCCTGCGCCTTCGCCTTCAGCCGGTCGACCTTCACCTCGAGTTGCGGGATGTTCGCCTGGTACGAGCTGACGGGATAACTCATCCCCGGCGTCTTCGCGACCGCGGCCTGGAATGCGGTGAGCGCGTTCTGCAACGCGCCGTAGCCGAGCCCGCCGCGATCCTCCAGGTACAGCGAGTAGCCGGAGCCGTTGCCGAGGCCCTGGATCGGCGGTGGCATCAGCGCATAGGTGATGCCGCCGCCGATGGCCGCGAAGCGCGCGTTCAGGTCCGCGTTGATCTGCGCGGCAGTGCGATGACGCTGGTCGAACGGCTTCAGGATCACGTACGAGTTCGTGATGTTCGGCGTGTTCACGCCCTGCAGCGCATTCAGCCCGGCAAACGCCGGCACCATCTCGACGCCGTCGGTGCCGAGCGCGATCTTCGTCATCTGCTCGGTCACCGCGCTGGTGCGCGCGAGCGACGCGCCTTCCGGCAGCTTCGCGCCCGCGAACAGGTACAGCTTGTCCTGCACGGGGATGAAGCCGCCGGGCACCGCATTGAACAGCAGCGCGGTGCCCGCGAGCAGCGCCGCATAGACCGCGAACACCACGCCGCGCCGCTTCAGCGTGCGTGCGACCACGCCGTGATAGCGATCGGAGCTGCGCTCGAAGAAGCGGTTGAACGGATGGAACAGCCAGCCGAACGCGCGGTCGAGCCCGCGTGTCAGCGCATCCTTCGGCGCACCGTGCGGGCGCAGCAGCTTCGCCGCGAGCGCGGGCGACAGCGTCAGCGAGTTGATCGCGGAGATCACCGTCGAAATCGCGATCGTCACCGCGAACTGCTTGTAGAACTGGCCCGTGACGCCCGACATGAACGCCATCGGCACGAACACCGCGCACAGCACGAGCGCGATCGCGACGATCGGCCCCGACACCTCGCGCATCGCCTGGTGCGCGGCATCGCGCGGGCTCAGCCCCTGCGCGATGTTGCGCTCGACGTTCTCGACGACGACGATCGCATCGTCGACGACGATCCCGATCGCGAGCACGAGCCCGAACAGCGTCAGCGTGTTGATCGAATAGCCGAGCAGATGGAGCCATGCGAACGTGCCGACCACCGATACGGGCACTGCGACAAGCGGAATGATCGATGCGCGCCACGTCTGCAGGAACAGGATCACGACGAGCACGACCAGCACGACCGCCTCGATCAGCGTGTGCTGCACCGCACGGATCGATTCGCGCACGAACACCGTCGGGTCCCACACGGGGCGGTACGCAACGCCGGGCGGGAAGCGCTTGGACAGTTCGTCGAGCTTCGCATAAACGGCCTTCGCGACGTCGAGCGCGTTCGCGCCCGGCGACAGGAAGATGCCGACCACGGCCGAATGCTTGTCGTTGAAATACGAGCGCAGCGTGTAGTCGCCCGCGCCGAGCTCGATGCGCGCGACGTCGGACAGCTTCACGACCTGGCCGTCGTCGCCGTTGCGCAGCACGATGTCGCTGAACTCCTGCACCGTGCGCAGCCGGCCGCGCACGTTGATCGACACGAGGAAGTCATTCGCCTTCGGCGACGGCTCCGCGCCGAGCTGGCCGGCCGACACCTGCACGTTCTGCTCGCACACGGCGGCGATCACGTCGCTCGCGGTCAGTCCGCGCGACGCGAGCCGGTTCGGGTCGAGCCACAGCCGCATCGCGTAGTCGCCGGAGCCGTACACGCCGACGTCGCCGATACCGGTGAGCCGCGACAGCTCGTCCTTCACGTGCAATGTCAGGTAGTTGCGCAGGTACAGCGAATCGCGGCTGTTGTCCGGCGAATAGAGGCTCACATACATCAGCGGCGTCGGCGACTGCTTCTGCGTGGTCACGCCGTACTGGCGCACCTCGTCGGGCAGGCGCGACAGCGCCTGGCTCACGCGGTTCTGCACGCGCACGGCGGCCGTGTCGGGATCGACACCTTGCAGGAACGTGACGACGACCTGCAGGCTGCCGTCCGACCCGGCGACCGACTTCATGTACATGATGCCTTCGACGCCGTTGATCGCCTCTTCCAGCGGTTCGGCGACCGATTCGGCGATTTCCTTCGGGTTCGCGCCCGGGTACGTCGCCCGCACGACGACGCTCGGCGGCACGACTTCCGGATATTCGCCGGCCGGCAGCATCGGGATCGAGATCAGGCCGAGCGCGAAGACGACGATCGACAGCACGACCGCGAAAATCGGCCGGTCGATGAAGAATCGGGAGAAATCCATCACATGTCTCCCGTCATTGCGCGGCCGGCGCGCCGGCGTCGGCCACTGCCTGCGTGCCGCCGCCCGTGCCGTTGCCGTTGCCGTTGCCAGTACCGGCATCGGCGCGCACGGGCAGCGCCTTCGGCTTCACCTGCGCGCCTGGATAGTAAATTCGCTGCACGCCGTCGACGACCACGCGATCGCCCGCCTGCAGCCCCTTCTCGACGATGCGCTCACCTTCCAGCTCGCGGCCGATCGTCACATCGCGGCGCAGCGCCTTGTCGTCGGGGCCGATCACGTACACGTACTTGCGGTCCTGGTCGGTCAGCACGGCCTTGTCGTCGACGAGCAGCGCATCCTGGTCCCGGCCGCTGACGAGTTGCACGCGTGCATACAGGCCCGGCGTGAACGTGTGGTCCGCGTTCGGCAGCCGCACGCGCGCGCGGATCGTGCCGGTTTGCGGGTCGAGCCGGTTGTCGAGGAAATCGACGGTGCCCGCATGCGGGAAGCCCGTCTCGTTCGCGAGGCCCACGCGCACCGGATCGGCGCCGATCGCGCGATGCTTCGGGTCGGCACGCCGCGCGTTGTAGCGCAGGTAGCTCTGCTCGTCGCAGTCGAAATACACGTAGACAGGATCCTGCGACACGACGGTCGTCAGCAGCGTGTCGTCCGCGCGCGCAAGGTTGCCGGCGGTCGCGACCGCGCGGCCGACACGGCCCGCGATCGGCGCGCGCACTTCGGTGAAGCCGAGATTGAGCTTCGCGTCGGCGACGGCCGCGTCGGCCGCCTGCAGGTCCGCGCGTGCCTGCTCGGCGGTGGCGCGCGCGTTGTCGAGCTCTTCCTGCGACGTCGCATGCGCATCGATCAGCGTCCGCACGCGCTTGAGCTGCACGTTCGCAAGACTCGCGGCCGCGCGGGCCCGCTGCTGCTGCGCGTTCGCGCGGTCGAGCGCGATCCGGTACGGGCGCGGGTCGACCTCGAACAGCAGCGCACCTTGCGCGACGAGGTCGCCCTCCTTGTAGGCGACGCGCTGCAGATAGCCGCTCACACGCGGCCGCAATTCGACCGCGTCGACGGCCTCGACGCGTCCGTTGAATTCGTCCGCGAGGCGGACCGTGCGCGGCGCGACGGTGGCGACGCCGACTTCGGGAAGGGGATGGGCCGACGCTGCGCCTTTGCCGTCGTGACAGCCCGACAACGCCAGCAGCAGTGCACAAGTGGCGCCCAACGGCGACGTCCTGCGTAGGGATAAGGGGAGCATGATGCCTCGCGACGGGTTAAACTGCCGCGTAGCATAAAAGTTGAAGTTAACTTCAAGTCAAGCTTTCCCGGAGGGCGTCATGGGTATCCAGGAAATTCCGCAGTGGCCACTGATGTCGATCCGCGAAGTGGCCGCGCGCAGCGGTGTGCCGGCATCGACGCTGCGCTTCTACGAGACGCGCGGGCTCATCAAGTCGCACCGGAACGGCTCGAGCCACCGCCACTATTCGCGCGCGGTGCTGCGGCTGATCGCGTTCATCGTGTTCGCGCAGAAGATCGGCTATTCGCTCGACGAGATCGCCGAGCAACTCGTCAGCCTTCCTGAGGATACGGCACCGAGCAACAAGGACTGGCAGCGGCTGTCGCGCGGCTGGAAGCAGCGCGTCGCGAGCCGGATCGAGGAACTGCAGCGGCTCTACATCAACCTCGACGAGTGCATTGGCTGCGGCTGCCTGTCGCTGAAGCGCTGCAAGCTGACCAACCCGGAGGACCGCGCGGGCCGCAACGGGCCCGGCGCGCGGCGCTGGCTCGGCGACGCGCCGCCCAAGGACCTCGAATGACGGACGGGGCCCGCGCGGCCCGAGTTCCCGCGCGAGCGCGACGGTGAAACTTTCGACGCCGGCCTTCGCGGCCGCATGCGCGAGACCGCGCGACGCTCAGTCGCCGATCAGGTTGAGCGCGATGCCAAGCACGGCCTGCTTGAATTCAGGCTGCCGCGCGGGCAGCGACGTGTACTCCCGCATCATGTGGCTGTACGAGACCGTCATGCCGATCGCGCTCGCGATCATGAAGAACAGCACGACCGGATCCGCCGCGCGGATTGCGCCGGCCTGCACCGCGTCCGACAGCAACGGCACCATCACGTCGTGATACGGGCGCACGAGCCGCGCCTGCAACTGGTCGAGCCGGCAGCCCTCCTCGGTCGCCGCCGTCGAGAAGAACATGCCGATATCCGGCTCTTCGAATTCGTGATCGACGCACAGCTCGATCGCGCGCCGCACGCGCTCGCGATGCGGCAATGACGACGTGCGCAGCGCGCGCAACGCGTCGAACATCGGCTCGGCCAGCTCGGCGATCTGCTCGACGACGGCCAGCCACAATGTTTCCTTTGTGCCGAAATGATGGGCGATCAGCGCCGCGTCGATTCCCAGTTCGCGCGCGACTTCGCGCACGCTCGTCGCGTCGTAGCCACGCTTCGCGAACGTGCGGCGCGCGGCCCGCAATATCACGTCCGGACCGACGGACGCATCCGCCAGCGGCCGCCCGCGCGTACGCCGCTTCGACGGCGCGCGCTCAGTGACTTCAGCCACGTTTTCCTGCTCCCCTTGAATGGTTCGAATGCCCGTGTTCGGACCCCGGTTTCACGTCGCCGGAACCGGGCTGCCTGCCCCGCTTCGTTGACACGCGAAGCCGGAAAGCGCTAGGATCATACCTTATTCATCACGTGATGATTTATTCATGACAACCCCTACACGCATCGTCATCGTCGGCGGCGGGATCGCCGGACTGCAGCTCGCGACCCGCCTGGGCGAGCGTCTCGGCCGGTCCGGGCGCGCGCAGGTCACCGTCGTCGACCGCAGCCCGACCCACATCTGGAAGCCGATGCTGCACACGATCGCAGCCGGCACGCGCGACGTGCAGCAGCAGCAGGTGATCTTCCTCGCCCATGCGCGCGACCACGGTTACACGTACCAGCCCGGCGAGCTGACGGGGCTCGATCGCGCGCGCCGCCGCGTGCGGCTCGGCGAAATCCGCTCGCAGGACGGCGCGCTGGTGATCGATGCGCGCGAACTCGAATACGACGTGCTGATCCTCGCGCTCGGCAGCCAGGCCAACGATTTCGGCGTGCCGGGGGTGCGCGAGCACTGCTACTTCATCGACAGTCAGAAGCAGGCCGAGACCTTCAACGAAGCGTTGCGGATGCGCGTGTTTCGCAGCATCGCGCGCGACGAGCCGCTGCGCGTCGCGATCGTCGGCGCGGGCGCGACCGGCGTGGAACTCGCGGCGGAACTGAGCCGGTTGCTGGAGGTGGCGCAAGCCTACGGCGACGAAACGGTGCGCGAACGGCTGCAGCTCACGCTGCTCGAAAGCGGCCCGCGCATCCTCGCCGCGTTTCCGCCGAGGATTTCCGCGTCGGCGCAGCGGCGGCTCGAACAGATCGGCTTTCGCGTGCTGACGTCGACGCGCGTTACAGCGGCCGACGCGACCGGCTTCCACTACGGCGACGGTTCGTTCGCGGAAGCGGACCTGATGGTCTGGGCGGCGGGCGTGAAGGCGCCCGATTTCATGCAGGCGCTGGGCGGGCTCGACACGAACCGCGCGAACCAGATCGCCGTCGGGCCCACGCTGCAGGCGACGGCCGACGAACATGTGTTTGCGATCGGCGATTGCGCGAGCCTGCTGCCCGACGGCCACGAACGGCCGCTGCCGCCGACCGCGCAAGTCGCGACGCAGCAGGCCGAGCATCTCGCGAAGCACCTGCCCGCGTGGCTCGACGGCAAGCCGATTCCGCCGTTTGCGTTCCACGATTTCGGCGCGCTCGTGTCGATCAGCGACTACGACGCGTTCGGCACGCTCGGGCAGTTCGGGTTCTTCCGCGGCGGCTTCATACAGGGGCGTTTCGCGCAGTTCAGCCACCTGATGCTCTACCGGCGGCACCAGCAGGCGCTGCACGGTTTCTCCAAGGCGACCCTGCTGTGGATCGCCGAACGGATCAACGGCTGCGTGCAGCCGCGCATCCGCCTGTCGTGATGCCGCGCGTCGCGGCACCGCGTAACGTTTCGAGGAAAGCACACATGAATGACAGTGCAGCGTCCTGGCTCATGACCGTCGCCGCAATCGGCAGCTTCGACATGCCATCCGTTTCGTGGGGCGTGCCGCAGCGGCGCAGCGTCACGCGCGACCGGCTGCCGTCGTGGGACGCGACGAGCCGGCCGACGATCAGCGTGCTCGAGCGGCCCACGGCCGACACCGTGATGATTTCGTGGCGCGATGCGTGCACCGGGCACTACGGCTACCAGAAGTGGCGGCTGTTCACGACGCGCAAGCGCGGCGTCTGCGCGCTGTCGGGGCGGTCGATCGAGAGCGGCGACAGCGTCTATGCGCCGCAATTGCTCGGCTCGACGCCGGGCAACGCCGCCGCGATGGTGCTGGCGGCGTGCATCGACGAGGCGTTGACGGTCTAGCGTCAGACCGGGGTCGCGCGGCCCGCGTCATAGGCCGGATCGCTGCCCTGCCGTTCCAGTTCGGCGTCGAGATGCGCGGCATGCGCTTGCGCTTCGGACTCCGACATCAGCTCGCCTTCCCACTTCGCGACCACCGCGCTGGCGATCGAGTTGCCCACCGCGTTCGTGGCCGAGCGGCCCATGTCGAGGAACGTGTCGACACCGAGAATCAGCAGCAGCCCGGCTTCCGGGATGTTGAACTGATGCAGCGTCGCCGCGATGACGACCAGCGATGCGCGCGGCACGCCGGCCATCCCTTTCGACGTCAGCATCAGGATCAGCAGCATCGTGACCTGCGTGCCGAGCGACAGATGGATGTCGTAGGCCTGCGCGATGAACAGCGACGCGAACGTGCAGTACATCATCGAGCCGTCGAGGTTGAACGAATAGCCCATCGGCATCACGAAGCTCGAGATCTTGCGCCGCACGCCGAAACGGTCGAGCGCGTCGAGGATCTTCGGATACGCGGCCTCGGAGCTCGCGGTCGCGAACGACAGCATGAACGCTTCCTTGATCAGCACGAGCAGCTTGAACACGCGGCGGCCGAGGAACAGCAGCCCGGCGGCAACGAGCGTGCTCCACAGCAGCACGAGGCTCACGTAGAAATCGCCCATGAACACCGCGAACTTCAGCAGGATCGACAACCCGTTGATCGCGACGGTGGACGCCATCGCGGCCATCACCGCGAGCGGTGCGAGCTTCATCACGTAGCCGGTGATCTTGAGCATCACGTGCGACAACTGGTCGATCGCGGCGACGAGAATCTTGCCGCGCTCGCCGAGCGCCGACAGCGCGACGCCGAAAAACATCGAGAACACGACGATCTGCAGGATCTCGTTGTTCGCCATCGCCTCGGCGAACGACTTCGGCACCATGTGGCCGACGAAGTCCTTCAGCGTGAACTTGGACGTCGCGAGATGCGCGGACGCGCCGATGTCCGGCAGCGGCAGGCCGAGGTTTTCGCCGGGCCGCAACAGGTTCGCCATCAGCAGGCCGAGCAGCAGCGAGATCAGCGACGCGCTGACGAACCAGCCGAGCGCCTTCACGAACACGCGCCCCACGGACGACGCATCGCCCATGTGCGCAATGCCGACGACGAGCGTCGAGAACACCAGCGGTCCGATCACCATCTTGATCAGCCGCAGGAACACATCGGACACGAGCGAGATGTAGCCGGCGATTTCCGCGGCCGACTGCTTGTCCGGAAACTGCGTGTAGATCAGGTAGCCGATGAAGATGCCGGCCGCCATTGCGAGCAGGATCCAGCCTGCCGCGGACATTCGTTTGTTCATGACGGGACTCGAGTCAGTAACCGATTGCGGATCCGGCCGGACGGCGCGGGTCGTTGTAGCCATAGATGAAGCCGGCGCGCACGTTGCCGGACACGGACGAATCGTTCCCGGAACTCTGGCGGCTCGCCGCTTCGGTGCCCGGCAGGCCGACCATGATCAGTTCGGCGGCGCCCCACGGCGTCTGCTCGACCATCTTGTAGCCCATGTTGCCCAGGATCGCGAGCGTGTCGGGCGACAGGCCGTAGGTTTCGTAATAGACCGCGTCGGGCAGCCACTGGTGGTGGATGCGCGGCGCGGCGACCGCGTCCTGCGGCGTCATCCCGTAGTCGATCACGTTCAGCACGGTCTGCAGCGTGATCGTGATGATGCGCGACCCGCCCGGCGAGCCGACCACCATGAACACCTTGCCGTCCTTCTTCACGATGGTCGGCGCCATCGACGACAGCGGACGCTTGCCCGGCGCGATCGAGTTGCGCGTGCCCTGCACGAGGCCGAACAGGTTCTGCACGCCGACCTTCACGGTGAAGTCGTCCATCTCGTCGTTCAGGAAGAAGCCCGTGCCCGGCGCGATGACCACGGCGCCGAAGCGGCCGTTGACCGTATAGGTCGTCGACACCGCATTGCCGTCGCGGTCGACGATCGAGTAATGCGTCGTTTCCGGCTTCTCGTGCACGCCGACACCGGGCTGCACGTCGACCGACGGCGTCGCGGTATCGCCATGGATGCTCTTGCGGATTTGCGCCGCGTATTCCTTGCTCGTCAGCTTCGCGACCGGGTTGTCGATGAAGTTCGGATCGCCGAGCAGCGTGTTGCGATCCTCGTACGCGTGCCGCATCGCTTCCGTCATGAAGTGGACCGCCGCGGCCGAATGGTAGCCAAGCTTGCGCATGTCATACCCTTCGAGAATGTTCAGCGTCTCGCACATCGTCACGCCGCCCGAGCTCGGCGGCGGGGCCGACACGAACTCGTAGCCGCGATACGTGCACGTCAGCGGCGCCATGTCCTGCGCGCGGTAGGACGCGAAATCGGCGGCCGTGATCAGGCCGCCGCCACGCTTCGCCGCGGCTTCGACGATCTTCGGGATCTCGCCGTGATAGAACGCGTCGGGCCCCTGCTCCGCGATACGCTCGAGCGTGCGGGCCAGGTCCTTCTGCACCAGGCGATCGCCCGGCTGCAGCGGCGTGCCGTCCGGCCGCAGGAAGATGCGCGCCGCTTCCGGGTCCTTCCTGAAGCGCTCGATCGTCGTATCGAGGATGTCCGTATCGGCGCGCGTCAGCACGAAGCCGTCGCGCGCGAGCCGGATCGCCGGCGCCATCACCTGCTTGCGCGTCAGCTTCCCGTACTTGCGCTGCGCGAGATCGAGGCCGGCGACCGTGCCCGGCACGCCGACCGCGCGATAGCCGTACAGGCTTTGGTCCGGAATGACATTCCCCGCCGCATCGAGATACATGTTCGCGGAAGCCGCGGCCGGCGCGGTCTCGCGGAAGTTGATGAAGCGGTCGCGGCCGCCGGCCAGGTGCACGGTCATGAAGCCGCCGCCGCCGATATTGCCGCAGCACGAATTGGTCACGGCCTGCGCATAACCGACCGCCACGGCCGCGTCCACCGCGTTGCCGCCGTCCTTCAGGATGTCGACGCCGATTTGCGACGCGAAGTGCTGCGACGACACGACCATGCCGTTCTTCGCTTCGACCGCGGGTTCCGAAGCGGCGAACGCGCACACGTGAATGGCCGACAACAGGGTGAGTACGACGAGCCGCCTCATGACGGAATCCTCCAGACAAATAACCGGGCCATGCCGGGATGCGCCGCCGCGCAATCGCGTGCCGACGCTGCCAATCCGGCATGTAATAAACCATACATTCCGGCGAGGCCGCGATCATAGCACTCGCTTTTTTGCACCAAAACCTAGGGTTATCACTGAATTTGAAGCGAAGACTCACGGAATTGCTTCTCGATGAATGTTTGTTTCATTACATTGATAGGCGAGCCTGCTGACCGAGCGATACGTCCCTCTAATTTCGGGCCACCCGCGGCCCGGCTCACGTCGATCGGCTAACATGCGTGGAGTCGCCGGCAGACGCCTGTCTGCCGTTTGTCATTCAGATAAGAGAGCTGGAGTGCCCGATGGGGACGAGCATCAGGGCGTTGCTGTTATCCCAGATGGATAGCTTCACGCCGTCGGAACAGAAGGTCGCGCACGCGTTGCTGGATCGCTACCCGAGCCTCGGCCTCGGGCCGATCGCGAGCTTCGCCAAGCAGGCCGAAGTCAGCGATCCGACCGTGTTTCGCTTTGTCGTCCGGATCGGCTTTCCGAATTATTCGTCGTTCCAGCAGGCACTGCATGACGAGATCGACACCGCGATGAATTCGCCGCTCGCGCGGATGGATGCGTTCCATTCCGAATCGGGCAGGCGCGACAGTCATTCGGCGATTTTCCAGCGGCTGTCCGAGTCGCTCGCGACCACGATCGAAGGGCTCGACGCGGCGGCGTTCGATGCAGCCGTGGCGCTGCTGGCCGATCCGGCCGTCCGCATCTTCTGCGGCGGCGGGCGCTACACGGCGCCGCTCGCTTCGCTGTTTTCGTTCACGCTGGCCTACGCGCGCCCGCATGTGCAGGTTGTCGAGCCCAACGTGAACCTCGCGTCGGTCGCACTGGCCGACATGGGGCGCGACGACGTGCTCGTCATTTTCGACTTTCGCCGCTACCAGAAGGACAGCATCCGGTTCGCGCAGGCCGCGCACCGGCTCGGCGCGCGGATCCTGCTGATCACCGACGAATGGCGATCGCCGATCGGCGAATTCGCGGAGATCGTGCTGCGGATCCAGGGGCGCCCTTTCGCGATGCTGCAGACCAACGTGCCGGCGCTGGCGCTCGCCGAAGCGCTGGTGATCGGCGTGACGAACCGGCTGCCGGAACTCGCGCGGCAGCGGATGGAGAAGATCGAGCAGCTCGGCACGGGCGGGATCGAGCAGCACACCAACCCGCGCGACTTGCCCGAATGACGATCGCTCGCCATTCGGGTGCGGACATCAGCTCTCGACGTCCTCGAGGCTGAACACTTCGGTCTTGTCGTTGTACGAGAAGACTTCTCCGTAACGGCCCCAGTCGATCACCGCGTCGAGCGTTTCCTCGGCGACCTCGTCGGACAGGAAATCCTCCAGTTCCTGCTCGAAGCGCACGCGCGGCGCGCGATGGCCCGGACGCTCGTTCAGCACCTTCCTGATCCGTGCGGCGAGCGGCACGTGCTTCAGCAGGTGATCCGCGAACATCAGCTTGCGCTCCTGCGTGCCGAATTCCGCGAACACGCGTGCGGGCGGCGTCAGGAACACGTCGCCTTCCCGCACGTCCGCGAAACCGAGGTACTGCAGCACTTCGGCGATCGGGAACAGTTCGTCGACTTCCAGATGCAGCGTGCGCGCGATTTCCGGCATGTCGGCGCGGCCGTGATACGGCGCCATCGCGAGCGTCTCGATCAGGCCGGCCATCAGGTTGGTCGACACGCGCGGCAGCCAGCTGCCGAGCTCGAGCCCCTTCTTCGTCGCTTCGTTGGTCTGGCGCGCGGTCATCTTCGCGTAGATGTCGTCGACGAGCTTGCGGAAGTCGGTATCGAGCCGGTTGCGCGGGTGCTTGAACGGCACCTTGATCTCGGCGATCACGCGGCCCGGGTTCGACGACAGCACAAGGATCCGGTCGCACATGAACACGGCTTCCTCGATGTTGTGCGTGACGATCAGCACCGACTTGATCGGCATCCGCCCTTGCGTCCACAGGTCGAGCAGGTCGGTACGCAGCGTCTCGGCCGTCAGCACGTCGAGCGCGGAGAACGGCTCGTCCATCAGCAGGATCGTCGGGTCGACGACGAGCGCGCGCGCAAAGCCCACGCGCTGGCGCATGCCGCCCGACAACTCGCGCGGGTACGCGTTCTCGAAACCGTCGAGACCGATCAGGTCGATTGCGGCGAGCGCACGCTCGCGCCGCTCGCGCGCGCCGACGCCGAGCGCTTCGAGGCCAGCCTCCACGTTCTGCAGCACGGTGAGCCACGGGAACAGCGCGAAGGTCTGGAACACCATCGCGACACCTTCGGCCGGGCCGCGCAGCGGCTGGCCGAGGTAGGTCACTTCACCGCCGGTCGGCTCGATCAGGCCGGCGATGATCCGCAGCAGCGTCGACTTGCCCGAACCGGAACGGCCGAGCAGCCCGACGATCTCACCTTCGCGCAGCGACAGGTTTGCGTCGTCGAGCACGAGCAGTTCGCCCTGCGACTTGCTGAAGCCGCGGTTCACGTGCTCGACGCGCAGGATTTCCTCGCCGAGGCGCGGCGGCTGGGGCGTCTGGACAGGGGCGTTGATAACGGTCGAATTTTGCATCGCGCTTACTCTCAATCGAGACGGAGCCGGGATTCCGCATAGGCGTACATCGGACGCCACAGCAGACGGTTGAACAAGGTAACGAACAGGGACATCACGGCGATGCCCAGGATGATCTTCGGGAAGTCGCCGGCGGCGGTCATCTGCGCGATGTACGAACCGAGGCCGTGCGCGACGACCTTCGTGTCGCCCCATTGCACGAACTCGGACACGATGCTCGCGTTCCACGCGCCGCCCGACGCGGTGATCGCGCCGGTCACGTAGTACGGGAAGATGCCCGGCAGGATCGCCTGCCGCCACCACTGCCAGCCGCGGATGCGGAAATTCTTCGTGGCTTCCTTGTAATCGTTCGGATAGGACATCGCCCCGGCGATCACGTTGAACAGGATGTACCACTGCGTGCCGAGCACGATCAGCGGCGACAGCCAGATATCCGCGTTCAGGTGAAAGCGGACAATCGCGATCACGAACACCGGGAACAGCAGGTTCGCCGGGAACGCGGCGAAGAACTGTGCGAGCGGCTGGATCTTCTCGGCCAGCGCCGGGCGCAGCCCGATCAGCACGCCGAGCGGCACCCAGACCACCGATGCGATCGCGATCAGCACGACCACGCGCAGCAGCGTGATGAGCCCGAGCACGAGCACGTGGCCGACCTCGGCCATCGTCACGCCGGTTGCGACGAAGCCGACGACGCGCCAGACGACATACACCGTCAGCAGGATCACGAACGCACCCCACACGATGTCGCCGATCCGCGACGAGCGGCGCGCCGGCGCACCGCGCGACCGCGTGCCCTTCAGCGACGGCACGCGCAGCGGCACGCGCGCCGCCTGCGACAGCAGCCAGCCGGCCGGCACGAGCAACTGATGGATCAGGTGCGTGCGGCGCATCATGTCGAGCAGCCAGGACTGCGGCGCGTCGCCCGACGCCGTGTTTTCCATCCGGAACTTGTCGGCCCACGCGACGAGCGGGCGGAACAGGAACTGGTCGTACGCGAGGATCACGACCGACATCGCGACGATCACCCAGCCCACCGCGCCGAGGTTCTTGTCCGAGATCGCCTGCGCGAGATACGCGCCGACGCCCGGCAGCGTGATGGTCTGGTTGCCGACGGTGATCGCTTCCGACGCGACGACGAAGAACCAGCCGCCCGACATCGACATCATCATGTTCCAGATCAGGCCCGGCATCGAGAACGGCACTTCGAGCTTCCAGAAGCGCTGCCACGACGTCAGGTGGAAGCCCCGCGACACTTCGCTCAGATCGCGCGGCACCGTGCGCAGCGACTGGTAGAAGCTGAACGTCATGTTCCACGCCTGGCTCGTGAAGATCGCGAAGATCGCCGCGAGCTCCGCGCCGAGCACGCGGCCCGGGAACAGCGCGAGGAAGAACGTGACCGTAAACGAGATGTAGCCGAGCACCGGCACCGACTGCAGGATGTCGAGGATCGGGATCAGCACCATCCCGGCGCGCCGGCTCTTTGCGGCGAGCGTGCCATAGACGAGCGTAAACACGAGCGACGCGACCATCGCGGCGAGCATCCGCAACGTGGTGCGCAGCGCGTATTCGGGCAGGTTCGACGGATCGAGCGAGATCTTCTGCGTCTGCAGCACGCCGATCGGCGCCATTGTCTGATGGAAGCCGACGATCGCCATCGCAAGCAGGCAGATGATCAGCGGAAACGCGACGGCATCCCAGCGGTTGGGCAGCACGCGCCACGCCGAGGCGTTCGCGGTGCGGTTCGGATCGAAACTGATATCCATCGGTAGCGTCTTGTGTTGAATTGAAAATCGATGGGGCCGGCCGCGTGCCGCGCGGCCGGACGTCGCACCCGCGGTGCGCGGATCAGAAAAGTCCGTGCAGTGCCCAGTACAGGCCGGCCGACAGCGCGACGACCAGCAGCGCGAACGACAGGACCGAACTTGCCCCGACCGGGCCGAGATCGGCACTCAGGTGAATCGCGATATAGACGATGCCGCAGGCAATGATCAGAAAAAACAGCGCGGAGCTGAGGGTGCGCGTGCGCTGGATGGCCGCGCCGCTGGTTTCCGTTGCCGCGAGATTCGGCATGAAGGGGCTCCGGAGAGGTGACTCGGAGTCGCAGGCTATCGGGCGGTCATGACGCAAATGTGACGTGTCAATTACAGGACATTAACAAGTCATCGTCCGCTGTCCGGGCGGCCTCGTCGCGGGCCGCCGGCTCCGGTGTCCGGCTTCGCACATGGCGGGAATAAAACCGTCGTCGCGCCGGTATGGCACGCGAAGGCGCCGGTTTATTCCAGGACGATCCGGCCGTCCAGTTTCGTCACACGATTGCGAGGCTCACATGTCTTCATCGACTCCCACCCGCCCGTCGCGCCGCAAGGCCCTGCAGTGCATGGCCTTCGGCGGCCTCGGCACGCTGTTTACGCTGTCGGGCGGCATTCTGACGCCGTTCGACCTCGCGCTCGCGCAGACCGGCGACGCGCGCCCGGCCGATGCGGGCCGGCCGCTGTTCGTGCAGATCAGCGACACGCACATCGGCTTCAACAAGGACGCGAATCCCGACGTCTCGGCCACGCTGCGGCAGACGATCGAGTTCGTGAACGGGATGCCGGCGATGCCCGCGCTGGCCATCCATACCGGCGACATTACGCACCTGTCCAAGCCCGAGGAATTCGACCACGCGTCGCAACTGCTGTCCGCGCTGCGCGTGCCGGAGCTGCACACGGTGCCCGGCGAGCACGACGTCACCGACGGTTCGGGCGCCGAATATTTCGGCCGGTTCGGCAAGGCGTCGGACAACCGCGGCTATTACAGCTTCGATCACGCGGGCGTGCACTTCATCGGCCTCGTCAACGTGATGCATTTCAAGCCGAACGGCCTCGGCAGCTTCGGCGACGACCAGCTGGCGTGGCTCGCGCAGGATCTCAAGGGCCGCTCGTCGAGCACGCCGATCGTCGTGTTCTCGCACATGCCGATGTGGACCATCTACGAGCCGTGGGGATGGGGAACCGGCGACGCGCCGCAGACGATGGCGCTGCTGCGCCGCTTCGGCTCGGTCACCGTGCTGAACGGGCACATCCACCAGATCGTGTCGAAGGTCGAGGGCAACGTGACGTTCCACACCGCACGCTCCACCGCGTTCCCGCAGCCGACAGCCGGCAACGGCCCGGGCCCCGTGCCGCTCACGGTGCCGCGCGACCAGCTGCCGAGGATGCTCGGCGTCACGACCGTCGAGTTCGCCGGCCACCCGGCCGCTTCGGCGCTGCACGACGCGACGCTGGCCTGAACCCCGAGGAGAACCACATGAAAAACCTCACGCCGATGCGATCGCTCGTGGCGCTCGCCCTCTGCGCGGCCGCCGCCGGCACGCCGCCCGCCGCGTTCGCGCAGGGCCCGGGCGGCCCGCTCGTGACGATCCACAACTTCATGTTTTCGCCGATGTCGACCACGATCAAGGCCGGCACGACGATCACGTGGAAGAACCTCGACGGGGAGCCGCACACCGTCGTCAACGACGCCGGCATCTTCCACTCGAAAGCACTCGACCAGGACGAGACGTACTCGTTCCGCTTCGACAAGCCGGGCGTCTACAAGGTGTTCTGCGGGATTCATCCGTACATGAAGGAGACGATCACGGTCGAATGACACGGCGTACCACGAAACGCACGGACGAACGGCGGGCGGCGGCGATCCGCCGCCGTCCGACGCGCCGTGCGCGCAGCGCATCCGCCGGCGCCACCGGCATACACGCGGCGGATTCTCGAGCCGGCACGGCTCGCCCGTGTTCTCGCCCTGATCCGACGCATCGCTCCACCGATCGCCTAAACTGAATCGAACTGTTCGGACCCGACCCACCGTCACACGCAACGAGGCAAGCCATGACCGCGAGCCAGCCGGCACGAATGGACCTCCCCGGGCAAGTCGTGCTCGTGCTCCAGGGCGGCGGCGCACTGGGTGCGTTCCAGCTCGGCGTCTTTCAGGCGATGGACGAAGCGGGTATCCGGCCCGACTGGGTGGTCGGCACGTCGATCGGCGCGATCAACGCGGCGCTGATCGCCGGGAACCCGCCGGAACGGCGCGTCGAGCAGTTGGCGGCGTTCTGGCGCCGCGTGACCGAACGCACCCGTTTCGACGTCCCGGCGCTGATGCCCGGCTGGGACAGGATGCTGGCCGAACTGATGATCATCGGCGGCGGCATCGCGGGGTTCTTTCAGCCCAATCCGGCGTCGTGGCTCGGGCCGATGGTCCACCTCGGCGTCGATCGTGCATCGTATTACCGGATCGCGCCGCTGCGCGACACGCTCGTGTCGTTGATCGACCCCGCGCTGCTGAACGCGGGCCACCCGCGCCTGACCGTCAGCGCGGTCAATGCGTGCACGGGCACGATGCGCTATTTCGATTCGCGCGATACGCGGCTGGGAATCGACCATATCATGAGCTCCGGTGCGTTGCCGCCCGCGTTCCCGGCGATCCGGATCGACGGCGCGCCGTACTGGGATGGCGGCGTGTATTCCAACACGCCGGTCGAGGTCGTGCTCGACGACAACCCGCGCCGGAGCTCGATCATCTTCTCGGTGCAGATGTGGAACCCGGCCGGCCCCGAGCCCGAAAGCATCTGGCAGGTGTCGGAACGGCAGAAGGACATCCAGTACGCGAGCCGCACCGACAGCCATATCGCGCGCCAGCAGCAGATCCATCGCCTGCGCCACGTGATCCGCGAACTGGCCCGGCACGTGCCGGAAGCCGAACGCGCGTCACCGGCCGTGCGCCGGCTCGCCGCATGGGGGTGCGAGACCACGATGCACCTGATCAAGCTCGCGGCGCCGCGACTCGACGGCGACAATCAGTTCAAGGACATCGATTTCACGCCGGCCGGCATCGCGGCCCGGCGGCAAGCCGGCTACGACGCCGCGAAACGGGCCATCGCGGCACGTCCGTGGAACCTGCCGATGGACCCGACGGAGGGATTGACGGTATTCGACGCGGACGCACCGCCGATCGTTGAAAAGCCGGCGTGACACGCGGCGGCGCAACCGGGTCCGATCATTCTGGTGCGATCAGGTGCGCGCAGCGCGGAGGTCGGCACGGCCAGGTGCACTCACCTCGACCTCCGCCAGGCCGCCAGGCCGCCACGTGCATGATGTCGGCTCACATGGCCACGCGCAGGCTTAAGGCGATTCCGCGCGCACGCCCGGCGCGGTGCCGGCGACGACCGGACACGATTGCGGCAACGTCTGGCCGAACAGCACGGCCAGCCCGCACGCAGACGTGAACATGCCGAGATTGTCGTGCCCGACGCCCGGCACTTCGACAAGCTGCTGCGCGAGATCGTCCGGATGCCGCTTCTTCAGGTAATCGAAATACGCGAGCCCGCGCGCGAGCCGGTACGGGCCTTGCGCCATCGCCGCGCACGAACGGTCGATGAAATGCGTGTAAGGGTTCGTGTCGGCCTGCCCGAGCAGGTACACGACATGCCGCGCGACGTAGCGCGCTTCGAGTTCGCGCACGTCCTGCGACGCGACGTAAGGCGGCGCCGATTTCAGCCCGTATTTCCATATCGTCGCGCGCGGGCAGGTTCCGCCCGCGGTTGCCCGGGCGTCCGGCCGTTCGTCGTCGAAATACAGGTAGCTCGACGGGTTCGCGACCACATAGCGCACGGCGACGCCGGCGCGAACCAGCGCGTCGCCCTCGCGCCCTGCCACCGCGTAGCGCTGCAGCAACTGCGCGCCGGCGGAATGGCCGATCACGACCACGGTCGACAGCGACGGGTACAGGCTGCGGTCGGCGAAATGCGCGAGCAACGCGTCGAGCGCGGCGAACGAACTGATCGGGCCCGGCTGGCGGGCCGGTTCGCCGTCCTTCCATCCTTGCTGTGTCCAGGCCAGCGTTTGCGCCGGCAGCGAGAACGCGCGCGTATCGGCGCGCGTCAGGAACTGGGGCGCGACGACCATCGTGCCCTGGCCGGCGGCGCCGGCCTTCTCGACGACCTCGAGCCCCGATGCGTAGTACGCGTCGGCATTGCGGAGCGTGCCGTGAATCACGATGAACACGCGCGTGACGTCGGGCGCGGCCTTGTCGAGCGGATGATCGGCGTAGACGGGCAGCACCGCGCTGCCCTGCGGCGTGTCGACGGCCACGCGCTGGTCGGCGACGGCCTTGACCGGTGCGTCGAGACGTTCGCGCTGTGTGGCCGCGTCGGCCGGACGTGCGCCGCCCAGTATTCCGATTACGGTACAGGCTGCCGCGAGCGGAATGGCGTATGGCAGGGTTCGGAAAGTCGACAGCGCCCGCGAGAGCCGGATTCGTGCAAAGGCGACGGAAATGAGCGACATGGGGGCGGGCCTGTTTGCAGGTATGAATTTAACGGCGATGGTCGCAGAATCCGTCGCGCGGTCGCCGACTTTTTCGGCAAAGGTTCAGTCGGCCCGTTCGCCGCCGCATTCGCCCCACTCTGCCCCCACAATCGCAGTTCACTATCAACCCCATAGCCAGCAGTGCTTTCCAGCATATCGTCAAATTCCGATATATGATTCGCCCATCGACGATACCCGTTTGCCCGACCGAAACGCCAAGCCCATCCATGCCGACCGAACTCGACATCGACGCAATCCTGAAAGCGCTCTCGAACCCTGTGCGCCGGGAAATCCTCGTCTGGCTGAAAACGCCGGACGCGCATTTCCCGCACCAGACGCTGCCGTACGAACACGGCGTCTGCGCGGGCCAGATCGACGCGCGCTGCGGGCTGTCGCAGTCGACCGTCTCCGCGCACCTCGCAACGCTGCAGCGCGCGGGGCTCGTGACGTCGACGCGGATCGGCCAATGGGCGTTCTTCCGGCGCAACGAGGCCGTCATCGACGCATTTCACGACGCTTTGCGCCGCGATCTCTAGCCAACCGGCCGTATCGGCCACGCGGGCCCGCGTCGCGCATGACGCGACGGTGCGCCCGCCTTTCGTGAAGAGGTTATTTGCCATGCCCACGCTGTTCGATCCCGTTACCCTCGGCGACCTGACCCTGCCGAACCGCATCGTGATGGCCCCGCTCACCCGCTCCCGCGCGGGCACGACGCGCGTGCCGAACGCACTGATGGCCCGCTATTACGCCGAGCGCGCGTCGGCCGGCCTGATCATTACCGAGGCGACGTCGGTCACGCCGCAGGGTGTCGGCTATGCGGATACGCCCGGTATCTGGTCCGACGAGCAGGTCGAGGGGTGGAAGCGCGTGACGCAGGCCGTGCACGCGGCCGGCGGGCGCATCGTGCTGCAACTCTGGCACGTCGGCCGGATCTCCGACCCGGTGTTCCTGAACGGCGACCTGCCGGTCGCGCCGAGCGCGATCGCCGCGGGCGGCCACGTGAGCCTCGTACGTCCGCAGCGTCCGTACGTGACGCCGCGCGCGCTCGAGCTCGACGAGATCCCGGGCATCGTCGCCGCGTACCGCAAGGGCGCCGAGAACGCGAAGGCGGCCGGCTTCGACGGCGTCGAGATCCACGGCGCGAACGGCTATCTGCTCGACCAGTTCCTGCAGGACAGCACCAACCGCCGCACCGATGTCTACGGCGGCCCGATCGAGAACCGCGCGCGCCTGCTGCTCGAAGTGGTCGACGCGACGATCGACGTGTGGGGTGCCGGCCGCGTCGGCGTGCACCTCGCGCCGCGCGGCGACGCACACACGATGGGCGATTCCGATCCCGCGGCGACGTTCGGTTATGTCGCGCGCGAACTCGGCCGCCGCAAGATCGCATTCATCTTCACGCGCGAATCGTATTCGGGCGACCATTTGAGCCCGCGCCTGAAGGAAGCGTTCGGCGGCCCGCTGATCGCGAACGAGCAGTTCACGCTCGATACCGCGCAGGCCGCACTCGCGAACGGCAGCGCCGACGCGATCGCATGGGGCAAGCTGTTCATCGCGAACCCCGACCTGCCGCGCCGCCTCGAACTCGGCGCGCCGCTCAACAAGCCGGTGCCGGAGACGTTCTATGCGGAAGGCGAAACGGGCTACGTCGACTACCCGGCGCTGAGCAACGCGGCCTGACGGCCGGGCAGCACGTGTTCAGGCGCGCACGTCCGCGCGCATGAACACGCGCTGCGTCTCGTCGAGCCCGCGTGCGACGTGATGCGCGCGGATCGCGCGCAGCGTGTCGTCGAGCACGGCATCGTCGATGACGTCGAACCCCAGGCGCGCGTAGTACGGCGCATTCCACGGCGCGTCGCGGAACGTCGACAGCACGACCTGTTCGATGTGCTCCCGCGCGGCGCGCGCCGTCACCTGTTCGATCAGGCGCGCGCCGATCCTTTGCCCCGCATGCGACGGCGCGACATCCAGTTCCTCCAGATACAGCCGCTGCGCATCGAGCAGCCGGTAGAACGCAAACCCGACGCACGCGCCCTGCAGGTCGACCGCGACAACCGCACGACCGCCGTCGATGCGCGCGAGCACGTCGGCCGTATCGGTCGGCTCGGCATCGGCGATGTCGGTCATGCCGATCTCGCGAAACCGCTGCGCGGCGGCGACTTCCACGGCGGCCATCGCGGCCGCGTCTTCCCGCGTGGCGGGACGAATCAGGATCGATGCAGTCATGGCGGCAATTCACGCAGGCAGTCTGGAACGGCCGTCACTATAATCGAAACTTCATATGTTTCGAACGCCCCGCCCCGAGGTCCGTCATGACGTTGTCCGCACTCGCCGTCTTCGCCTTCGCCCTACTCGTCACCGCCGGCACGCCCGGCCCGAGCGTCGCCGCGCTCGTCGCGCGCGTGCTGACGAACGGCGTACGCGACGTGTTGCCGTTCCTCGCGGCCATGTGGCTCGGCGAAGCGTTGTGGCTCACGCTCGCGGTCGCGGGGCTGTCCGCGTTCGCGCGCACGTTCGAGACGGGCCTGATCGTGCTGAAACTGCTCGGCGTCGCATACCTGCTGTTCCTCGCGTGGAAGATGTGGACCGCGCCGACCGAAGCGGGCACGGACGACCTGCCGCGCGGCCAGTCGCCGTGGCGCATGTTCGTCGCGGGCCTGCTGGTCACGTTCGGCAACCCGAAGATCGTTGTCTTCTATCTCGCGCTGCTGCCGACCATCGTCGACCTCACGCACGTCGGCGTGATCGCCTGGGCCGAGCTCGTCGGCACGATGCTCACCGTACTGATTCTCAGCGATTGCCTCTGGTCGCTGCTCGCGTCCCGTGCACGGACGTTCCTGACGTCGGCGCGCGCGAAGCGGATCGCAAACCGCACGAGCGCGGCCGCGATGGCCGGTGCGGCGGTGGCGATCGCGACGCGCTGAGCGACGCGGTTCCCGCGCCATCCGGCTTCCCGCACTTCAGGCGCCCTTCGCGAGCGTGCGCAGATTCTGCGCCGAATCGCACTGCACGCCCGGCGCGAACCTCGCGCGCAACCCGATCAGCGTGCACGCGGACCCCGCCAGATCGCCGCGCACGATCCATTCGTCCGCCGTCACGTCGCCCGCGAACTGCACGTACACGCAGCATTGATCGGTCCAGAACCACGGCACGGACGGCGCATCGTCCGGCGCGCCGAGCATCGCGTCATCGTCCGATCAGCTTCCTGAGAATGTTCTGCAACGCGCGCTCATGCTGATCGAGCGCGTCGTCGAGGGTATGGGCCGCGTAGCCCTCGTTGCCGTCCGCCTCCATGCCGGCGATGCGCGTCACGAACAGCAACGCTTCGCCGCGCCTCGCATCGGACACGCCGCGAAAGCGTGTCGTGATCGTCACGCCGGATTCGTCCAGCAGCGTGCGACGGAACACGAGTTCGTTCCCGGACATCCAGCGCGACCACTCGCCGTGATCGAACACCTCGACGGGCGTGTTCTTCGCGTCGAGGATGTAGAAGCGTCGGCCTCGGGCCGGATCGGACGGGGGTTTCATCGTTCATCGGGAGACGCACGCAGGAAGCCGATCGCGCGTCGCCGCCAGGTATCGTCGAATCTTTTCCGCTAAGCTGAATCTCGTGCTCGCACGCGGGCCGGCGCGAGGAAGCATGCATCACGCGTCGACGATCAAGCATACGCTTGCCGGCGAAACGACGCGCGCCACGCAAGGCAGGCCTGCCGATTGCGCGGGATGAGCCGGCGTGACGCATCCTCGCAAGGACATCATGATCTGGCTCGCCAATACGGTTCTGGTGCTGCACGCGATGCTCGTCCTGTTCATCGTTGGCGGACTGGTCGCGATCTGGGTCGGCGCCGGATTCGGGCGCGACTGGGTGCGCAATCGCGCTTTCCGGATTGCGCATCTCGGCGCCATCGGCATCGTCGCGACGCTCGCGGCCCTCGACGTGCCGTGCCCCCTCACCGTGCTGGAGGACTGGCTGCGCACGGGAAAGGCCGGCCCTCAGGGGTTCGTGCAGCGCTGGGTGAGCGACTTGATGTATTACGATTTGCCGGGCTGGGCGTTTGCAGCCGCATATGTCGCGTTTTTGCTGGTCGTGCTGGTCACCTGGCGTCGCATTCCGCCACGATCGTGACGGGGCCGTCGCGGATTTCAGGAGCGGCCGCATTCGGGCGTCTCTCCAAAGTCGGATTGGAGGGCCGCTGACCGGCGATCGTGATCGCCGCGCGTCACCGCACGCGTACCCGACATCGATGGCTACCCGTTCCGCGCGATCAGGGCTCGCACCAGCGCCCAATCGTCGTCATCGCAGAAATCGAGCAGCATCGCGCCGTACGGGCCGCGCCGCTCGCGCAATCGTTCGACCAGTCGCGCATGAATGCCCCGCACCCTGCCGTCGCCGTGCGCGACCACGGACGGATTCGCCCCCATCCCCGTCCCGCTCGTGAAATTGATCGCCCAGCGGCCGCTGTCGGGGGACGGCATGTGCGCCAGCAGCGCATCGATCGCCTGCCATTTGTGCGCGATCGACGCCGCGACGGGCACGCGGTATTCGTCCTGGATCACGAACGCCCCGTCGGGATGATCGATCGTGAACGTCGCGTTGTCGGGCCACGCGGTCAGGTCGATGCCGAGCGGCCGGCCGCTGCGAAAGCGCCGCAGCAGCACGACCGCGCCGCGCACGTCGCCGAGCGCGGGCAACGCGCCGCCGGCATGCCAGCGCAGCCGCGGGTGCCGCGCGCGATGCGCGTCGAAGGTTGCATCGAAACTGCGCGTGCACGCATGCGTCGGCCATTCGTCCTTCACCGACATCACGATGCATTCGCGCGGATGCGCATCGAGAAAGCGCGTACAGGTCGCCAGCACATCGTCGAACGTCATGCCGAGCGCGATGCCGCCGTGATGAATGTCGAACGCATCGCGCACGTGCCGGCAGCGGATGTCGAGCAGCCGCACGCCGTGCGCAAGTTGCGCATCGAGCGGCGCGCGCTGCGTGCGCACGAGCCGATCGTCGACCGTATACGCACAGGTGTCATGGCTGCCCGGTAGGGTCAGCGTATGCAGCGGCCGCGCATCGTCGAGCGCCGACATCCAGTCGGCAGGCGGCATGCACGTATCGTGGCTCGAAAGGATCATGAATCGATGAATGACAGGGAAAGAAAACCGTGGGTAACCGCGTCGGATGTCGCGGTACGGGCCGGCGTGTCGCGCTCCGCGGTGTCGCGCGCGTTCTCGCCGACGGCGAGCATCGCGCCGCAGACGCGCGAACGCGTGATGGTCGCCGCGCGCGCGCTGGGCTACCAGGTCAACCTGATCGCGCGCGACATGATCACGCAGCGCAGCAGCATGATCGGCGTCGTGACGGCCGGGTTCGAGAATCCGTTCCGCGCGCGGCTGCTGTCGGACCTGATGGCCGCGCTCGGGCAGCGTGCGCTCACGCCGCTCGTGACCAATGCGGAAGATCCGCGCCAGGTCCGGCAATCGCTCGAACAACTGCTCAGCTACCGGATCGCGGGCCTCGTGATGACGTCCGCGTCGCCGCCGCTGTCGGTGGCGCAGCAGTATCTCGAACACCGGATCCCGGTCGTGATGATCAACCGCGAAGCGAACCTGCCGGGCGCGGATGTCGTCGTCAGCGACAACGCGGCGGGCGCCGTCCACGCGGCGCAGCGGCTCGTGCGGGGCGGCGCGCGTCGGCTCGCATTCGTCGGGCCGCGCGGCGCGAGCTACAGCGCGCGGTCGCGCGCCGCCGCGTTCGAGCATGCGGTCGGGCGCGGCGACGCATTCGACACCACCCTCGCGCGCGTGCTCGACACGCCGTCCGACACCCATGCCTGCGGGATCGACGCGGCACGGCAACTGTTCGCTGCCGGCGAACGGCCCGACGGCGTGTTCTGTTCGTCCGACCTGCTCGCGCTCGGCGTGATCGACGTCGCGCGCAGCGAATTCGGGTTGCGCGTGCCGGACGACCTGCGCGTGATCGGCTTCGACGACATCCCGGCCGCCGAATACGATGCGTATCGGCTGACGACGCTCCGGCAGGACACGCGCGGCCTCGCGCACGCAGCGGCCGACCTGCTCGTCGACCGGATGCAGACCTTCGACGGCCCGTCGCGCACGCGCGTCGTGCCGGTGACGCAGGTGGTGCGGGATAGCTGCGCGTGACTGGGTGAGATCGGGCGCGGCATTGCCGCGCGTCACTTCAGCCCGCCCGCGAACCCGCGCAACAGGTAGCGCTGCACATAGCCGGCCACGGCCAGCGTGGGCAGCGACGCCATCAGCCCCGCGCTCATCAGGTCGCCCCAGTCGATGCCGTTCTCCGTCACATAGCCGGCGATCGCGAGCGGCAGCGTGAAGCGGCTGGGCGTCGACACGAACAGCAGCGCGATCAGGAACTCGTTCCATGCGGCGATGAACACGAAGATCGCGGTCGCGATCAGCCCCGGCGCGCACAGCGGCAGCACGATCTGCACGAGCCGTCTTGCGAGCCCCGCACCGTCGATGCAGGCCGCTTCTTCGTATTCGACAGGCACGTCGCGCACGAACGCGAGCAGCATCCAGATCGCCATCGGCAGCGCGTAGATTTGATACGCGAGCATCAGGCCGAGCGTCGAATCGAGCAGGTGAAGCCGCTTCGCGAGCGCGAACAGCGGCACCGCGATCGTGATCGGCGGCATCAGCTTCAACGCCAGCACGAGCATCAGGAACAGCAAGTCGAGCCGCGCCGGAAACCGCAGCCGCACGAGCGCGTACGCGGCCGGAAACGCGAGCGTCAGCGCAAGCAGCGTCGTGCCGAATCCGACCAGCAGCGAATTGAAAAGCGGCGCGCCGATGCCGTTGGACCACACCGATGCGAAATGCTCGACGGTCGGCGCGGCCGGCCAGATCCGCAACGGATGATCGAGGCGTTCGAGCGTCGGCATGAAGGCCGCGCCGGCCATCCACAGGCACGGCAGCAGCAACAACGCGAGCGCGACGATGCGCAGCGCCCACGGCATCGCGCGACCGAATGCGGCGCCCGTTCGCGCGTGCGCGATGCCGGTGGATCGCGCCGTCATGCGCGCCGCTTGCGAACCGTCTGCCATACATACCCCGAGACCAGCAGCGCGGACGCCGCGAGCATCAGCACCGACGCGGCACTCGCCGGCCCGACGTTGAAGAAGCGGAAGCCCGTGTCGTAGATATAGGTCGACAGCGTCTGCGTCGCGTTGCCGGGGCCGCCGCCCGTCAGCGCATAGACCTTGTCGAACAGCTTGAACGTGTCGATCGAGCGCAGCAGCAGCGCGAGGCCGATCTGCGGCGCCGCGAGCGGCAGCGTGATGTCGCGCAGGCACTGCCACTCGCTCGCGCCGTCGGTGCGCGCGGCTTCGTACAGTTCGCCGGGAATCGACTGCAGCCCGGCCAGCACGATCAGGAACGCCATCGGCGTCCACTGCCATACGTCGACGAGCGCGAGCGACCACAGCGCGAGATGCGGATCGGACAACCAGCGCACGCCTTCGATGCCGAACGCCGCGAGCAGCGCGTTCAGGAAGCCGTCGAAGTTGAGCCAGTTGCGCCAGATCGCCGAGCAGACGAGCGTGGACAGCATCATCGGCAGGATCGCCAGCGGCAGCGCGACGCGCCGCCCCGGAAACGCGCGCACGAACAGCAGCGCGAGGCCGAAGCCGAGCGCGACCTCGACGAGCGACGCCACGATCGTGAAGCGCAGCGTGTTGCCGAAGCCGGCCATGAACGCGTCGTCGCCGAGCACCGCGCGATAGTTCGCGAGCCCCGCGAACGCGCGGCGGCCGGCCGCATAGTCGACCTGGCAGAACGAATCGATCAGCACCTGCGCGACTGGGTACAGCGCGAGCGCGGCGAGCACCAGCAGCGCGGGACCGAGCAGCGCGACGAACGGCAGGCCGCGGCCGAAGGCTTTCATGCGCGGTGTCCGGGCGACGTATCGAGGCGGGCCGTCACTTGCCGGCCGCGGCCATCGCCTGCGCGATCTTCTGCTGCGCCTGGCGCAGCGCGGCGTCGGGCGCAGCCTGCCCGGTCAGCGCGAGCTGAAGCTGGTCGCCGAGAATGCTCTCGACCTGTTGCCAGTCCTTCACGCGCGGCCGCGCACGGCCGGCCTCGAGTGCCTTCAGCTGATCGGGATACCAGCGGTACTGGCGCACCAGCGCCGGATCGGCGAACACGCTGCGGCGGGTCGGCGGAATGCCGATCGCGGCGAGGCGCGTCTGCGTGTCGCGTGCGGTCAGGTAAGCCAGAAAGTCCTGCGCGAGCTTCGCGTGCGGCGCGTCCTTCGGAATGCCCATCTGCCAGATGCCGAGCATCGGCGCCGGGCCCGCGGTCTGCCCGGGCGGCGGCTGCAACGCGATCTGCCCGACCACGCGCGACTGCTTCGGATCGTCGAGCGCCGGCACCCAGGCGGGCCACACCTCGATCGACTGCGCGGCCGTGCCGCGTTGCAGCGCATCGCGCACTTCCGCCGCACCGTACACGTCGACGTCCTTCGGAGCGGACGCCTTCAGCGCGAGGAACGTCTTCAGCGCGGCCTGCGCCTCGCGCGAATCGATCGTCACGTTGCCGGCATGGTCGAACACATCGCCGCCGTATGCCCACAGGATCGGCAGAAAGCCCGTCACGACCGGGTTGCCCTTCGTGCCGCGAAACACGACGCCCGACACGCTCTTGTCCGCGCCGCCGACGGTCTGCGCGATCTTCAGCACGTCGTCCCAGTTGCGCGGCGGCTGCAGCTTGTACTTCGCAAGCAGGTCCTTGCGGTACGCGAACATCTCGACGTTGCCGACGATCGGCAGCGCGTACAGCGCACCGGCCGCGTTGCGGCCGAGCGCAACGGCGGACGGCACGAGATCGGCGTCCGCGAGCGACGCGGGCAGCGGCTTCAGCCAGCCGTTGCCGATGAATTCGGGCGCCCATGTGTCGTCCATCATCACGAGGTCGTACGCGCCGGTGCCTTCGCGCATCGACAGCTTGAGCTTCTGGTACAGGTTCGCGTTCGGCAGCTTGAGCAGCTCGATCTCGGTGCCCGGGTGCAGTTTGTTGAAGCCGGCGACGGCGTCGGCCAGCCCCTTGCCGTAGATGTCGTCGCGGCCTGCGATGACGAGATCCGCGGCAACGGCGTGCATGGCGGCGAAGGACAGCGCAAGGACGGCGGACAGCGCGCGCAGGCGGCTCGGCAAGGTCATGAGGTCTCTCTCGTTCGGCGTGGTGGCGGGACAGCCAGGCGTTGCACACGTGTGCAACGCGGGCGACGCTTCGGGCTGCCTGAAGCGAACGCCATTGTTCACGCCGATCGTTAAGAATTTATGGCACGCGGCAGGAGAAGCCGCCGCCGGGCCCGGCTGCCCCGCCCGCCGGGCCGCCCCGGCCCCGTCAGAAGTTCACGCGAATCCCGGCCATCACCGCCAGTTGCCGGCTCGAGTTGCTGTTCGCGAGCACCGGAATCTGCGCATAGTTCACCGCGTTGCCGTTCGCGTCGGTGCCGAGCCCCGTCCCGCTCGCGATCTGGCCGATCGCGACCGCATACAGCGCCGTGCGCTTCGACAGGCTGTAGTTGGTGCCGACGTTCACCTGGTGGAAACGCGTCGTGCCGCGCCCGTCGGTATGCGCAGCGTTGAAGATGTACGCGACGCCGCCCTGCAGCGCGGGCGTGAACATATACGTGACGTTCAGCTCGCCGATGTCGAACGTGAACGCCTGCGTGCGCGGCTGCGCGGTGGTCGAGAAATAGCGGCTGTCGCCGAGGCGCGTATGCGTGTAGGTGAGCGCGACCGTCGCCGCGCCGAGCGTCACCGAGCCGCCCGCGCCGAACGCGCGCATCGACCCGGCATCCTGCAGCAGGCAGTACATCGCGCCCGGATTGCTGCACGCGAAATCGCCGATATAGCCGCTCGCGCCGCCGAGCGCCGCGTCGAGCGGCTGATGCAGGTCGAGGTAGCCGACCGAGAACGCCACCGGCGCGCGCGTATACGTCACCGCCACCGCATAACCGCGCTTCGCGGAAAAGTCGCCGGCCTGCCCGCCGAAGCTGAACGTGCCGCCGAACGTGAGTCCGTTGAAATCGGCGCTGGTGAACTTCACTGCGTTGTTGAAGTTGAACGCGGCATTCAGGTTGTCGACGTCGCCGAGATGCGAGCCGTACGGCGTCGCCCAGTTGTTGCTCGACACATACGCACCGAGCATGTCCGTGTACGAGTCGTATTGCCGGCCGAGGCCGAGCGTACCGATCCCGTCCTGGCGCAGCCCGACCCATGCCTGCCGGCTGAATGCCGTGCCGCCCTGCAGCGCCTGCCCGTTCGCGGACAGGAACTGCTGCTCGAGCGTGAACACCGCGTCGAGCCCGCCGCCGAGCGGCTCGGCGCCCTGGAACCCGAAGCGGGACGGCACGAGGTTGCCGCCGCCCATCTGCCATGCATGCCCGCCGCCCGTGCTTCCGTCGGCGCGCATGAACTGCTGGTTCGTCGAGTAGATGATGCCGGTGTCCACGGTGCCGTACAGCGTCACGCTGCCCGATGTCTGCGCGTATGCGTGCATGCAACCCAGCGCGGCCGCGGCCGCGGCCATTCGTCGTCCGATCTTCATGTCCCGCCCTCTGTTGTCATCGGTTCGCAGTGCAAACCGATGGTGTTGTCGATATGGGTGACAGGACTCTATCCAGCGAAAATTCAGGACCTCTATCGCAAATCGGCAAACGGTGGAGCGCGCTGCCCGCGACGGTTCCGTCGCGGGTGCGCCGGCGTCATTCGGGACGCGTCGTCCGGGAAGGCAGCTCGCCGAACAGGTCGCGATACTCGCGCGCGAAATAACCGAGATGCGTAAAACCCCAGCTCGCGGCGGCCTCGCCAACGCCGAGCTGCTGCACGGACGTCGTGCGCAGCATGCGACGCACCGCGTTCAGCCGGATCGTGCGCAGATAGCCGACCGGCGTGACGTCGGCGACGCGCTGGAAGCTCGTTTGCAGCGTGCGACGGCTGCAGCGCAGCGCGCGGCACAGTTCGAGCACGGTAACGGGTTCTTCGGGCCGGTCGCGCAGATGCTTCTCGCAGCGGCTCACGATGTCGCTATAGGTAGCGTGCGTGATGTCGCGGCGCTCGATGCCGATGCCCTGTTCGAGCGCATCGAGGAACATGCCGAGCATCGCGTCGCGGAACATCTTGCGGGTGGCCGCGTATTCGAGGTGGCCCGGGTTGCGCTGCGCGTCGTCGATCAGCGACGACAGCCGCACGCCGAGCGCGACGCCCTGTGCGTCGGACAGCCGCGTCACGTGCCGCAGCCTGCGCGCGCCGGCTGCGCCGAATTCGGCCTCGCACAGCTCGTCGACCATGTCGGACGCCGCGCTGATCCCGACGAGCCCCATCCCTTCCGGCGTGTGGAATTCGAAATCCTCGCCGGCGCGCAGCGCCAGCAGCGCATAGCCGTCGACCGGCTGGCCCTGGAACGTACCCGCGAGCGGCACGGACAGCGGCACCGCGAGCGACGTGCGCCCGGCCGGTGCGAGCCCGGTTTGCGCGACGCGCCGGTTGGTCGTTTCGCGAAAGAAATGGAAATCGTCGTACAGCACCTGCGTGACCGTGCCCTTGAACCGGCCCGGCGTCATCTGGCGGTAGACCTGATGCCAGCCCGCGATCGCGAGCCCGTGATCGTGCACGTCTTCGTGTGAGCGTGACTGGAACAGCATCGGCATCTCCGGTAAAACCCTGATTCCTGGATGCGGCCGCCGGGTTCGCACGGCACGCAACGTCAAAGCTTACCCCTGCAAAATTCTGCGTAGTGCGGTTTCGAACGCAAGACAGGCCGCCGACAGCGCATCCGCCTGCTCGCCGGTCAGCCGGACGTAGCGACGAAACGACGGCATCCGGTTCACGACCTCGCTGCCGCCGAACGGCACGATCGCAAGCGTCCAGCGGCCGTCGCGCGCGTCGATCGCGCAATCGGCCAGGTGCAGCGGCCGCAGCGCATCGGCCAGCGATGGCTCGGCGACGAGGGCCGCCACCGTGCTGACGAATCCGGGGTCGCATCCCTGCTCAGGCATCGCATCGATGCCCGTGCGGCGCAGCCAGCCGGTCTGCCGCACGCGGGCGCGGCCCTGCACGGCCGGGCCACATGCGGTCGCCACCACCTGCACGCTGACCGTATGCATCAGGAACTGGCGCTCGACGCGCTCTTCGATGCTCACGCGCACGCCGTTCGGCAGCCGGGCCGTCGGACTGCCAACGCCATCGGCATCGCGCGCGGCACGCAGGTCGGCGAGCACGCGCGCGGCGATCGCGCCGGGCCGATGGCCGGGCGGCGGCGCGTCGGGCGCCGCGCGCCAGCGGGCGAGCGCGGCCTTCACGATGCGACGTGCTCGTTGCGCAGCACTTCCTCGACCGGCACCGGCTTGAACGGATGGCGGCGCTGCACGACGAGCGTCCAGAACAGCGCGTACAGCGCGGTGAGCCCGAGCATCGCGCCGAACGGCACGTAGATGTCGCGCGCGTTCATCCCGGGCGGCGTGATGTACCAGATCGCGAGCACGATGCCGACGCTCGACACGATCTGCGGCAGCGGGAACAGCGGCGAACGGTACGGGCGCGGCAGGTCCGGGCGGCGGATGCGCAGCATCACCACCGACGCGGTGACGAGCAGGTACGCGGTGCCCCACGCGCAGGTCGCGGCGAGCACGAGGTGCAGGATGCTGTCGAGATTGCCGTTGATCAGCCACGCATGGAAGATCGGCACGATCGCCGCCGCGGCGATGCCGACCACGGGCGTCTTGAAGCGCGGATGCAGGTACGCGAAGCAGCGCGGCAGCGCACCGTCGATCGCCATCCCGTACAGGATGCGCGGCAGCCCGGCCATCAGCGTGTTGATCGTCGCCGCGCCCGCGCACAGGAACGCGATGCCGAACCAGATGCGGCCGAACGGGCCAAGCACCTGCAGCGCGAACGCGGGAATCGCGCCCGGCGTGTCGAGCAGGTGCGTGAGGCCGTCGGGGCTCACCGGCACGTTCGCGACCTGGCGGCGGATCGCCGCGCCGTACAGGAACATGCAGATCGCGACGCCGACGAGGCCGAGCGTCATCGCGCGCGGAATCGTGCGGCCCGGCGCCTTCATCTCCGGCGCGAGCGGCGTGACGAACTCGCAGCCGACGAACATGAACATCGCCATCCCGACCAGCGACAGCACGGCCGGCACCGACGTGCCGACTTCCGAGCCGCCGAACCAGCCGTCGAGGTGCACGGCCGGCGCGGCCACGAGCCCGAGAATCCCGAAGATCATCAGCGACAGCCACATGCCGGCCGTCAGCACGATCTCGAGCTTGCTGAATACCTTGATGCCGATGATGTTGGTGATCGCGAACGTGACCACGAGGCCGACGCCGACGAGCCAGGAGCTGTTGTGCTTCTCGAACGCGGCGTTCAGCGATTCGAAATTGACGAGCGCCATGATGCCGCTCAGGATCGTCTCCGCCGTGCCGGCGAACACGTGGACGAGGAAATACGCGGAGATCGTGCCGGTGATCGCCCAGAAGCGGCCCAGCCCGCACGACAGGTAATCGTAAACCGAACCGGCCGTCGGCAGCATCGCGGCGGCTTCGGAGAACGTGGTCGCCTGCGCCTGCATCATCACGAACGCGATGATCATCGCGACCGCGAACGCCCAACCGCCCATCCCGAAGCCCGACGTCGCGGTGAGGATCACCGGGCTTGCCATGATGAGGCCGACCGCGCTCGCCAGCGCGGTCGGGAAACCGACCGCGCCCGCCTTCAGCGCCGTGCCGCCGCCCGCTTCGGCCGGCGTGCCGGCGGGCGTGTCGCCCGCGGCGCCGGTAACTCCTGACCATCCCGACATCTTTGTCTCCTTCCTTTGTCGACCTGAACCGCCGCTTCGACAGCGGCCGAGGTCCCTTGCCTTGCGGTCGGCCCGGGGCGGCGCTTCAGCGCTGACTGCACCCGGGTCCCCTGTCGATCACACGTTGATCCGATGTCGAAAAAATACGCAGTCAAAATAATCCGGTCATAGCGCAAATCGGCAAACCGGCGGTGACGGCCAGGCCGCCCGCCGCCGGTTTGCCGTCACGCGATCACGCCGTCAGGCGAACGGCACGGCCTCGAAGCCTGCCGCGAGCGCGTCGACGATCCGGTCGAGCTGCTCGCGCTGGATCACGAGCGGCGGCGACAGGATGATCTTCGTGCCGACCGGGCGCACCAGCACGCCGTGCTCGCGCGCGACTTCCGCGACCGTGTTCGCATAGCCGGACAGCGGGTCGATCGGCTCGCGCGTTTCCTTGTTCGCGACGAGGTCGAGCGCGAGCATCAGCCCCTTGCCGCGCACCTCGCCGACTGCCGCGAAGCGTTCCGCGAACGGTTGCAGCGCTTCGAGCAGATACGCGCCCTGCTTCGCCGCATTCGCCGGCAGGTCTTCCTTCACGACGATATCGAGGCTCGCGATCGCGGCCGCGCACGCGACCGGGTGGCCCGCATACGTGTAGCCGTGCATGATCGCGCCGCCGAAGTCCGCATTCGCGGCGAACGCGTCCTCGATCCGCGCGTTCACGACCGTCGCGCCGAGCGGCACGTAGCCCGACGAAATCCCCTTCGCCAGACACATGATGTCCGGGCGCACGCCCCAGCCGCGACTGCCGAACATGCTGCCGCTGCGGCCGAAGCCCGTCACGACCTCGTCGGCGATCAGCAGCACGCCATAGCGGTCGCACACCTCGCGCACGAGCGGCCAGTAGTTGGCCGGCGGCACGATCACGCCGCCCGCGCCCTGGATCGGCTCCGCGATGAACGCGGCGACCGTGTCGGGGCTCTGGAACTGGATCTCGCGCTCCAGCATTTCCGCGCAGATCCGGCCGAGTTCCTCCGGATCCTGCGTGAACGGGTTGCGGTACAGCCACGGCGTCTCGACGTGGAAGCAGCCGGGCAGGTTCGGCTCGTAGTTGCGGCGAAACACCGTGTTGCCGTTCACCGACGCGCCGCCGAAATGCGTGCCGTGATAGCCCTGCTTCAGCGAGATGAACTTGGTGCGATCGGCCTGGCCGCGCACCTTCCAGTACTGGCGCGCGATCTTCAGCGCGGTCTCGATCGAATCGGAGCCGCCCGAGCTGTACAGCACGCGGCGCATCCCTTCCGGTTCGAGCAGGTCGATCACCTTCTTCGACAACTCTTCCGCGCGCGGATGCGAAATGCCGTCGAACAGCTGGAAGTATTCGAGCTCGTCGAGCTGGCGCACGATCGCATCCTTCACTTCCTGGCGGTTGTGGCCGACGTTCACGTTCCACAGGCCCGCGACGCCGTCGACGAGCTGCCGGCCCTCGTCGTCGAACACGTAGCAGCCGTCGCCGCGCACGATGCGGATCGGCTTGCGCTGCTTCATTTCGTTCGGGTGCACCATCGGATGCCAGAATTTCGCTTCGTTGTAGCTCATTGCAGTCTCCACTGTCGGATCGTTTGAACTGGGGTCGTTCGGGTTCGAGGTTCGCGCCGCGCGTCAGTGCGCGATGCAGACGGATTTGGTTTCGGTGAAGCCTTCGATCGCGTACTGGCCGAATTCGCGGCCGATGCCCGATTGCTTGTAGCCGCCGAACGGCATCGACGGGTCGAGCGGGATATGGCAGTTCACCCACACGGTGCCGGCCTCGATCTGCGGCACGAGGTTCATCACGCGCTTCAGGTCGTTGCTCCAGATGCTCGCGGCCAGGCCGTACGGCGACGCGTTCGCGAGGCGCACCGCGTCGGCCGCGTCGTCGAACGGCATGACGACGATCACCGGGCCGAACACCTCGTCGCGCACGATCGCGCTGTCCGGATGCGGATCGGCGATCACCGCCGGCTTCACGAAATAGCCGGGCAGGTCGTCGGCCGACGTGCCACCCGCGAGGAATGTGAGGCCGGCGCGGCGCGCGCCTTCGATGTGCTGGACGACCTTGTCGCGATGCTGCGCGGAGACCAGCGGGTTGATCTGCGCGGTCGTGTCGAGGCCCGCGCCGAGCTTCATCGATTGCGCGACGCCCGCGAGGCCGTCCGCGAGCTGCGAAAACTTGCTGCGGTGCACATAGATGCGCGATGCGGCCGCGCACACCTGCCCCTGGTTGAAGAACGCTCCGGCGGCGACGCCGTCGAGCGCCTGCGCGACGTCGATGTCGTCGAGCATCACGATCGGGTTCTTGCCGCCGAGCTCGAGCGAGAAACGCGTCATGTTCTGCACGGCCGCCGCGCCGACCAGCTTGCCGGTCGCAGTCGAGCCCGTGAACGAGATCTTCGCGATCGACGGGTGGCTCGCGAGCGCGGCGCCGCACGTGCGGCCGCCGGTGACGACGTTGAACACGCCGGGCGGCACGCCGGCTTCGCGTGCGAGCTCGGCCAGGCGCAGCGCGGTGAGCGGCGTTTCCGGCGACGGCTTCAGCACGATCGTGCAGCCGGCCGCGAGCGCGGGAATCAGCTTCCACACCGCAATCATCAGCGGGAAATTCCACGGCACGATCGCGGCGACCACGCCGACCGGCTCCTTGCGCGTATAGGCCGTGTAGCGCGTGCCGGGCGGGAACGGGATCGACACGTCGAGCGTCTGGCCGGTGATCTTGGTCGCCCAGCCGGCCATGTAGCGCACGTATTCGACGCTCGCGCCGACCTCGACCGCGCGCGACACGTGGATCGACTTGCCCTGGTTCAGCGTTTCGAGCTGCGCGAGCGTTTCGGCGTCGCGTTCGATCAGGTCGGCGAGTTTCAGCAGGATGCGTTCGCGGTCGGCCGGGCGCAGCCCGCTCCACACGCGGGCGTCGAACGCATGCTTCGCGCTGGCGACCGCGCGGTCGACATCGCGTTCGTCGGCATCCGCGACCGTCGCAAGCCGCTCGCCCGTCGCGGGGTCGTATACGTCGAGTCGCGCGGCCGCCTGCGCGGGCTGCATTTCACCGTCGATGAAGAGGCCGAAATCGCGCGCAACGAAAGTGCGCACGGTGTCGCTGACGGCGACGAAGTTCGTGTTGCTCATGGGCGTCTCGATGATTGTCGTGGCTGGGCCGCATGCGCGTTGGCACGCGGACGCCGTACCACTGTATCGACGAGGGATCGCGCTCGGTGAGCGCAAATTGGCAGCGCGTGGGGCGGCAAATTTTTACAAAGCTTTCGGCCGGCGAGCGATCGGAAACCCGTCGTTGACGAAGCCGGAACGGACGATGGCGCCGCAGAGACGCCCGATCCCTACAGGAACAGCGCCCCGACCAACTCGGTGCGATTCGACACGCCGAGCTTGCGGTACATGCGCATCAGGTGGGTCTTGACGGTCGGCTGACCGAGCGCAAGATCGCGCGCGATCTCCTTGTTCGAGCAGCCGTCGCGCACGAGGCGCGCAATCTGCTCCTCGCGATAGGTCAGCCGCTCTTCGCAGCCGATCCGGTGAATCCCGCGCCGCGCGCGCAGAAGCGGGCTCAGCGCGGCCTCGGCAACGGGCTGCAGGCGCGTGAGCGCGTCGACCTCGCCGGGCGCGAACCGGCCTGCCGTGCCATTTCCGGCCACGCCGCTGCCCGCTGCGCCGATCCCGAAGCGCAGCAACGAGAACGCGCCGACCGTCCGGCCCGCGTCGCGCAGCCAGATCTCGACGACGTCGGCCACGTCGTGCCGCCTCAGGAAACGGGTCCAGTACGCGGACGCATCGCGTCTTTCGTCAGGCAATTGGGAAGCGAGCGTGACGACCGCGCGCTCGCCGGCCGCGCAGCGCGACGGATGCAGCGGATCGAGCATCCGGTAGCGCGCGACGTAGGTGCGATGCATCGACTCCGGCATCCCGAACAGCTCGAAATCGGCCGGCTCGCCGCTCGCGTCGAGTCGGTAGAACACGATCGCGGACGGGCTCGCGAACGCGTCGAACGCGTCCACGCATGCGCGCAGCGCGCGCCGCCAGTCGGCGGCGTCCGAATCGGCAGTGACGGGGGAAGTCGGCATGAACGGTATCGGCGGGCGGGCAAATGCGACGAAAACCAGGCCAGCCTACGCGCGGCCGCCACGCGCCCGTGAGCCCGAATCGGCAAATCGCCGCGCCGATCGCCGGAAGTAACTGCGTCCGCCCCATGTCAGCCACCCGGGCAACAGCTGCAAGCGGTCCGGTGTCTGCCGGTATCCGACCAACGGGGAAACAATCAGCGAGCTGACAAAAACAGGACGGGGACACCCGACCGGGCATGTGATAATGCGGTCGCTCGCGGCGAGCTCATTATTGTCATTTTCAGGCATCCATCTTCATCCCGCCGGCCATTGCTTCGATCAGGGCGGGAAATTCGGTCCAGACGCGATTTTCTATCCCGCAACGCCCCGCCGCAACCTGGCGCGCCAAAACGACGACGCTGCTTCTGTCATTTTCCTCAATGGACGTTCGTTGTTAGCGAACGACAACATTCCCACATGGCGCTCAGGAACAATTCTTGGAACAACTCGGTCACGCCCTCGTCGTCACGCTGCTGCGCGCTTTCTCAGTCCTGCCGTACCCGCTGGTCGCCAGACTTGGCAGTGTTCTCGGGGCGGCGTTGTATGCGCTTCCGAGTCGCCGCAAACATGTCGTACTCGTCAACCTGCGCCTTTGCTTTCCGGAAAAGACCGAAC
This sequence comes from Burkholderia pyrrocinia, assembly GCF_003330765.1. Lineage (NCBI taxonomy): Bacteria > Pseudomonadati > Pseudomonadota > Betaproteobacteria > Burkholderiales > Burkholderiaceae > Burkholderia > Burkholderia pyrrocinia. The sequence goes on along the minus strand of NZ_CP024903.1, from coordinate 871,657 downwards.
GTGAGTACAACGATCTTGCGAAGGATCATTTTCGGCAGGTTGTCCGCAGCTATCTCGAACGCGGCATTCAGTGGTTCGGTAGTGCGCAGGCAATAAAGAATATCGTCCAGATCGAAAGCAAGATCGATCTCGAAGACAAGGATGCGCCGCCTACCATCTTCATGGGGTTCCACTTCGTGGGCATCGAGGTCGGATGCATGCTGTACTCGATGCAGTTTCCTGTCGCAGCGCTGTACACACGCATGTCGAACACGCGTCTCTGCGACCTTGCAAAGCGACAACGCGGCAGGTTCGGCGCGGAGATGATCGAACGCTCCACGAGCGCCAGAAAGATCCTGGGAATCCTTCGTTCCGGCAAACCCGTCATGCTCGCGGCGGACATGGATCACGGCATCGACAACTCCGTGTTTGTCCCATTCTTCGACGTTCCCGCCTGCACGCTGACCTCCGTCTCGCGGCTTGCAGCACTGGGCCATGCGCGGGTGGTGCCGTTCGTGACGGAGGTGTTGCCGAATTTCAAGGGATACAAGCTGACCATCTTCGAGCCGCTCAGCGATTTCCCATCTGGAAGTGACACGACCGATGCACGGAGAATGAACGCGTTTCTCGAGGCGCAGATTATGCGATTTCCGGAACAGTATTACTGGGTGCATCGACGCTTCAAACACCGTCCACCCGGCGTTCCAGCGGTCTACTGATGGTGCCGGTTGCCCGGGGTGTCTTTTCGTTATCCGGACAGGTTTCCTGAAGCGGATCAGGCGAAGGTCGGGTGCAAGTGATGCCGGACGCGTGACCGCGCTACCGCAACGGAGGTTCACGCACGACCGCCTCCGACGTGCGCGAACGCCCAAAGTACGCGAACGTCAGCGCGCGTTCGCGGCGAACGTGTCGCACGCGCTCACCTCGCCCGACTCCATTCCGCGCCGGAGCCAGTACACGCGCTGGTCGCTGGTGCCGTGCGTGAAGCTTTCCGGCACGACGCGGCCCTGCCCTTGCTGCTGCAGGCGATCGTCGCCGATCGCGGCCGCCGCCTTCAGCCCCTGCTCGAAATCGCCGGGTTCCATCAGCCGCTGGTTCGCGTGCTGCGCGTTGTTCGCCCACACGCCGGCAAAGCAGTCGGCCTGCAGTTCCATCCGCACCGACAACGCGTTCGAGCGCGCCTGGCTCGAACGCCTGCGCGCGGCGTCGACCTTGTCGGAAATGCCGAGCAGGTTCTGCACGTGATGGCCGACTTCGTGCGCGATCACGTAAGCCTGCGCGAAATCGCCGCCCGCGCCGAAGCGCTTGCGCAGTTCGTCGTAGAAGCCGAGATCGATATACACGTTGCGGTCGCCTGGACAGTAGAACGGCCCCATCGCCGTCTGGCCCGTGCCGCATGCGGTCGGCGTCGAGTTCGTGAACATCACGAGCTTCGGCGGCTCGTACTGCGCATGCAGTTGGCTGTTGAACACGCCCGTCCACGTGCGCTCGATATTGCCGAGCACCTTGCGCGTGAACACCGCGCCCGGATCGTTCGCCGGCGCGCCCTGGCGCTGCGCCGGCGCGGGCTGCGCCTGCTGCTGGCGGCCCTGCAGCGCCGACGCGCCTTCGAGCACCACGCGCGGGTCGATCCCGAAGAAATACGACGCGGCCAGCGCGACCACGATCGTGCCGATGCCGATCGTCGCGCCGCGCCCGCCGCCGAAACCGCCGGCACCGCGGCGATCCTCGACGTTCATGCTCTCTCTTTCGTCGTCCAGCCTCATTGCCGGCCCCTCCCTGTTCTTGTCGATGGTCCGGCCGCGCCAGCGCGCAACCGGGCGATCAGCCGTGGCGACACGATCCATCGGCAAACGCGATGTCTGAGCATCGGACGCTCGCGCGTGCCGATGTCGCCGGCCTGCCGCTCCGCTCGCACGACGGCATCGGCCGGCCAACGCGCCGCGCGTCGATGCACGGGCACGCCCGCGCTATTTTGCCGGGCTTTCGTGACTTATCCCAAAAATGTGGAGGATAGAGCGATTCGGCGCCGAACATCGTCAGCCTTTGCAAAATGAGTCTCGACCGTTCCGGCCAGACGGACGCCGTCCACGTTCATCCTTTCGGCTGATACCGGCGCTGGCCGGCACCGCCTAAAGTGACCGGAAACGACACCTTTCCGGAGCACGATATGACGCACCCGCAACCCCGCACGATCGCGATCACCGGCGCCGGCACCGGCATCGGCGCCGCGTGCGCGCGCCGCTTCGCCAGCCGCGGCGACCGCGTCGTGCTGATCGGCCGGCGTCAGGCGCCGCTCGACGCGCTGGCCGCCGAAACCGGCGGTCTCGCGCTCGCGGGCGACGCCGCGAGCACCGCCGACTGGGCCGGCTTCCTGCCGCGCATCGCCGAACGCTTCGGCCGCGTCGACGCGCTCGTCGCGTGCGCCGGCGGCCACGGTGTCGGCCGTGCGGACGAAACCGACGATGCACAGTGGCGCGACGCGATGCACGCGAACCTCGACACCGCGTTCGTCAGCGCGCGCGCATGCCTGCCCGACCTGATCGCGCAGCACGGCAATATCGTGCTGGTCGCGTCGATCGCGGCGCTCGCGGCCGGGCCCGGCGTGTGCGGCTACACGGTCGGCAAGCACGCGCTGCTCGGGCTCGCACGGTCGCTCGCGCGCGACTACGGGCCGCACGGCGTGCGCGCGAACGCCGTGTGCCCGGGCTGGGTCCGCACGCCGATGGCCGACGCGGAAATGGAACCGCTGATGGCCGCGCATGGCGACACGCTCGAGCGCGCGTATGCGCGCGTCAGCGCCGACGTGCCGCTGCGGCGCGCGGCCGATCCGGACGAAATCGCGGCCGTCTGCGCGTTCCTTGCGTCGCCCGATGCGTCGTTCGTGACCGGCGCGACGCTCGTCGCCGACGGCGGCGCGATGGTCGTCGACGTGCCGACGCTCGCATTCGACAAGCTTTGATGCGCGGGGGCGCGCCGCCCGCGTGACCCATCGCTGCGGGCGGCGTTCCGTGCACGTCCTCCGGCACTTCGCCGCCCGTCCCGGCACCGGCTACGGCGCGCTCACCGCTCCGCCCGCTCGTTTCCCGCCCCGAAAATCCGCTACCATCGACCGATCGCGCCGCCCATCCGGCACCGCCTCACCGTTTGGAATTCGATGAACATCCGGTTTCTTGAAACCTTCGTCTGGCTCGCGAAGCTGGAAAACTTCCGGCTCACCGCCGAAAAACTGCACACGACGCAGGCCGCCGTGTCGAGCCGCATCGCGTCGCTCGAGGAAGCGTTCGACGTGCGCCTGTTCGACCGCAACACGCGCTCGGCCACGCTCACGCCCGCGGGCCGGCGCATGCTCGCGTACGCGGAACGGATCGTGCGGCTCGACGGCGAAATGCGCCGCGACATCGATGCGGCGAGCGACGCGGGCCTGATCCGGATCGGCGTGATCGAATCGATCGTGCACAGCTGGTTCCCGGCGCTGATGGCGCAGCTGCGCGAGCGCTATCCGCGCCTCGACGTCGAGATCACGAGCGACACGACGCTGCACCTGATCCGCCTGCTCAGCACCGACGGCGTCGACCTGATCCTGCAGACCGACCCGGTGCCGGGCCCCGACTTCACGAACCTGCCGCTGTGCGAATTCCCCGTGCGCTGGGCGGCAAGCCCGCGCCTCGGGCTCGGCGGCCAGCCGCTCGACGTCGCGCGCCTGGCCGAATTTCCGATCATCAGCTTCTCGCGCCACTCGGGGCCGCATGCGACGATCGAGCGGCTGTTCGCGGCCGTCGAGCGGCCGGCCAGCATCAACTGCATCACGTCGGTCGCCGCGATGATCCGCCTCGTCGCCGACGGCTTCGGCGTGGCCGCGCTGCCGCCCGCGATCATCGGGCGCGAACTGAACGAAGGCGCGCTCGAACTGCTCGACGTCGACCCCGAATTCCCCGCGCTGCCGCTCGTCGCGACGTACCGAAGCCAGGGCCTGCCGGTTGCCGCGCGCATCGCGGAACTCGCCAGCGAAGTCGCGCGCGCAATGACGGCCGCTCCGAACCCGGCAAGGGCAACCGCCGCCGCCGAAGCCGATGCGCGCCCCACACGCGCTGTACCCGCTGCACCCGCTGCATCGGCAAAAACGAAGGCAAAGGCAAGCCCCCCGACGCAGAAGAAACGCAAGACGAAATCCGCACCGCCCGCTGCCCCCGCCGCCCCTGCCAAACGCCGCCCGCACCGCTCATAAGAAAACCTGTTCACCGCGAATTTGTTTTCTTGTTGGACGGGCGCGGCCCGTCTTCGGGAAACTGCGGTTCCTGACACACCCCCGTCACGAGGAACCCCGCGATGACCCGCCTTTCCCTTCCGCACGGCCAGCTTTGCGTCTGGACGGATATCGACCCCGCGCACGAAGCCGACTTCAACGCGTGGTACGACCGCGAGCACATGCAGGAACGTGTCGCGATTCCCGGCTTCACGCACGCACGGCGCTTTCGCGCAACCGACGGCGGCACGCGCCAGTACCTCGCGCTCTACGTGACCGACACGCTCGACGTGTTCCGCAGCGATGCGTACCGGCGCGCATTCACGCAGCAGACCGCGTGGTCGCTCGCGAACTTCGAACGCATGACGGGTACGCAGCGGCGCGTCGGCGAACTGACGATCGAGGCCGGCGACGGCGAAGGCGCGCATCTCGCGCTGTTCGTGCTGCCGCCGGATCGCATCGACGTGCCGCACCTGCGCGAGCGCTTCGATGCCGCGCTGCGCGAACCGGGCATCCACGCCGCACGGCTCTTCTGCACCGCACCCGAGCTGTCCGCGCCGATCGGCGCCGATGCGGCCGCATGCCCGGCCGCCGACGCGCTCGTGCTGATCGAAGGCAGCGATGCGGCCGCGACGCGTCGTGTGGCCGCCGCGCTCGCCGGGCACGACGACGTGCGCACCTTCGATCTGCTGTGGCGCGCCGCCGCGCCGCTGCCGGCCGCGCGCCGCGACTGCGAAGCCGAGCCGACCGCCGCCGCGCTGTCTGCCTGACGAACGCCAACGCCGGCCGTGCCGCATTCGCGCGCGGCCGATGCGCCGGCCCCGCGCTTCATCCCGTCCTACATCACGATATGCCCGACACCATGAGCACTCTCGCCCAGCCCGCCGTCCACGCGCCCCGCCGCGTCCGCAACAGCCGACTCGCGACCGCGAGCATGATCGGCACGTCGCTCGAGTGGTACGACTTCACGATCTACAACACGCTCGCCGCGCTCGTCTTCAACCACCTGTTCTTCCCGTCGGTCGATCCGCTGGCCGGCACGATCCTCGCGTTCTCGACCTATGCGGTCGGCTACGTGTCGCGTCCGCTCGGCGGCTTCGTGTTCGGCAATCTGGGCGATCGCATCGGCCGCCGTGCGGTGCTGATGCTCACGCTCGTGCTGATGGGGCTGACGACCGCGCTGATGGGTGCGCTGCCGACCTATGCGCAGGCCGGCATCCTGAGCCCGATCCTGCTCGTCGCGCTGCGCTTCGTGCAGGGCGTCGCGCTCGGCGGCGAATGGGCCGGCGCGGTGCTGCTGTCGGTCGAGCATGGCGACCAGAACCGGCGCGGGCTGTCCGCGTCGTGGACACAGATCGGCCCGTCGTTCGGCACGCTGCTCGGCACCGGCTGCATCGCGCTCGTGACGCTGTCGACCACGTCCGAGAACTTCCTGTCCTGGGGCTGGCGCGTGCCGTTCGCGGCCAGCGCGCTGCTCGTCGTGTTCGGCTTCTGGCTGCGGCGCGGCGTCGACGAAACGCCGCAGTTCGAGCAGCTCGCCGAATCGCACGCGACCGCCGAGGTGCCCGTCGCCGACGTGCTGAAGTACCACTGGCGGCGCCTGCTGATCGCTGGCGGTTCGCGGATCGGTTCGGACGTGCTGTATGCGCTGATCGTCGTGTTCACACTGACCTACGTGACGACCGTGCTGCACCTGTCGCGCCCCGTCGCGCTGACGGCCGTGATGGTCGGCACGGCCTGCAACGCGCTCGCGGTGCCGTTCTTCGGGGCGCTGTCGGACCGCTTCGGCCGCCGGCCCGTGTATCTCGCCGGTGCGCTCGCCGGCATCGTATGGGCGTTCGTGTTCTTCGCGATGCTCGATACGGCGCGCCCCGGTGCGATCGTCGCGGCCGTCGCGATCGGCCTCGTGATCCATGCGGTGATGTACGGCCCGCAGGGCGCATTCGTGACCGAACAGTTCCCGACGCGCGTGCGCTATGCGGGCTCGTCGCTCGCGTACACGCTCGCCGGCATCGTCGGCGGCGGCTTCGCACCGCTCCTGATCGCCACGCTGTTCCGGCAGACGGGCACGACGACGGCCGTGTCTCTCTATGTGAGCGCAGCGCTCGTCGTCACCTCGATCGCGCTCATCGTCGCGCGCGAGACCGCGCACCGGCCGCTGGCGGAATGAGCGTCGCCGCCGGCTCATTCCTTCCTTCGCACTTCAAACGGATAACCGCATGCAAGCCCTGTCGTTCAACGTGATTTCCCTGCAACGCGCGCCGGCCGCCGTCGACGTCGAGATCGAGCGCGTCGTGATCGCCGGCTGGGCCGGCCGCGATCCGGAAGCGATCCGCGCGCATATCGACGAACTCGCGGCGCTCGGTGTCGCGCCGCCGTCGACCACGCCGTGCTTCTATCGCGTATCGTCCGCGCTGCTCACGCAGGCGCCGTCGATCGGCGTGCTCGGCGCACGCTCGGGCGGCGAGATCGAATGCGTGCTGGTCGACAGTCCGGCCGGCACGCTGGTCACGGTCGGCTCCGATCATACGGATCGCGAAGTCGAAGCGTACGGCGTCGCGGTGTCGAAGCAGGTGTGCGCGAAACCGCTCGGCCGCGATGCGTGGCTTTACGCGGACGTCGCGGATCACTGGGACCGGATCGAAATGCGCTCATGGCTGATCGCGCGCGGCGGCGAGCGCGTCGCGTATCAGCATGGCGCGGTCAGCGGCCTGCTGACGCCGGACGCGCTGTGGCAGCGCTTCGAAGACCGGCGTGCGATGCCGGCACGCTGCGCGATGTATGGCGGCACGGTTGCCGTGCATGGCGCCATCGCGGCAATGGCGGACGGCGATGCGTTCGAGATGGAGCTGCACGACCCGGTGCTCGGGCGCAGCCTCCGGCACCGGTATGCGGTCGAGGTGTTGCCGGTTGTTTCGTAACGGGGAGCGCGGGCGCGACTGAGGCCGATGTGCACGCCATGCCGGCCGACACCATGCATTGCGACGAACGGCATCGCGCCCGCCTGCTCCCGCTTGTCGACCGCCCGGGAACCGTCGTTCACCGCAGACACCCCAGCCCCGCCAGCGTCTCCTCCACCGCCTGGTCGAGCGGCGTCACCGGTTCGCGGCCGAGCACCGCCGTCACCCGCGCGTTGTCCAGGCGGATCGGCTCGCGCCACAGGTAACGCATCTCGAGCAGTTCGCGCAGCGTCGTCACGAACGGCGCCGCGGCCCACACGAACCACCACGGAAAGCGCCGCAGCACCGGCCGCATGCCGTGCCGCTGCGCGACGCGACTGACGGCCTCGGCCATCTGCGTGCCGTCCGCGTCCCAATGCCCGCCGAGATGAAAGCGCGCGAACGGCTCCAGCGTATCGCGGCGCTCGATCAGTTCGACCATCGTGCGTGCGACATCCGGCAGGTACGACCATTGATGGCCAACGCCCGGCTGCCCCGGCACGCTGACGGCCGCGACGGGCCGCCCCGCCTTGACGAGCCCCTGCGCAAACCAGTTGTTGCCGGCGCGCGGCCCGAAGAAATCGCCCGCGCGCACGACGATCGTACGAACGCCCTGCGCGGTCGCTTCCTGCAGCCGCCGCTCCAGTTCGACGCGGATCGCGCCCTTGCGGGTCGCCGGATGCTGCGGCGCATCTTCCCGCAGCACCGGAAACGCGTCGGCGCCGTAGTTGTAGACCGTCCCGGGCAGTACGACCGTCGCCTGCGCCACCGTCGCCGCCGCGATCGTGTTGTCGATCATCGGCAGCACCAGGGTCGCCCAGTTCCGGTAGCCGGGCGGGTTCACCGCGTGCACGATCACGCTGCAGCCGCGCGCGGCCCGCACCACCGCGTCGCGATCCATCGCGTCGCCGCGCATCCACACCATGCCGTCGCGCTCCACGACGTCGGCATCGAGCCCGCGCTTCAATGCGCGCACCTGCCAGCCCGCGTCGCGCAACTGCCGCGCGACTTCCCCACCAATCCCGCCGCTCGCGCCGAGCACGAGTGCCTGTCGTTGCGTCCCGCCTGCGTTCGTCGTCATTGCCGCACTCCTTGAATGAACCGTCTTGAGATGCATTCTGGCGGGCCGAGAGCTATCAAGGAATTGCCGAACCTAGCAGATCAGTTATACATTTATGCATGACCACCGATCTGAACTGGGAACGCTATCGCACCTTCCTCGCGGTGCTGACGGAAGGCTCGCTGTCCGGCGCGGCGCGCGCGCTCGGCATCACTCAGCCGACGGCCGGCCGCCACGTCGCGGCGCTCGAAGCCGCGTTCGGCCAGACGCTGTTCACGCGCTCGCCGTCGGGCCTGCTGCCGACCGAGGCGGCGCTCGCGCTGCGCGGCCATGCGGAGGCGCTGCGCAGCGCGGCGGCCGCCTTCGAGCGCGCCGCCGCGAGCCACGGCGCCGGCGTGCGCGGCATCGTGCGGATCTCGGCCAGCGACGTGATCGCCGTCGAGGTGCTGCCGCCCGTGCTCGCGCAATTGCGGCACGATCATCCGGGGCTCGTCATCGAACTGGTTCCGACCGACCGCATCCAGGACGTGCTGAAGCGCGAGGCCGACATCGCGGTGCGCATGGCGCCGCCCGCGCAGGACGCGCTCGTCGCGCGGCGCGTTGGCGAGATCGAAGTCGGGCTGTATGCGCGCGACGACTACGTGGCGCGAAACGGTGCGCCCGCGACGCTCGACGCACTCGCGCATCACGCGCTGATCGGCTTCGATACGGTCACGCCGTTCATCCGCTCGGCGGGGCGCGGGATGCCGTCGTGGAAACGCGATGCGTTCGCGCTGCGCACCGACAGCAACCTCGCGCAGCTCGCGATGATCCGCGCCGGCTACGGGATCGGCTTCTGCCAGACGGGGCTCGCGAAACGCGACGCACGGCTGGTGCGCGTGCTGCCGGACGGGCCCGCGATGCGGCTGGAAACCTGGGTCGTGATGCACGAGGACCTGCGGACGAGCCCGCGCTGCCGGGCGGTGTTCGACGCGCTGGCGGACGGACTGCGTGCATACGCCGACGGAGAGGCCGCCGAGTAGACGGATCGATGCGGCGTGCGTGAATCGCCCGGACGGTGCTACTCGTAGATTTTCCCGGCGAACAGGATGTCCGCCATGCGCCGCCGCATGTCGCGCGGCACGGTTTTACATCAGCAGTTGCCGCGACAGCACCTCGCGCGGCTCGGCATCGATCCGGCCGCTGTCGACTACGTGCTGGGGTTCAGGACATCGATGTTTACGCTGACGGTCGTATTGCTCGCGTGCATCGCACTGTCGACGGCGCTCGGGCCGCTGCATCGGCGGCGGCGTGCGGGCGCGTGAAACCGGACGGATTGCCCGCCAGCTGTGAGGCCCCCGAAGCAGGAACGGTGCATGCGCGCCCGCCGGCATCCGGCTCAGCGGTGATGCTTGCGCTTCGCCTGCCGCGCTTCCCAGTCGGCCAGCTCGATGCGATAGCGCGCGAGCGCGTCGTCGTACAGATCGAAGACGCACGGCGAGCAGCCGCTGTTGCAGCAGTCTTCCAGTTCAGGTTGTTGAGGCGGGGTCGGACGCGGATCGTCTGGGGACGCATCCGGCGAAGCAGGCTTGGGCACGGCTCGGATCACATGACGGGGAACATCCAGTATAAGGTGATGGCCTACGGCCTGCAGGCGGCCTTGCCGCCAACCGTGCCCCGTACCGCCGCCCCCTCGACCGACAGGAGCCGCGTCATGACAGAAGGAGTGAATCCGCCGGAAGTCTGGGCGCCGTTCGGCGCGTTCTCGATGGCCGTGATCCAGGGCGACGGCCGCATCGTCCACCTGAAGGGCCAGGTGGCGCTCGACCGGGACGGTCAGGTGGTCGGCGCCGGCGACATGCGCGCGCAGGTTCGGCAGACCCTCGACAACATTCGCGCCGTGCTCGCCGCGATGGGCGGACGGATGCAGGACGTGATCTCGCTCGTGCATTACGCGACCGACATCGATGCGTTCATGCAGGCCGGCGACCTTCGCAAGACGTACTTCGCCGAACCGTATCCGGTGACGACGACCGTTCAGGTCGAACGCCTCTACCGCGCCGACCTGATGATCGAGATTGCGGCGATCGCGGAAATTCCGCTGGCGCGGTTTCGCCAGCCGGCGTCGCCGTCGTCGTCGACGGCATGACACGGCGGCGCGCCGATGTCTCCGCGCGCCGCCCGTTCCCGTTCTCTTTCACCGCACGTCTCTCAGATGCACGCCGGCCGGGCAACGACCCGGCCGGTGTCAGCCATCAGATACGTTTCGTCACTGCCCCGACTTCCCCGTGCCCGTGCCCGTGCCCGCGCCCGGCTTGTCGGCCAGCGGCTGCCACGCCGCACCGACCGAATACCAGTCGACGCGACGCGTGAGCGTCATGATGCCGGCGAGAATCGCGAACAGCAGCAGCGAGCCGAGCATCAACGCGTTGTCTTCGGACAGCAGCAGGCCGTAGAGCGCCGCGTACAGCATCGTGAGCAGCGTCGCGAACGTCGCGCCGCGTTTCACGCTGTGCAGCACGAACGACAGATAGAAACCGAGCAGCCCGATGCATGCGCCGCTTGCCGCGAGATACGCATACGCGAACCGGATATGCTCGGACAAGCTGAGCAGCAACAGGAAGAACAGCGCGAGCGCCAGGCCGACCAGCAGATACTGGATCGGGTGAATGCGCAGCCGCTTCACGAGTTCGAACATGAAGAAGCTCGCGAACGTGAGGATCACGAACAACGCGCCGTACTTCGTCGCACGCTCGACCTGCAGATAGGTGTTCACGGGCTCGATTACCGACACCGCCGCCGTTTCGAACAGTTCCTCGCCGTTTCCGGACGCGATCTGCTCGCGCACCTTCGTGTTGAACGACGTAACGCTCCATGTGCTGCTGAAGCCATGCGCATCGATCTTGCGGCTATACGGCAGGAACGCCCCATAGAAACTCGGATGCGGCCACGTCGACTTCAGCGAGAAATCGTTCTGGTCGGCGACCGGTGCGAACGCGACCGATTGCGTGCCGAGCAATGCCAGGTCGATATTGAACGGCACGACCGCCCCGGCATTCGCGCCCGCGAACGCCGCGAGATCGAGGTTCGCATGCACGCCCTTGTGCAGGTTCTCCAACTGCGTGCCCTGCTCGAGTTCGAGTGGTTTGCCGCCGACCTTCAGCACGGGCTGTGACCGCAGCCCGCGAATATCGCCGATGCCGAGCGACACGTAGACGCTGTCGATATCGAAATTCACATGGCCGTCCGATTGCGGCAATTTCGTCAGGTCGGGTAGTGCCAGCGTGCCCGTCAGGCGGCCCGTCAGCTCGTAGACGAGCGCCTTGTAGATGCCGCGATAGCGGACATTGGTCTCCAGCGTCCCGTCAACCTTGAGCGTCTTCGGAAAAACCAGCAGGCGTTTCTTCTCGCGGTGCAGACTCGTCTTGGTCGCGCCGCCGGCGCGCGTATCGTCGCGTACGCGCGTAACTTCCGTGTACTGCACGACGAGGACCGGCCCCGTCACGACCTGCGGCCCCGCATAGCTGGACCAGACGTTCTGCAGCGCGCTGTCGCGATACGCGGAGCGATCCTGCACGATGCCGCCGACCATCTGCAGCGGAATCAGGATGAGCAACACGAGAAACGCCGTGATCACGGACTTGAACAACAGGACTCGATTCATGCTGACGGATACCGGAGTGGAAAGTACCGTCAGAATGAGCCGGCGCGGTGAAGCGCGATTGAAGCCGGCGTGACGCGAATGTGAGGCGAGCGTGAAGTCCGCTTCAACCCGCCGCCGGCAACGTCAGCGTCGCGCACGCGCCGCCTTCGTCGCGATTCGCGAGCGCGATCCGGCCGCGATGCAGCATCGCGACTTCGTGGACGAAGCACAGGCCGAGGCCGGTGCTGCGATCCTGCCCGTCCGGGCGCGGCAGCGAATAGAACCGGTCGAACACGCGCGACAGCGCGTAGTCGGGAATCCCCGGGCCGTCGTCGGCGACGCGCACGACCGCGACGTGCGCCCGGCCCGCCGGCTGCCGCTCGATCGCGATCCGGATCGTGCTGCCTTGCGGCGCGAAATCCAGCGCGTTGTCGAGCAGGTTGCCGAGCGCCTGGCGCAACAGGAACGGATCGCCTTCGACAACGGCCGGCTCCGCGTCCGGCGTCGGCGCATCGATCTGCAGGCGCACGCCGCGCTTGCGCGCGCGGGGCTCCAGATCGTCGACGAGCTGTTCGAGTTCCGGTAGCAGCGCGACCGGCTCATGCACCGACAGACGCTGCTTCTGCTCGACTTCGGCGAGCGCGAGCAGCTTGCGGATCATCTGTTCGAGGCGGCCGGCCTGGCGACGGATGTTCTCGGTGAAGCGCCGCCGGTTCGCGACGGGCATCTCTTCCTGCAGCAGTTCGGCCGCGCCGCTGATCGCGGCCAGCGGGCTCTTCATTTCGTGCGTGAGCGTGTGGATGTAGGTTTCGACGTACTGCCGGTCTTCCAGCCGCTGATGCATGCTTTCCACCGCGCGCCCGAGCTCGGCCAGCTCGTTCGCACCCTGCAGCGGCATCGCCGCGCGCTCGCCGGCCGCGATCGCACGCGCATAGCGCTGCAGGCGCCGCAGCCCGACCACCAGCCACCACGTGCACGCGACGCCGATCAGGATCGCGCCGCCCATCAGCAACGCGCCGTACAGCATGATCTTGCGCTGGCTGCGCGCGATGAACGGCGCGACCGTCTGGTTCGGCTTCGCGATCGTCAGCACGCCGATGATCGCGTTGCCGTTGCGGATCGGCGCCGCCACGTGCATCACGGTGCTGCTCTCGTCGTTCGGGTCCGAACGCGTGCTGCGTGCGCCGTACTCGCCGCGCAGCGTGCGGTACACGTCGTTCCAGCGCGAATAGTCATGGCCGACCGCGCCGCCGGCCGAGTCGTAGCGCACGATGCCGCGCGCGTCGGTGATGTAGATCCGGTAGCTGATCGTGTCCTTGCGCATCCCCCACACGTTCGCGCTGACCGGGCTCGCATGCAGTTTTTCGAGCTGACGCGCGAACGCGCCGTCGGCGATGTGCCCGCTCGCCATGTCGTCGGAAGCCAGCGTCGCGAGCACCTGTGCGGTGTCGACCAGCGTGTCCTCCATCGCTTCGCGCACGCCGGGCTTCACCTCCTGCACGAACACGCGCAGCGTGATCAGCGCGGCGAGACCGACGATCAGGAAAAAGCCGAAGAAGATGCGCAGGCCGATATGCATGGGCGATGCCGGTCGTTACGGTTGCAGCGAATAACCCATCCCGCGATGCGTGCGGATCGGGTCGCGCTCGGGATCGATCGCGCGCAGTTTCGCGCGCAACGTCTTGATATGCGTGTCGACCGTGCGGTCGGCCGAATCGAGCGCCTCGTGCCACACGAGGTCCATCAGCTGCTCGCGCGAATAGATGCGCCCCGGATGCCGGACGAGCAGCGCCAGCAGGCCGAATTCGTAGCGCGTGAGGTCCAGCGCGTGGCCGAGCCACGACACGCGCGCGCCGTCGGTGTCGAGCGCGAAGCCCGGTGCGACGGGCTCGGTTGCCGCGGCCGGCGCGGACACCGGTTCCGGCGCGGCCGTCCGGTAGAAGCGACGCAGGATCACGCGCACCCGCGCTGCCAGCTCGCGCGGCGAAAACGGCTTGACCACGTAATCGTCGGCGCCGATTTCGAGCCCGACGATCCGGTCGATTTCATCGTGCCGCGCGGTGAGAAAGATCACCGGAACATCGGTGAAGGTGCGCAGCCGCCGGCACACTTCGAAGCCGCTGAGATCCGGCAAGCCGACGTCGAGCACCACGAGATCGAAGCGCGTGTCGCGCAGGCGGTCGAGCGCCGCCTGCCCGAGCGTGCAGTGGACGGTCTGCATGCCGTCGGTGCCGAGGGCGTAGACGATCGTGTCCGCGATCGCCATTTCATCTTCGACGATCAGGATAGTGGGCTGATTCATGGTCTCAGGCTGGGCTCGCGCAATCCGGTGCGACATTGTACGCACGGCCGGACCCGGCGCGAGCCGCGACGCGGCAAGCCCCGCGCGGGCGCCCTACGCCACGCGGCCGTTCACCGGAATCGACGCGCCGGTGATCGCCTGTGCGTCGGCCGACAGCAGGAACCCGATCGTCGCCGCGATCTGTTCCGGCCGGACCCAGCGCGTGAAATCCGCGTCGGGCATGTCCGTGCGGTTCGGCGGCGTATCGATGATGCTCGGCAGGATCGCGTTCACCGTCACGCCGCGGTCGAGCAGTTCGGCCGCCAGCGCCTCGGTGAGCCGCGCGACGCCGGCCTTCGCGGCCGCGTACGGGCCCATGCCCGCGCCGGCCTTGAACGCCGCGCCCGCGCCGATGTTGACGACACGTCCGGCCGGGCTCGCCAGCAGGTACGGCAGCGCGGCCTTCGATGCGTTCAGCGCGGTCTTCACGTTCAGTTCGTACATGCGGTCCCACGTGGCGGCATCGCCGTCGGCGATCGTTTGCCACACGAATGCGCCCGCGATGTTCAGCAGCGCGTCGACCCGGCCGAATTCGCGCTGCACGGTTTCGAGCGCCCGCGCGGCGGCCTGCGGATCGACGAGATCGATGCCGCCGATGCGCAGCGCGTCGGCCGGCACGCCGGGCAGCGCCTGCGCCGCCGGGGCCGCGCCGCGGCCGATCAACGCGACGCGTGCGCCGCGCTCGCCCAGCCATGCGGCCGTCGCGACGCCCAGATGGCCGAATCCGCCGGTGATCGCGATTGCCTTGCCTTTCAGGTCGTGTTCCATCGATGTTCTCTCCTGGATCGAGGTTGCTTGTTGATGTGTGACGCATCGTTCATGCCGGCCGCGGCACGGGCGCGCACGGCCGGCGATTCGACAGCGTACGCCGTTCACGCGTCCGTGCGCATGGCGACGAGGCTGCGGCGGCGCATGCACGGCCCGGCAGGCGCGCATGCGGGCGGCCGGGCATAATGCGCGAGGCCGGTCCGGCGCGGCGCGCGGCGCACGGCACGCGCCGCGCCCGTGCCGTGCTACCGGACGGCCCGCGCCATTCCCGTCTCGAATCCTGAACCTCAACCCGTCTATCCCATGCAAGTACTCGTCGTTGGAACCGGCAAGCTGGCTAACGAGTTGCTCGGCTCGCACAAGCTCGATCCGGCAACCTGTCGCGTGATGCCGTGGTCGGACAGCGCGCGAACCGATGCGCAGCGTAGCGACGCCCGACGTAGCGACGCCCGGTCGATCGTCGTGCATGCCGGTTCCGGCCGCGAACTCGCCGCCGCGATCGCATTCTGCCAGGCCACCGCGTCGCCGCTCGTCGAACTGTCTACCGGCTCCGACCTCGAAACCGGATCGCACGACTTCCCGATCGTGCTCTGTCCAAACACGAACATCCTGATGCTCAAGTTCATGAGCATGCTGGAAACCAGCGGCCACCTGTTTCGCGACTGCGAGATCAGCCTGACGGAGTCGCATCAGGCAGGCAAGACATCCGTCCCCGGCACGGCCGTCGGCATCGGCCAGTCGCTCGGCGTGCGGCCGGAGGACATCCGCTCCGTGCGCGACCCGGACGTGCAGCGCAGCGAATTCACGATCCCCGACGATCAGCTCGGGCGCCATGCGGTTCACCGGATCCGCATCGACGACGGCGCGTGCACCCTGCAGCTCGAATCGCGTGTGTACGGCGCGACGCCCTACGCGGACGGCGTGTCGCGCATTGTCGAGGCCGTCCGGCAGCACGATCTCGAGAACCGCCGCTATTCGATCGTCGAGTTCATCCGCAACGGCTGGCTGTAGTCGCAGCGGTGTGCGGCGCGGCCGAAGATGGCGCCGCAGCAAGCACATTGCCGGCCGCGGCCTCGTCGCGGCCACCGCGCTTGCAGGTTCGCCGTTACCCGTCTCCCAGCACCGCCCCGCTCTCCGGCAATGTCGCGCCGCCGTCGACGACGATCGTCTGCCCCGTGATGTACGCCGCGTCGGCCGATGCGAGAAACAGCATCGCGTTCGCGATGTCCTCCGGCTCGCCCATCCGAGCGAGCGGAATATCGCGCGCGATCTGCGCCGCGACCGACGCGTCGCCGAGATTGCCGGCCGCCGGCGTGCGGATCATCCCCGGCTCGACGCCGTTGACCGTCACGTTGCGGCGCGCCAACTCCAGCGCCGCCGCGCGAATGAAGCCGTTCACGCCGGCCTTCGACGCCGCGTAATGCGCGAGCCCCGGATAGACGACGCGCGGCCCCGTCACCGACGACGTGACGAGCAGCCGCCCGGCCCCCGCGCGCTCGAATGCCGGCAACGCGGCCTGCGCGAGCCAGAACAGCGCCGACAAGTTGACCGACAGCGTCCGTTCGAGCGTCGGCTCGTCGATCTGCGCGAACGGTGTCAGCGGAAAATACGCGGCATTGTGGACGACGACATCGAGCCGGCCGCCGTCGCGCTCGACCGCCGCGACCAGCGCGCCCAGTTCGTCGCGGCTGGCGGCGTCCACCCGATAGGCGCGCGCATCGCCACCCGCGCTGGCGAGTGCATCGGCCTGCGCGGCGGCGGCCTCGCCGTTGAGATCGGCAAGCGCGACGAACGCATCGGATTCCGCGAAACGGCGCGCGATCGCCGCGCCGATCCCCTGTGCGGCGCCCGTGACGAGCACGACGCGGCCGCTGAAATCCGCACGCAGGCGGCCGCTGCCCGGCACGGCATTCATCGCTGCGCCTCGCCGCCGAGCGGATGCACGGTTTCGTTCAGCACCTGCGCATGGGCGCCGACCTGGAAGTTCGACAGCGTGCCGAAATCGCCGCCCTGGTAGCCGAAGATCTTGCCGTCGGTCTTGCGCTGCGCGAGGTCGATCAGCACGACGCCGAGCGTCGGCACCACCTTTTCGCGCCACACGAACAGGTACAGTTCGTCGGCGATCCTGAAGTAATGGCAGCGGTCGACATCGGCCAGCCCGCCTTCGACGCCCTGCAGGCACTGCCACGCGTAGAAGTTCTCGTTCAGGTAGATGTGCTCGTAGCATTCGGTCGGGCTGTAGCGGTACATCGTCCGCTTGCCGATCAGCTCGCGCGTGGGCCCGTGCAACGGCCCCGGCTGCGCGTGGCCGCCGAGCGTGCCGTGCCGGAACGCCGCGTCGACGCCCGTCAGCGGCAGCCCGCGCGCGACGCGCGTGAACGCGTCGATGCGTGTATCGGCTTCGGTCGGCAGCGTGCCGACGACGGACGTCCATACGCCGTTGTCGAGATCGATCACGAGACTGACCGATGTCGCGCGGGCGGCCGAATCGATGTAGTCGACGAAGTACAGCCCGTCGCGCAGCCGCGTCACGCGGCACGGCTCGCGGCCGCCCGTGTCGGTCGCCGCATCGCGCCACTGCAGCGCGCCCGGCTCGAACGTGTAGACGCGCCACACACCGGATGCGTCGCCGAGCGCCAGCGTGCGCCCGGCGAGCGCGTCGACGGACGCGAGGATGTTCGCTTCGGGCGCGAAGCCGTCCGCGAGCGCGCCAACCTGAATGAATACCGGATCCTGTCGTTCCACCTGCCGTCTCCCGCGCAGCTTCAGGCCCGGCGGGCCGTGTACGCTGCTCATGTGCACATGGTGCGGGCTGCGCGCGCCGCGCGGTATCGGCCAAAAGGATGAAGGGCGCGCGGCGCCGGAACGCGCTAGAGTGCACGTGATCCGCGCCGCAACCGGCGCGAGGAGCGCACATGCACCGTGTCACCCACTACCGACGGACGGGAGAAGGCATCGAGGCGATCAGCCTCGAATCCGACCGCGCGTTTCCGCGCCACGCGCACGACGAATTCGGGGTCGGCGTGATCGTCAGCGGCGCGCACCGGTCGTGGAGCGGCCGCGGGCAGGTCGACGCGCTGGCCGGCGACGCGATCATGGTCAACCCGGGCGAGATGCATGACGGCTCACCGATCGATGCCGGCACGGGCCGGCGCTGGCGGATGCTGTACCTCGCGCCCGCGCTGGTCGCGGGCGTCGCGGCGGAAGAAGGCCTCGGAGGCGTCGAGCTTGCGCATCCGGCGGTACGCGACGCGCGGCTCACGGCCGCCGTCGGCCACCTGCATGCGCGCATCGTCGCAGGGGAAACCCAGCCGCTCGCCCGCGACGAGGCGCTCGTGATGCTCGTCGCCGGGTTGCTGGCCCGGCACGCGAGCCGCACGCTGCCGGCGGCCGGCGTCGCGCCGGCGATCCGCGTCGCGCGGGAGCGGCTCGACGCGGCGCCAGCCGCCCCCGTTTCGCTCGCCGAGCTGGCCGACCTGAGCGGCGTGAGCCGCTTCCAGCTGCTGCGCGGGTTTGCGCGCGAGCTCGGCATCACGCCGCACGCCTATCTGATCCAGTCGCGCGCACGGCTGGCGCGCGCGCTGCTCGCCAGCGGCCTGCCGATCGCCGATGCCGCGGCCGAAGCCGGTTTTGCCGATCAGAGCCACTTGACGCGCGCATTCGCACGCCAGTTCGGGATCACGCCGGGGCGATTCACGCAGGCCGTTTGACGCTGCGGTCATCCCGGCGCAACGCCGCCGGACGCGCCGCTATCAAAGGCGGTTGCTTCGTCAACCGCAGCAGCGGCCACCCGTGCCACCGGTGCAGGCACCCAGCCCACCACCACTCGCTGCAATTTCGTTCAAGACGCGCATTGCCGCCGTACGCGACGATGCGGCGCATGAAGACACGACTGATTGGCTATCTCTATCTCGCCGCCGCGATGGCGGGCGTCGGCAGCACCGTCATCGCGAGCCGTCTCGCGGCCGGCGGCCTGCCGCCGTTCGCGGCCACCGCGCTGCGCTTCCTGATCGCGACACCGCTGCTGTTCGCACTGATGCGCGCGCAGCGGATGCGCTGGCCGCGCATTTCCGCGCGCGACGCCGTGCTGCTCGTCATCCAGGCCGCGGCGGGCGGCGTCGGCTATACGGTGCTGCTGATCAGCGGCACGAAGCTGTCGTCGCCGCTCGATGCGGGCGTGATGCTCGGCACGCTGCCGGCGATGTCGACGCTAATCGCGGCCGTCGTGCTGCGCGAGCGGCAGACGCCGCGCGACTGGGCGGCCGCCGCGCTCGCAACGGCCGGCGTGCTGCTCGTCACGTTCGCGCCCGGCCAGGCGATGCCGTCGCTCCAGACGCTTGCCGGCGATGCGCTGGTGCTGGCCGCCGTCGCGTGCGAAGCCGTATTCATCCTGCTCAACCGGAGGCTTGCCGCACCGTTGCCGCCGCTCGTGCTGTCCACCGCGATGTCGGGCCTCGGCTTTGTGCTCGCCCTCGTGCCGGCCGCGTTCGAATGGCGCGCGGCGGCGAGCGGCTGGACCGTCGGCGCCGTGTCGGCGATCGCCTACTACGCGCTGGTGCCGACCGTGCTCGGCTACCTGTGCTGGTATGCGGGTTCGGCGCGCACGACCGGCACCGAGGCCGCGCTGTTTACGGCGATCGCGCCGGTCTCGGCCGTGCTGTTCGCGGTCGCGCTGTTCGGCGAAACGCTGAACGGCACGCGTGTCGCCGGCATCGCGCTCGTCGTCGCGGGCATGCTCGTCGGCGCGACGCGGCGGCGCGAACCGCCCGCGCGCACACGCGACGCGCACCCGACGAAGCCGGTACAGCCGGCCAGTCCCGCGCCCTCCGCACAAACCGCCGCCGACTGATCCGCGTTCATCGCGCGTTCATCGCGTTATTGCGCGAACGACGGTCGCTCCGTCCCGTCGCATTGCCGGTCGATCTCCCGTCGTTCCCGCGACGCCGCCGGCAATTGTAGGAATGTGTCCGCGCGCCGCAAAACCGTTGCGCGCCACCCCGCAAGATGCAATATTCGCGTGGCCGGACCTTTGACAACCATCGAACAACAATCCGCCTCGCAATGAACAGGAAGGAAGCCAAAACAAGAATCGCGGCGCTGCTGTCCGCGGGAACGAGGAAGGCCGACGTGCTGGCCGATCTGTCCGGACAGGGGCTCAAGGATCGCGTGCTCGCACGCCTGATCGCGTCGCGCCCCGATCCCGAACGCTGCCGCAAGAACAAGGTGCACGTCTGGATCCTGATCGCGCTCGGCATCGCCCAGCTGGCGATCAGCCTCCTGCTCGCGTATTACTTCTCCGCAGCCGCCGGCGACCGCGGCGTATCGGGCGCGCTCGGCAATCGCCTCGTCGTGGTGTTCCTCGCGCTGACGGTGCCGCTATCGCTGCTGTTCATCTGGGGCTTCGCGACCCATCGCGCCGGCGCGTATCACGCGTTCATCCTGCTGTCGCTGCTGCAGTTGCCGAAAACCATCGCCGATCTCGGACGCGATCCGTCGAGCGCGCTGCCGAGCCTCGCTATCACGCTCGTGCTGGTGGGCTACGTCTGGTTCGTCCGCAACCGGATGTTCCCCGACTACGGCTGGTTCACGCCGCGCAAGGTCGAAGGCCGCTACGCATTCGTGGAACACGCCTGACGCCGCCGGCACCGACGCAGCCCGAAAAAAAGGCGCCGGGCCGCCCCGCAATCGCGGGACAGCCCGGCGCCTTCTGCATTCCGGAACCGGTCGGCTTACTTGGCCTTTTCAGCCGAATCGCTGATCGCCTGGCCACCCTTCGAAATGTCCTGGCCCATGCCGGCCATCGTATTGCAACCGGCAAGCGCGGCGGTCACCACCAGCAGCATTGCAGCAATCGTACGCGTCATTCTCACTCTCCTTCGAATCAACAAGCCCGACCGGGCGAATCGTTTGCGGCATGGCGCCCTGCAAGACGCAGGGCACGGGGCCTGACCTGATTATACGGAGACGGACGCCGCGCGCCAGTATGGGCCCGTCGCGTGTCACACGAGCGACACAGCCCGTTCACGCAGATTTTCCTTGACTTCATTGCGCCAGGAACTAATATACGCATCGCGTATATTTTCCGCCAGGAGCCGCCGATGACCGTTCCCCAGCAAGCCTTCCTCCGCGACGCGATGCGCCGCCTCAACATGACCCGCGAAACGTTCGCCAGTCGCATCGGCGTCAGCCGGCGCGCGCTGGACACGTGGCTGCTGCCCGACGACTCGCAGGAGTCGCGCGGGATGCCCGAGATCGTCGAGCGCTTCGTGTCGGAAATCGTCGAGCGTTCGGCACCGGAAGGCGGCGGCTATACGCAAAGCGTAGATAATCAAGGGCTCGCGAAGCAGTTTCTGTTCGAAGGCAAACCGCAGTTGCTGTCGGTCGACCAGTTCTCGCGGGAATCGGTCGAGGCGCTGTTCCGCGTGGCCGACGTGATGCAGCCGATCGCGCGGCGCCACAAGATTTCGCGCGTGCTGGAAGGCGCCGTGCTCGGCAACCTGTTCTTCGAGGCAAGCACGCGGACGCGCGTGTCGTTCGGCGCGGCTTTCTGCCGGCTCGGCGGCTCGGTGTGCGACACGACGGGCTTCACGTTCTCGTCGATGGCCAAGGGCGAATCGATCTACGACACGAGCCGCGTGATGGCCGGGTACGTCGACGCACTCGTGATCCGCCACCCGGAGAAAGGCTCGGTGGCCGAATTCGCGCGTGCGACCAACCTGCCCGTGATCAACGGCGGCGACGGCCCCGGCGAGCACCCGAGCCAGGCGCTGCTCGATCTCTATACGATCCAGCGCGAGTTCTCGCGGCTCGGCAAGATCGTCGACGGCGCGCACATCGCGCTGGTCGGCGATCTCAAGTACGGCCGCACCGTGCACTCCCTCGTCAAGCTGCTCGCGCTGTACCGCGGGCTCAAGTTCACGCTCGTGTCGCCGCCGACGCTCGAGATGCCGGCCTACATCATCGATCAGATCGAGACGAACGGCCATGTGATCGAGCAGACGACCGATCTCGCGGCCGGGCTGCGCGGCGCGGACGTGGTCTACGCGACGCGGATCCAGAAGGAGCGCTTCACCGACGAGTCGTTCGAAGGCTACACGCCGGATTTCCAGATCAACCAGGCGCTCGTCGACTCGGTCTGCAAGACTGACACACTGATCATGCACCCGCTGCCGCGCGACAGCCGGCCCGGCGCGAACGACCTGTCGGTCGACCTGAACCGCGACCCGCGTCTCGCGATCTTCCGGCAGACCGACAACGGCATTCCGGTGCGGATGGCGATCTTCGCGGTGCTGCTCGGCGTCGAGAACCTCGTGCAGCATTCGATGCGCGACGCGACGTGGCGCCCGCCGGCGTATCTCGGGCCGGAGGACGCGGTGTTTCACGGGGTCGATTGAGCCGCATCTCACTCGTTCAACGGAAAGCGCGGCGGGCTTGCCCGGCGCGCTTTTTTTTTGGCGCACGCGAAGAACCGGCGAACGGCCAGCGGCTACAACGCCCATGGATCGATCACCCGGAGGCCCGCCGCTTCGAACGGTGCGACGTCGCGCGTCGCGACGATCAGGCCGTTCGCCTCGGCCGTCGCGGCGATGTAGCCGTCGGAGAGCGCAATCGCGTTGCCCGCGGCGCGTGCCCGCGCGCGAATGCTTGCGTACGCCTTGCTTGCCGCATCGTCGAACGGCAGAATCCGGCCGCGAAACACCGGCATGACACGATGCTCGATGCTTTGATGCAGCCAGTCTCGCCTGCGCCCTTCCGGCAACGTCGCGACGCCGAACCGCATTTCGGCGAGACTGATCGCGGCCAGAAACAGTGTTTCAACGTTCTGGGCATCGAGCCATTCGATCACGGCCGCGCTCGGCTCGCGCCGCAGCGGCTCGGAAATGACGTTGGTATCAACAAGGATCATTCGAAGCTCATCGGATCGGTTGGCATCTTGTCGCGCTGAACGTCGAGATCGACGCCGCCTGCCTCCCGTCCGATTTCCGCCAGCAGCGTGCCCAACTTGAGACGCCCTCCCGGTAAAACGGCCTGCTCGAGGATGTCGCGCACCTCGGCTTCGGTGCTGCGCCCGTGCTGAGCTGCGCGGATCCGAAGGGCACGATGGACCTCGTCGGGCAAATTTCGAACGGTGATTACCGGCATGATGCACCCCATTAAAACGCTTCCAATGCAGTCATATTAGCACTTTGCTGTCACATGGATGGCACCACGACGCGATCACTGTAACCCGACCACCGAGCCCGTCACACTCGGCCATTCGGCCGGCTCCACGCTTCAACCGCCCCACAACCACCCCGTAACATTCGTCAACAATCCCCTTACAAACGCAAACAAGAACGCTTCTCATTTAACTAAAAATTACATAGAATGCCGACTGAAAACAAATCGTAATAATTCCCGGCGGCATGCACATTTCCGTAGCGCACCGCCCCCGGGACCACACCGCGAGGTCGAAGCGCATCATGAAGTCACGTCCTGACGAGCTGAAGCTCGGTAAATTCACCACCTTGTGCAGCGTGCTCGCCGCGAGCCCCGCATTCGCCGACGGCGCGCCGCCTGCGGCCCCGGCCAGCACCGAAGGCCATCTCGCGCCGATCGAGATCCAGGGCAAGACCGAGCACAGCTACAAGGCCGACTTTTCCGCTTCCGCGAAATTCACCGCGCCGCTCGTCGACACGCCGAAGTCCGTCACCGTGATCCCGCAGGAACTGATCCAGAGCAGCGGCGCGTCGACGCTGACCGAAGCGCTGCGCACCGTGCCCGGCATCACGTTCGGCGCCGGCGAAGGCGGCAACCCGCTCGGCGATCGTCCGTTCATCCGCGGCTACGACACGCAGGGCAGCATGTTCGTCGACGGCATGCGCGACACGGGCGCCACGACGCGCGAGATCTTCAACACCGAGCGCATCGAGATCACCAAGGGTTCCGACGGCGCATACGGCGGCCGCGGCGGCGCGGGCGGCAGCATCAACCTGATCACGAAGGCCCCGCACCTCGGCACGACGGCCAGCGCGAGCGCGGGCGTCGGCACCGACCGCTATCGCCGCTTCACGGCCGACGGCAACTGGCAGTTCGCCGATCACGCCGCGTTTCGCCTGAACCTGATGAGCCACAACAACGACGTCGCCGGCCGCGACGCCGTCAACAACGAGCGCTGGGGCGTCGCGCCGTCGATCGCGTTCGGCCTCGGCACGCCGACGCGCGTGACCGCGAGCTACTACCACCTGTCGACGGACGACATGCCGGACGGCGGCATCCCGTACTTCTATACGACGTCGAACAAGCCCGCGAACGTCGGCACGATCTATCCGGCGCCCGTCGATCGCCACAACTTCTACGGGCTGATCGACCGCGACTTCCGCAAGACCACGTCGGACATCAGCACGATCAAGATCGAACACGACATCACGTCGTCGCTGACGATCCGCAACACCACGCGTTACACGGAATCGACGCAGGACTACATCTGGACGCAGCCGGACGACAGCCAGGGCAACGTGGTGAACGGCAAGGTCTGGCGCCGCAACAACAACCGCGACAGCTCGATCAACAGCCTCGCGAACCTGACCGAGCTGTTCGGCGAATTCCGCACCGGCCCGTTCAAGCACAGCTTCACGACCGGCATCGAGTTGACGCGTGAATGGGGCAAACGCGATACGTACAACGTCGCAACGGATAACGGCAAGATCTGCCAGAAAGGCATCGGCGCTGCGTCGGGGTACAACTGCACGAGCCTCTGGTCGCCGAACCCGAACGATCCGTGGGCCGGCTCGATCACGCACAACAACGACTACGCGCATGCGCGCACCACGACGAAGTCGATCTACGGCTTCGACACGATCGAGATCACGCCGCGCTGGCAGGTCAACGCCGGCGTGCGCGTCGACGACTACTCGACCCGCTTCACCGACACCAAGGCCAACGGCGGCAAGACCACTACGCGCGACGACACGCTGGTGAACTGGCAGGCCGGCCTCGTGTTCAAGCCCGCGCAAAACGGCAGCATCTATGCGTCGTACGCGACGTCGTCGACGCCGGCCGGCATGCTGCTCGGCGAAGGCAGCGAAACGCAGTCGCTCACGCCGGGCCGCGGCGGCGTCGGCCCGAACGCCGACCAGATGGCGCCCGAAAAGAACCGCAGCATCGAGCTCGGCACGAAGTGGAACGTGCTGAACGACAAGCTGTCGCTGACCGCCGCGCTGTTCCAGATCGACACGACGAACGCACGCGTGACGCTGCCGAACAACCAGTATGCGATGGTCGGCAACAAGCGCGTGCAGGGTCTCGAGTTCGGCGTCGCGGGCCAGATCACGAAGCAGTGGCAGGTGTTCGGCGGCTACACGTACATGAAGAGCCAGCTGCGCGACAACGGCAAGGACGCCGCGAACAACGGCAACCGCTTCCCGAACACGCCGAAGCACAGCCTCACGATGTGGTCGAACTACGACGTGACGCCGAAGTTCACGGTCGGCGGCGGCGCGTTCTACATGTCGGACGTATTCGGCGATCCCGCGAACCTGCGCGCCGTGCCGTCGTACTGGCGCTTCGATGCGATGGCGCAGTACCGGATCAACAAGAAGCTCGACCTGCAACTGAACGTGAACAACCTGTTCAACCGCACGTACTTCGATCAGGCGTATCCGGCGCACTATGCGTCGATCGCACCGGGCCGCTCGGCGTTCGTCACGCTGAACGCGCGCTACTGATCGATGGAGTCCGTGTCGCTGAAGGCGCTCGCGTCGGTGTCGCCGCGCGAGTTCGCCGACATCCTGGCCGGGCCGCCCGAGCGCGCCGCCGCGTGGGTCGCGGCGGCGGCCGACAACGGTATCGTCGATGCACAGGCCGTCTACGGGCAGTACCTGCTCGACGGGCATGGCGTCGCGCGCGATCCAGCCGCCGCGTTCAACTGGTTCCGGCACGCCGCGCGGGCCGGTCATCCGATGGCGATGAACATGCTCGGCCGCTGCTACGAGTTCGGCTGGGGCACGGCCGCGTGCGCGCCGGTCGCCGTGTACTGGTACCGGCTCGCCGCGCAGGCGGGGCTCGATTGGGGCATGTACAACTACGCGACGGCGCTCGCGCTCGGCAACGGCGTCGACGAGAGCCGCACCGACGCGCTCGACTGGTTCCGCCGCGCGGCCGCACTCGGCCATGCGAAATCGATCAACCTGATCGGCGGCTTCTACGAGGACGGCTGGGTCGTGTCGGTCGACACCGACGCCGCGTTCGACCACTATCGCCGCGCAGCCGTTGCCGGCGACTTCCGCGGCCAGTTCAATTTTGCGCGGCTGCTCGCCGAGCGCGGGCACATCGACGAATCGCTCGCCTGGCTCGCGCGCGTGCCGGCCAGCGCGACGCCCGCGTTCATCGCGAAGATGCATGCGTATCTCGCGTCGTCGCCGGTCGACGCTTTTCGCTCGGCGGCAATGCAACTGCCACCGCCCGCAATGGAATCCGCATCATGATGCTTCATATCCCCGGCGTATTGACCAACGCGCAGGTCGCGCAATGCCGCGACGTGCTCGATGCGGCCGAATGGGTCGACGGCAACGCGACATCCGGCGCGCAGTCGGCACTCGCGAAACGCAACCGGCAGTTGCCGGAAGGCTCGCCGGCGGCGCGCGCGGTTGGCGACGCGATCCAGGATGCGCTGGCGCGCCATCCGCTGTTCTTCTCGGCGGCGCTGCCGCTCAAGGTGTTTCCACCGCTGTTCAACCGCTATGAAGGCGGCGAGACGTTCGGCACGCACGTCGACAACGCGATCCGGCTGCTGCGCGGCACGGATTTCCGCGTGCGCAGCGATCTGTCGGCAACGCTGTTTCTCGCGGAACCCGATGCGTACGACGGCGGCGAGCTGTGTGTCGAGGATACCTATGGCGTGCATCGCGCGAAGCTGCCGGCAGGCGATCTCGTGCTATATCCGGCGTCGAGCCTGCATCGCGTGACGCCGGTTACGCGTGGCGAGCGCGTTGCATCGTTCTTCTGGATCCAGAGCATGGTGCGCGACGACGCCGATCGCACGCTGCTGTTCCAGCTCGATACGCAGATTCAGCAGCTCTCTGCGGACAAAGGTGCGCACGACCCGGGCGTGATCGCACTCACCGGGATCTATCACAACCTGCTGAGACGGTGGGCGGATACCTGAGCCATGTGGCGGAGCCCCGCAACGTCCTGAAACGCATGCCCCCTTTCGGCCAAGCCAGTCCACCGTCCAACGCAGCCGCCTTATCCCCGCTGCAGGATATCGATCGCCTTGTCTGCATCGTCCGCCGAATCGACCGCGAAATAGGCAATGAACTGGGAACCCAGCACGGCGGCCGAGACGCCACGGAGATTGATCGCACCGTCCGCGAGCATCTGGGCGAGTTGCCCGATGATGCCCATTTGATCCAGACCCATTACGCGGACGGAGTGAACGCTCGGGGTGATGCTGAACCCCACCTGCGTGGCCGCGCGAATCACCGCGTCTCCCTGCAGTGGCGCGACAAACACGACGCCCTTGCCCGGCGCCTCCGATGTGCGGCGTGCGATGATGAACTGCAAGTCTGCGCCGGCCGTCCGCAGGGCACTTAATACTGTCGCGAGGCCGCCCGGCTTGTCCTCGATGGTCGCCGCCCAGACATCGACACGTTCTACGCTCAGTTCCATGGCAGTCCCTCCCGCCTGAGAACCCGGATACAAAAAATCTAGATCACAGCAAGCACGCGAGCAAGGCCGGCAGCGTCTTCCGGCCCCCGGCACCCTGTCGCGCTTTGCATACATCCGGTGACGCCTGACCTTCGCGACTTGCCTCCCTTCGCCGCATCGCCATAAAATGACTATCGTCACATGACCAGGTCCATATCATGATGCCGCACGCTCCCGTTTCGAAATCCGAATTCAAGGCTCGCGCA
Organism: Burkholderia pyrrocinia; assembly: GCF_003330765.1. NCBI lineage: Bacteria > Pseudomonadati > Pseudomonadota > Betaproteobacteria > Burkholderiales > Burkholderiaceae > Burkholderia > Burkholderia pyrrocinia. The sequence continues at coordinate 843,809 of NZ_CP024903.1, read as the reverse complement.
CTCGAATACTTCCGGCTCGTCGAGGCGTCGGGCGAAAGCCTGATCGTCACCGATCACGGCAAGCCAACGCTCGAGATCCGGCCGTATCACGCACGCGAGGCTCAGCCGTTGGACATATTGCGCGGCTCGGTCATGCGCTACGACAATCCTCTCGATCCGATTGCAGAAGATGATTGGGAGGCGTCGCGGTGATCGTGCTGGATACGCATGCATTGGTGTGGTGGGTAGCGGGCGATCCTTCGCTCAGCAAGAAAGCGCGAAGCGCGATCGATCGCGCACGGAGCGAAGGCGCGCTCGCCGCATCCGCGATCTCCGCGTGGGAGATTGCTATGCTGGTGCGCAACGACCGCCTCGCACTGACGATGGATGTCGACGCGTGGCTCTCCACCGTCGCGCAGATCGACGGCATGCGCTTCGTGCCCGTCGATGCCGACATCGCCGCGAAATCCACCGCCCTGCCCGGCACGTTCCACAAGGATCCGGCCGACCGGATGATCGTCGCCACCGCGCGGCGGCTCGGCGCGTCGCTCGTCACCCGCGACGAAAAAATCCGTGCGTACGCGCACGTCAAGACGCTCTGGTGATCCGCGCACGGCCCGCAGGACAGACCGGGAAGCCCCTTCTCCGCTTCGACGTTTTTCGATTCGTCTGAACAACCGACCGGCCGCACAAAACCGCCACGTACTGATCGCCGCGCTGACCAGCGCCGGCTTCACGAATTACCCGTCGGAATGGTGGCATTGGTCATTCAGCGACCGTTATTGGGCCGTCATGCGGAGGGAATTGCACGCGATCTACGGCCCTGTCGAGGAAAGCCTGCTCGACGAAGGGTCGCGATGACAGTCTTTCCGATCAGACGGGCGCGACTCGGTAACATCCTCACTTGCCGATCCCCGCCCGCTCCCGCACAATCGCGGCACCTGTCTCACTCCCCCGCGCCGATGTCCTATGCGTCACTCGCCACCGGCGTCCTGCTCGCCGGCGGCCTTGGTCAACGCTTCGACCCGAGCGGCCTGCACAGCAAGCTGCTCGCGCTGCTTCCCGACGGCACGCCGGTTGCGGTCGCGGCCGCCCGCCATCTCGCGGCGGCCACGGCCGACGTGATCGCCGTCGTGCGTCCCGGCGCCGAAAAACTCGCGATTCTGCTGAACGAAGCCGGCTGTCAGGTCATCTACGCGCCCGACGCCGTGCGCGGCATGGGCGCGAGCCTCGCAGCCGGCGTACGCGTGAGCCCCGACGCGAACGGCTGGCTCGTCGCACTCGGCGACATGCCGTGGATCGCGGCTTCCACCTACGAAGCCGTCACGCGCACACTCGACGCCGACGATGCGTCGATCGTCGCGCCCGCGCATCGCGGCGTGCGCGGCCATCCGGTCGGTTTCGCCGCGCACCACTTCGATACGCTCGCCGCCCTCGACGGCGACACGGGCGCCCGCGCGCTGTTCGCCAGCGCGCCGGTCAAGCTGCTCGACGTCGACGATCCCGGCATCCTGCGCGATGTAGACACGCCGGCGGATTTGCGCTGACCACGATCGCGCAGGGCCCGCATCGCCCGCTCCGGCCCCGGCAGGATTCCGCGCGGCAGTCGCCAATGCACGGATTTCGCCGGCGATCGACAACCCGCCGCAACAATCCCGCTGCAAACGCGCGCCCGATTGGCTATAACGGAGACGAGGCGCACCCGCCGCGCCACCGCCGTCACGCATTGCGCGAGTTCCCCATGAGCGATCACACAACCCCGACGCCCGAGCCACCGGCCGACCCGAACCGCGATCCGGAAGACGACCCGCTGTCGCCGCCGCCGGGCCATCACGGCAACCCGCAGCAACCGGACGGACCGCCGAGCAAAGACCCGGTTTAGCCGCGCGTCGGCGGCCCCGCACATTCGCCCCTATTTCCCGTCATGCGCTGTCGCCGCATGACCTGGCCTATCGCGCGGTATACCCGCCGTCGATCGGCAGCGACACGCCACTGATCATCGACGCCGCATCGCTCAGCAGGAACAGGATCGGTTCGACGACCTCGTCCGGCTCCGCAAATCGCCCGAGCGGAATCGCCGCCAGCATCGGTGCACGCTTCTCCGGTTCGCTCCACGCGAACTGAGCCATCGGTGTGAGCGTGACGGTCGGGTTCACGCTGTTCACACGAATGCCATGCGGCCCGAGTTCGATGCACAGCACGCGCGTGATCGCATCCATCGCCGCCTTCGACGCGCAATAGCTCAGATGCGCGGGCAGGCCGACGAGCGCGGCCTGGCTCGATACGTTGACGATGCTGCCCCGCGCGTGCGCAGCGCCGCGTCCATCGCGTTCGATCATCTTTCGCGCGACGGCCCGCGCCACGAGCGCCGCGCCACGCGCATTGACGGCCATCACGCGATCGAAATTTCCGGCACCGACATCGAGCGCCGGTTCGAGCGACGCGATCCCCGCGCAATTGACGAGGCCGTCGAACGCATCGTGCGCGGCGAGCGCCGCCTCGATCGCATGTTCGTCGCCGCCGACATCGAGGCGCAACGTATCGCACGCGGTCTCCCCAGCCAGCGCATCGAGCGCGGCGCTGTCGCGCCCCGCCGCGACGACCCGCGCGCCCGCCTGCGCCAGCGCGACCGCGCACGCGCGCCCGATCCCGCTCGACGCGCCCGTGACGAGCACCCGCGAACCGCTGAAATCGAATCGTGTCTTCATGATGGCGTGTGCAACCCGTGCATGATCGGTTTGAGTGCCGGATACAGCGCCGTATAGAGCGCGAAGCGCGCCGCATACGCATTCGCGCGGTCGGCATCGGGCCGCGCACGCTCGACGAGCGTCACCCATCCGCCCTGTGCGTCGTCGTGCGACACGAGCCCTGCCCCGACACCCGCGAGCAATGCCGCCCCCATCGCGGCTTCGACGTCCTGCTCGATCGTCCACACCGGAAAACCCGTCACGTCCGCGATGATCTGCATCCACAGCGCCGAGTGCGCGGCACCGCCGACGACGATCAGCCGATCGTCCAGTGCCACCGCCCCGCGGCGGCCAGCCTCGATGTTGTGACGCAATGCGAACGCAACGCCTTCGAGCACCGCGCGATACAGGTGCGCACGCGTATGCGCAAGATTCAGCCCGACGAACGCGCCGCTCGCCTTCGCATCCCACACCGGGCTGCGCTCGCCCATCAGGTACGGCAGGAACAGCACGCCGTCGGCACCGGCCGGCACACTTTCGGCGGCTTCCTCGAGCAGCACGTGCGGATCGCCGTGCGGCAGCAAGCGTGCCGCATCGATTTCCGCATGACAGAACTGGTCGCGAAACCACGCGACCGACGCGCCGGCCGTGATCGCGCCGCCGAACACGTACAGGTCGCGCTGCCCGTCGAACACGTGCGGCATGCTGACGAGCCCGTGCCGCGCATCGACATGCCGGTTCACGTAGCCCCAGCACATGCTGGTGCCGATCATCGCGACGTGCTGCCCCGTGCGCGTCGCGCCGGCCGCAAAGGTCGCGACAGCGGCATCGACGCCGCCCGCGACGACGCGCGTGCCGGCCGGCAGGCCGAGCTGCCCAGTCCATTGCGACAGCAGCCCGCCGACGATGTCCGTCGATTCGACGAGCCGCTCGGGCATCATCGTCGCCGGAATGCCGAGCATGTCGAGCGCGTCGTCGGACCACTCGCGGCGCGCGACGTCGTACACGCCGCCGATATTGCCGGCCGAACTGTGGTCGACCGCGACTTCGCCGGTCAGCAGGTAGATCACGTATGCGTTCGGCGGCAGGAAATAACGCACGTTCGCCCACACGTCCGGCCGCTGGTCGCGCAGCCACAGCATCTTGGTGAAGCCGTAGTAGCTGTCGACGCCGTTGCCCGTGATCACGCGCAGCCGTTCGACGTTCACCTGCGTGTTGACCCAGTCGACTTCCGCGGTCGCGCGCCGGTCCATCCAGATCAGGCACGGATGGAGCGGCCGCATGTCGCTGTCGACCGGAATGCCCGAACCGCCGTACAAACTGCTCACGCACACCGCGCGGATCGCGTCGGCCGGCACGCCCTGCTCGCGCGCATCGCTCACGCAGCCCGCGATGCATTCGAGCACGGCGTCGAACCACACCTGCGGCCATTGCTCGGCCCACAGCGGGCGCGGCGTATCGGGCTGGTAGCCGGCCGAGCGCCGCGCGACGATCGTGCCGTGCCGGTCGACCAGCAGCGCCTTGGTGCTCTGCGTGCCGATGTCGACGCCTATGACGTATTCCATGATGTCTCCGGTGAGGCGCACGCCGGCCGTCAACGGGCCGGCTTCAGCAGCACCTTGATCGATTCGGGCGATTTTGCGACGCGGATCGCGTCGTCCCAATCCTCCAGCGCGAAGCCGTGCGTGACGATGCCTTTCGACGTGACGAGCCCGCGCGCGAGCAGGTCGATCGCGACCGGATAGCAGTATGGCCCGAGGTGCGCGCCGCGCACGTCGAGTTCCTTGCGATCGCCGATGATCGACCAGTCGACCGTCGCGTCCTCGCCGAACACGCTGAATTCCACGAAGCGGCCGAGCTTGCGGATCAGGTCGAGGCCCTGGTTCACGCCGACGGGTGCGCCGGTCGTCTCGATATAGACGTCGCAGCCGTAGCCGTCGGTCAGCGCGCGAACGATCTCGCCCGCATCGTCGCGCTTCGGGTTGATCGTCACGTCGGCGCCGTACTGTCGCGCGAGTTCGAGCCGTTCGTCGATCAGGTCGATCACCACGAGTTTCTTCGGCGTCTTCAGGTGCGCGACCTGCGTCATCATCAGCCCGAGCGGGCCCGCGCCCGCGATCACGACGACGTCGTCGAGCTGGACGTCGCCGCGGTTCACCGTATGGATCGCGCACGACAGCGGCTCGATGATCGCGGCGTCTTCGAGCGACACGCCGAGCGGAATCTTGTGGACGATCGCGGTCGGCGGAATGCGCATGTATTCGGCCATTCCGCCGTCGGCCACTTCGCGCTGGAAGCCGAAGATGTTGTGCACTTCGCACATCCAGTACTGACCCGACTTGCAATAGCGGCACTTGCCGCACGGCACGATCTGCTCGGCGATCACGCGGTCGCCCACCGCAACGCCGAAATGATCGGCCGCGCCGTCGCCGAGCGCTTCGACATGGCCGAAGAATTCATGGCCGGGAATCACGGGCGCCTTCACCCACGGGTTCGGGCCGCCCCAGAACATCTTCGCGCCCGTATAGCACTTGCAGTCGCTCGCGCAGATCCCGCACGCGACGATGCGGATCACGAGCTCGTTCGCGCCGGGGCGCGGCTTCGCGACCTGCTCGACGCGATAGTCCTCGGGGCCGTGGCAGACGACCGCGGTCATCCGCGGCTGGGCTTCGGGTGTCGTCATGAGTTGTCTCTTTCGTTGATGATTCGGATATCTGATCAATCACGCGTTACCGCGATCGTTCGCGGCTGATGTAGATCGCGAGCAGGATGATTCCGCCCTTGATCACGTTCTGCACATACGGATTCACGCCGATCATGTTCAGCCCGTTGTTGAGCACGCCGAGCAGCAGCGCGCCGACCAGCGTGCCGAGGATCGCGCCGCGCCCACCGGAAATCGACGTGCCGCCCATCACGACGGCCGCGATCGCGTCGAGTTCGAAGCCGACGCCGGCGTTCGGCTGGCCGCTCATCAGCCGGCCCGTGAGCACGATCGCGGCGAGCGCCGACGTCAACCCGGCCAGCGTATAGACGATCAGCTTCACGCGCGCGACGCGCACGCCGGTGAGCCGCGTCGCCTGCTCGTTGCCGCCGATCGCATACACGTAGCGGCCGAACGGCATCCGGTCGAGCAGCAGCCACGCGATCGCATAGACCACCAGCATGATCAGCACGGGCGCCTGGATGCCGAGCACCTTGCCGCTGCCGAAGAACGCGACCCAGTCGGGCAGGCCGTCGATCGGATAGCCGCCCGTATAGATCAGCGCGAGACCGCGCGCGATGCCCATCGTCGCGAGCGTGACGATGATCGGCGGCATCCCCGCGAACGCGACGAACACGCCGTTCAGGAAGCCGAAACCGAGGCCGACCGCGATGCCGATCGCGAGCGCGGCGACCGCGTTGACGCCCGCGACCATCAGCCCGGCCGCCAGCGTGCCCGACAGCGCCATCACCGAGCCGACCGACAGGTCGATCCCGCCGGTCAGGATCACGCAGGTCATGCCGACCGCGATGATCGCGTTGATCGACACCTGGCGCAGCACGTTTTCCAGGTTCGCGGCGGACAGGAAACTCGGGCTCGCGATCATCATCGCGATGCACACGACGACGAGGCCGACGAGCGGATAGAACAGCGTCGAGCGCCGCAGTTGCGTCCACATCGCGCGTGGCGGCGGCGCATCGCCGGCGGTGGCCGCGAGCGTCGCGGAAGGCGTGGAAGAAGAATCAGGCAGGTTCATGGGTCGCTCCTCGCGTGCCGGCCGTGGCATGGGTCATGACCGTGTCGGGATCGATCTCGTCGCCTTCGAGCGTCGCCTCGATGCGCCCTTGCCGGAACACGGCGACGCGATCGCACATGCCGACGATCTCCGGCAGTTCGGACGAGATCATGATGATGGCGTAGCCGCGCGCGGTGAGTTCGCGCATCAGCCCGTAGATTTCGGCTTTCGCGCCGACGTCGATGCCGCGCGTCGGCTCGTCGAAGATCAGCACGGACGTGTGATGGTTCAGCCAGCGCGCGATCACGACCTTCTGCTGGTTGCCGCCGGACAGCGTCGCGACCTCGGTGTGGATCGACGGCGCCTTCACGCCGACGCGCCGCATCACGTCGTGCGTCGCACGCGCCTCGCCGCGGCGGTCGATCAGCCAGCGCATCGACCGGTACTTGCCGAGGTTGTTCAGCGAGATGTTGTCGCGGATCGAGAACGACGTGACGAGCCCTTCCGTCTTGCGGCTTTCCGGCAGGATGCCGATGCCCGCGCGCAACGCGTCGGCCGGATCGGCCAGCTTCGCCGCCGTGCCGCGCACGCGCACGTCCTTGCGGTGCGCGCGCGTCGCGCCGATCACCGCGAGCGCGGTTTCCGTGCGGCCCGAACCGACGAGCCCGGCGAAGCCGAGGATCTCGCCCGCGCGCAGCGCGAAGCGGTTCACCGGGCCGCCGCGCTCGAGCTGCAGCGCGTCGACTTCGAGCACGGCCGGTGCGTCGGCCGGCAGCGCGGGCTTCGGCGGAAAGCTGTTTTCGATCCGGCGGCCGACCATCATCCGCACGAGCTGCTCGACATCCGTGCGCGCGACGTCGGTCGTCGCGACGTACTGGCCGTCGCGCAGCACGGTGATGCGGTCGCACACCGCGAAGATCTCGTCGAGGTGATGCGAGATGAAGATCATCGCGACGCCCTGCCGCTTCAGCTCGCGCATGATCGCGAACAGGTGTTCGGCCTCGGCCGGCGTGAGCGTGGCGGTCGGTTCGTCGAGGATCAGGATGCGCGCGTCGAGCGACAGCGCCTTGCCGATCTCGACGAACTGCTGCTGCGCGACCGACAGCGCGCGGATCGGCGCATCTAGATCGATCGACACGCCGAGCCGCGCGAAGATGCCGGCCGCCGCGCGGCGCATCCGCTTGCGGTCGCGCGCGCCCCAGCGGTTGCGCAGTTCGCGGCCGAGGAACAGGTTGTCGACCGCGTCCAGGTGCGGGATCAGGCTGAATTCCTGGAACACGATGCCGACGCCCGCCGCGACCGCCTCGTGATAGTCCGCGAAACGGCGCGCGGCGCCGTCGATCTCGATCGTGCCGGCATCCGGTTGATGGATGCCGCACAGGATCTTCATCAGCGTCGACTTGCCCGCGCCGTTCTCGCCGAGCAGCGCGTGGATCTCGCCGCGCGCGATTTCCAGGTGAATGTCGGACAGCGCCTTCACGCCTGGAAAATTTTTCGTGATGTGGCTGAGCCTGAGTATCGTGTCCATCGGCTTCTCCGTGCGCGGGGCGTCGGCCATGCCGCCGCCCTGCGCGTCGCGTCGCACGTCGTTCACCAGCTGAAGCCCTTCGCATTGCTGCGATCGACGACCTTCACGTCGACCGGGATCGCCTTCGGCACCGTCGCGCCCCACTTGCGCGCGATCGCGATGCCGAGCGCGATGCGCACCTGGTCGGCCGGGAACTGCGCGGTCGTCTCGATGAACTTCGAGTTCGGCTTCTGGATCGCGGCGATCGCCTCGGGCGCGCCGTCGACGCTGGTCAGCTTGATGTCCTTGCCGGACCCCTCGATCGCGGCGAGCGCGCCCATCGAGCCGCCGTCGTTCACGCTGAAGATGCCCTTCAGCTTCGGATGCGCGGAGATCAGGTTCTCCGTCACCGACAGCGCGGTCGCGCGCTCCTGCTTGCCGTTCTGCGTGTCGACGAGCTTCACGTTCGGGAATTTCGCGAGCCCGGCCTTGCAACCGCGCACGCGTTCCAGGATCGGCACGACCGGAATGCCGTCGAGGATCGCAACCTCGCCGCTGCCGCCGATCGCCTTCGCGAGGTATTCGCACGACATCACGCCCGCGTCGTAATTCTTCGAGCCGACGAACGAATCGACCGGGCCGTTCGCGTTCGCATCGACGGCCACGACCACCGCACCGGCCTTCTTCGCCTGCGTGATCGCCGACTGGATGCCGGTCGAATCGGTCGGGTTCACGAGCAGGATGTCGATCTTCTTCTGCAGCATGTCCTCGACGTCGCTCACCTGCTTGCTGACGTCGTGATGCGCGTCGGTGACGACGACCTGCGCGCCGATCGACGTGGCCGCATCGTTCAGCGCCTTCTGCATCGTCACGAAATACGGGTTGTTCAGTTCCTGGAACGTCATGCCGATCCGCAGCGGCGCGGCATGCGCGGCGGCGGGCAGCAAGGCCGCGAACGCGGCGAGGGTCGCCATCCGGGCGGCGCGGCGGAATGAGGAAGCGGGCGATGCGTGCGTCATGACGGTGTCTCCATTTATGTGTGCAGCTTTTTCGAGGTTGAGCAAGCCCCTCGCGACGTGAGCGGCGCGATCGGCTGGGTGAAACGGCGTGGAAAGCTCAGGCGGGCGGCGGCCCGGCGATCATCCGGGCTGCGGCGCGAGTTCGGGCGCGCCGGGCGTCAGCACGCGCGGCGGCATCGGGTTGCCGGTGGGCGCCGCATGCAGCGCGAGCTCGCGGCTGCGCGCGTTCAGGCGCTGCAGCGCGCGGAATTCGGACGGCGCCATCCCCTTCACCGCGCGAAACTGGCGGTTGAAGTTCGATACGTTGTTGAAGCCGGCCTGGAAGCAGATGTCGGTGATGTTCGCGTCGTCGGCGAGCAGCATCTGGCATGCGGATTCGATCCGCAGCCGGTTCACGTACTGGACGAACGGCATGCCCGTCTGGCGGTGGAACGCACGCGAGAATGCGCTGACGCTCTGCCCGGTCAGTTGCGCGAGATCGGATTCGCGCAGCTCGGACGCGAGGTTCTTGCCGATATACGACAGCGCATGGCTGAGCCGCGTGGGCGTGACATCCGCCTGGTCGTACGCGGGGCTCGCGAGCAGCGTGCGTTCGCCGGCATCGCAGAGCCGTTCGAGGATCGTCATGAACAGCGCGATGCGGCGCATGCCGCGTGCCGCCAGCAGTTCGTCGAACAGCGGCGCGATCGCCGCGCTCGTCGCCGCGTCGAAGCCGACGCCGCGCCGCGCGTCGTCGAGCAGCGCCTGCGCATCGCGGCATTCGGGAAACGCGTCCATGCAGCGGCGCACGAATGCGGGGTCGAACTGGATCACGAGGTTGCGGCGCTCGACGGTTTCGCCTTCGGCCATGTCGCTGACCCAGTTGTGCGGCAGGTTCGGGCCGAGCAGCACGAGATGGCCGGGGCCGAACGAGCCGATGTGATCGCCGACGAAATACTTGCCGCGCGTCGCGACGATCAGGTGCAGTTCGAATTCGGGATGGAAATGCCAGCGGATCGTGCGATACGGATAGCCGTGCGACCAGACCTTGAACGACTCGTCGCGTCGCACTTCGACCACTTCGAGATCGGGATGCATCATCTTAGCGTCTCCATTCCCATGTACCGCTGGCCGGCCTGTTCGGCTGATCGCTCGTGCGCCGCGTGTTTCTCGTGTCTCGCGCGGCGACACCGACCGGTCGCATGGGAAGCAATGTAGGTCGATCGAGCGCGCGGCTCCACCAACTTTACGCCTGATTTTCGATACTTTTTTGCGCATTCCGGCCGCAAACGGCGCCGGACGGCAAATTTGTGCAGCGCGGCACGGCCGGGCGGCCGCCCGGCCCGGGCGAAACGCCGGCGCTCATGCGGGGGCGTGCTCGCGCGCCGTGCGCACCTCGTACGCCTTCAGGTGGTTGTACGCGATCCGCAGCAGCGACAGCGCATCGGCCGCCTGCGGGTCGCGGCGTGCCAGCAGGTCGCCGATCACGTGATCGGCTTCGACACGCGCATGGTTCTCGACATCGCGCAGCATCGACGCGGTCAGCGGCGACGGCGTCAGCACCATCCGCTGCATCCGTTCGATGGCCGCCGGGTCGGGCCGGTGGCCGTTGTGTTCGGCGATCGCGCTGCATTCGCCGAGCATCGTCTCGAGCAGGCGACGGCCGTCCGGCGCGGCGAGAATGTCGCCGACCGAGCCGCGGAACAGCGACGTGCTCGCGGCGAGCGTCGCGAGGAATACCCACTTCTCCCACATCCGCGCGGCGATGTCGTCACTGAGCGTCGCGTCGAAGCCCGCGCTGCCGAGCACGTCGGCCACCGCGCGCACGCGCGGCGACTCGCCGCCGGCGAGTTCGCCGAACGACAGCCCGTGCGTGTCGTTCAGGTGCACGATGCGCTGCTCGCGATCGAGCGTCGCCGCGATCACGCACAGCCCGCCGAGCACCTGCGCGGCGCCGAACCGGTCGCGCAGCACGTCGAGATGACGCATCCCGTTGAGCATCGGCAGGATCAGCGTCCGAGGCCCGACGAACGGCGCGAACGACGCGATCGCGTCGTCCAGGCTGTATGCCTTGCAGCTCAGCAGCACGAGGTCGAACGGCGCGACCCCGGCTTCTGCATCGCCGGCGCGCACGGTCTGCACGTTCGCGAGCGTCAGGTCGCCGCGCGGGCTGCGGATCAGCAGCCCGTCGCGCGCCAGCGTGGCCGCGCGGCCGTCGCGTACCAGGAATGTCACGTCGCGCCCCGCCGCGGCCAGCCGGCCGCCGAAATATCCGCCGACCGCGCCGGCCCCTACCACCAGAATTCGCATCGCTGCCTCCTTTCGGCTTCGTTCAGCGCCGCGCCGCCGCCCGCCCGGGCGCCACGCGCACACGCAATCGCCCCGACAGTATAGCGACCCACGTTATGCATATGCACAGATACCCGCGCCGGCGTCGAAGGCATGGGCGGCCGCGCCGTTTCTAAGGGATTTCCCGTCTACGGCAACGCTCGCCGCGCGCCGTCAAGACACTTATCCCGTCGCGCCGTTCCGGCGAGCTTCCACGACTGACCGACCCCACACCATGCGCAACCTTTCCCTGAATCAGAAACTCGCCTCGATGATCGTCATCCTGTGGCTCGGCCTGCTCGTAATCGCCGGGCTCGGCGCGTGGCAGACGCGCGCATCGATGATCACGGACCGCCGCGACCAGCTCGCGTCGCTGGTCGCGCAGGCCACGAGCGTGGCCGACCATTACTACAAGCTGTCGCAGCAGAACGCGATGCCGGAAACCGACGCGAAGCAGAAGGCGCTCGAAGCGATCGCCGCGATGCGCTACGGCGCCGACGGCTACATCTCCGTCAACGATTCGAAGCCCGTGATCGTGATGCACCCGATCAAGACCGATCTCAACGGCAAGGACGTGTCGAATTTCACCGATCCGAACGGCAAGCACCTGTTCGTCGAGATCGTGAAGGCCGGCAACATGGAAGGCGGCAAGGGCTTCGTCGAGTATCTGTGGCCGAAGCCGGGCGCCGACAAGCCGCAGGAGAAAACCAGCGCCGTGCAGCGCTTCGCGCCGTGGGACTGGTATCTGGTGACGGGCATGTACATGAACGACGTACGCTCGGCCGTGCTCGCGAGCATCGGCCGCTGGTTCGCGATGACGGCCGTGCTCGGTGCGATCGCGACCGCCGTGATGGTGCTGGTGCTGAAAAGCGTGCGCGCGAGCCTCGGCGGCGAACTCGAAGTCGCGCTCGACACCGCGCAGCGCATCGCGCAGGGCGACCTGACCGCGCGTGTCGACGTGAAGCACGACGATCGCGGCAGCCTGCTGCATGCGCTGCACACGATGCAGGGTGGGCTGATCGACATGGTGTCGCGCGTGCGGATGGGCACCGAGAACATCAACGTCGGCGCGAGCGAGATCGCGTCCGGCAATACGGATCTGTCGCAGCGCACCGAGGAACAGGCGGCCGCGCTCGTGCAGACCGCGTCGAGCATGGACCAGATGACCGCGAACGTGAAGCAGAACGCGGACAGCGCCGCGCAGGCCGCATCGCTCGCCGGCCAGGCCGCGCAGGTCGCGACGCGCGGCAGTGAGGTGGTCGACAACGTCGTGCGCACGATGAACGAGATCACCGACCGTTCGCACAAGATCGGCGACATCATCGGCGTGATCGACGGGATCGCGTTCCAGACCAACATCCTCGCGCTGAACGCGGCCGTCGAGGCGGCGCGCGCGGGCGAACAGGGCCGCGGCTTCGCGGTGGTCGCGGCCGAAGTGCGCTCGCTCGCGCAACGCTCGGCGACGGCGGCAAAGGAGATCAAGTCGCTGATCGTGTCGTCGAACGAGACCGTCGAACACGGCGCGACGCTCGTCACGCACGCGGGCGAGACGATGGCCGAGATCGTGCAGTCGGTGCGGCGCGTGAACGAGATCCTCGACGAAATCAGCCATGCCTCGCGTGAGCAGAGCGCGGGGATCGAGCAGGTGAATCGCGCGGTGGGCGAGATGGATCAGGTCACGCAGCAGAACGCGGCGCTCGTCGAAGAGGCCGCGGCCGCCGCGCATTCGCTGCGCGATCAGGCCGAAGCGCTGCGCGACGCCGTCACACGGTTCGCATTGCCGGCCTGACGGCGCCGGCACGGCGCGCGCGTGCTCACGCCGCGCCGGTGCCGAGCCCCAGCCCGGCCGCCCGCTGGATCAGCTCGACGTCGTTGTTCGCGCCGAGCTTCTTCATCGCGCTGATCTTCTGTGCGCTGACCGTCTGCTTGCCCTTTCTCAGGCGCTGCGCGATCGTCTTGATCGGCACGCCCGACAGATACAGGCGAATCACCTCGATCTCGCGCGCCGTCAGCTTGACGGGCGCCTCGCCGCGCTCGCCGGACGCGTCGACCGCGCGCCTGACGCACGGCGACAGGTAGCACCCGCCGCTATAGCTCGAATGGATCGCCGTGACGATATGGCCGACTTCGTCGAACTTGCTGACGACGCTCACGCCGCCGATCGCGAGGATCGACCGGAAGATCAGCGGGTTCTCGTTCGCGACCAGCGCGACGATCCCGGCGTTCGGGCGCGTGCGCCGCAGCCAGTCGAACAGCGCGAGGCCGTCCATCTGCTCGTTGCCTCGGATCGAATAGTCGACCAGCACGATGTCGCAGTCGACGCCGCCGAGCGACGCGACCAGCTCGGCCGTACTCCGGTACACCGCGACCAGCTCGATCGCGCAGCCGCTGCCTGCGATCTGCTCGATGCCGGCCAGCGTCAATGGCCAGTCGTACGCGAAGACGATGCGAACATTGAATTTCCTCATGCGCAGTTCCAGATGGTTCGCCGGCCGCATGGCGCGGAACGCGCGCGGCCGGTTTGGCGTTGAAAGGATGTTCGGGCTATTTTTATCCCGAACATCGATTCTATGAAGCCGCGGGCGGGCGGGATATCGGACGGCATATGGATCGGCCGTCGGAGACGTAATACAAGTTTGATATTTGCGCCGGTTCGAGCGGCTGGCGACCGGCGGCCGGCATCGGCCGGACGGCCAGCGTTGCGCGCCGCGCGGGCCACGCGGCCGGCCAGCAGGTAAAATTGCGGCTTTGCATGCCACGCCGGTCCACCGGCGGCGAGCGATGCGCCGATGCCGGCCGCGCGCCACCGCCCTTTTGCCGGCTGCCCGTACTCCGGATGCCCGTACTCCCCGCTTTCCTCATGACCGAATCCGATCTGCAATCCGACGACACCTCCATCCACGAAAACGGCCTCTGGCGCGACAACGGCTGGACGGCCCGCATCATCAAGAACGAAGACGACGACGGCTGGGCCGTCGAGATGATCAAGGACGGCGAGTCCGAGCCCGCGCTCGTCGGGCCGTGGACCATGGGCCGCGACAAGAAGAACCCGAAGCCGATGGACGCGAACGCGTTCCGCACGCTCGTGAAGACCGCGACCGAGGTGCTGATGCGGCACGAGCAGCAGCGGCGCGCGATGCTGCACAAGGAGGTGACGATCCAGGGCGGGGACGAACAGGATGTGTCGGTGACGCTCGACATCGTGCCGGACGAATTCGAGCCGTACGCGCAGCTCAAGGCATTCGACCCGTACGGCGAGCTGCTGGCCGAAGCGAAGGTGTCGGCCGGGTTCAAGCTCAACAAGGCCAGCGCCGAGCGCTGGGTCGCGTCGGGCTTCGAGCGGCCGGCCTGACCGGGCGCGACGCGCCGGAGCGCGCGTTCAGGCGCCGGCGCCCTGCCGCGCGCGCTGCAGCCGGCGCGCCGCCAGCTTGCGCCGCACGAGCTGCTCGAACTGCTGCGTCGCGACCTCCGGATCGCGCGCGGCCAGCCCGAGCGCGTTGCGCGCGAGCTGGATCGGCGTCAGCACGACACCCCACGGCAGCCCCCACCAGCCGAGCGTGGCCGACGCGAGCAGTGCGACCGCCTGCTTCTTGCGGCCGCAGCGGCGGCAGCACACGTGGCGCCGCGTCGCCCAGCGCGTGACGAACACCAGCGACACGACGCGATGCGACGCGTGGACGTCGACCGGAGATCCTTCGCGCAGGCAGATCGGGCACGGCCCGTATCGCCAGTCGTCGACATACTGCCGGACCTTCGCGTCGGGCACCCGTTCAGCCTCGACGACGATCGGATGCGCGTGCGCGCACGCCGCACTGCAATAGCGGCGGCCGTCGATCGACCGCCCGCCGACCAGAAACGTCCTGCCGCAGTGACTGCACTCTGCCACGATAACCTCGGATAAGCGTGATGCGCCGCGTGCCGGCCGCGCGCGCATCGATGCGCCGGCGGTCCGGACGGGCCATTTCATGTTTTAACGGCCGCCGCCGCACGGTCTTGAGCGGATGCGCGCCGCGGCGCGTCAGCCGTGCAGCCCGTGCGCGGTCATCAGACGGTACAGCGTCGCGCGCGAAATACCCAGTTCCGCCGCGACGTCCGCATGCTGGTGGCGGTGGCGCAGCAGCGTTTCCTCGATCGCGTGCCGTTCGGCCTGCCGGCGCGCTTGCGCGAGCGTCGGCGGCTGTCGCGACGTGTACTGTTGCAACTCGAGATCGGCGGCCGAGATCATCGCCCCGTTCGTCATCACGATCGCGAACCGGATCCGGTTGATCAGCTCGCGCACGTTGCCGGGCCACGCATAGTTGTGGATCGCCTCGATCGCGCACGGCATGAAGCCGCGAATCCGGTGCGCACTGTCGCCGCGATAGCGCCGCAACACGTAGTCGGCGAGCAGCATGATGTCGCGGCCGCGCACGCGCAGCGGCGGCTCGTCGATGCGCAGCACGCACAGCCGGTAGTACAGGTCGGCGCGGAACCGCCCCGCCTGCATCGCGGCCTCGAGATCGACGTGGGTCGCCGACACGATCCGCACGTCCACCGGAGTCGACGCGTGCCCGCCGAGCCGCTCGATCTTGCCTTCCTGCAGGAACCGCAGCAGGCTCGCCTGGCTCTCGAACGGCATGTCGCCGATTTCGTCGAGAAACAGCGTGCCGCCGTGCGCGGCCTCGATGCGGCCGATCTTGCGCTGATGCGCGCCCGTAAACGCGCCGCGCTCGTGGCCGAACAGTTCGGCCTGCAGCAGCGTCGACGGAATGGCCGCGCAGTTCACGGCGACGAACGGCGCGTCGGCGCGCATCGACTGCTGGTGGATCGCCGCCGCCGTCAGCTCCTTGCCGGTGCCGGATTCACCGGCGATGAACACGGTGGCGTCGGTGTTCGCGACCTTGCTGATCGTCGCGAACAGCCGGCGCATCGCGTCGCACGAGCCGATCATCGTGCCACCGGGCGGCGCCGCATCCGCGGCCGGGTCGCCGTCCGCGAGCTTCAGCATCCCGTATGCATGACCGACCAGATAGCCGATCGTCGTGTAGGCCGTCGCATTGCGCACGTAGTCGAAACAGCAGTGGCGGATCAGGCGCGCGATGGTGATGTCGCGCAACCGCGTATCTTCGGCGAGCGCGACCCAGCCGACGCGCGGGTCGCGCAGCAGCGCCTCGAACGACGCGACCTCGGGCGACGCGAAGCTGCCGAAATCGACGATGCCCGCATGCGGGCGGTTCGCCCTGACGAGATTCAATGCGTCCGCAACGGTTTTCGCGCGCCACACGTCCCAGCCGCGCGACGCGAGACAGTCAACGAGCGCGGCATCGTGCTGCTGCGACAGGTAGACGAGCGGCCGCGACGGCATGAGATGGTTGCGCCGCACGGCGACGAACGGCGCCGTGCCCGCATCCCGTTCGAGATCCTGTGGGCCTGACACCCTGATCTGGCAGCAATAGTTCATGATGGCCTCGCCGCGTAGGGTTATATGTCGGGACGGCCGTTGCCGGATGGCGTGTGGCGGACCCTCGTGGTCCCGCAGCGCGGCACCGGCCCGTCCCCGGATTGACGATTCGTTATCGGCAGAAAACGACGCGCTGCGTGTAGATCTGCGGCTCGACGACCGGCTGCGCGGACCGGTTGAGGTCGTCGCGATAGGCCCGGTAGGTCTTGCCGTTCACCGTCACTTCCGTCGCGCGGGCCGTCTCGATCGAATTGAGCCCGTTGCGCTGCCACGCGTTCACCCGGTCCGCCGCCGACAGGCTCGACTCACCGGCGATCTTCTGCGTGATCGCGCTGCCGTCGCTCCACGGCTGCGTCTGCATGTCTTCGGCATGCTGCATCGCGCCGATCGTCTTGCCCGTCGACGTCGGCCCGTTCTGCGCTTCGAACGGCGCGCCGCGGCCGTACACCGGCGATTGCCACGACGGCGCGTGACCTTGCTCGGGCATCATGTAGATCATCTGCGGATCGCCGATCATCATCATCGGCGCGCATGCCGTGTTGTCGGGGCGCCCGAGCGTCGCCAGCGCCTGCTGGACGCTCGCGGCGTTCGCGAGGTTCTGTTCGCTCAGGATGACAAAGACCGCGGGATTCTGGAAAACCGACTGCGCGGCGGCTTGCACGCTGACCAGCAGCAAAGCGACCAAAAAGATCCTCATGATTGAGGCCTCCTTGCATCCTCGTCAGGCAAAAAGAAGTGTTGACCTCGGGGATGGGATCAACACCCGTCAAACAGGACACGACCGTCTGGCATCGGGTCCCACGCCCCCCCGTGCAACCGGCGTTCCGGTCGCACGGGAGACGGACCCGTGCGCTTACGACGACGTGCTCGTCGAGATGACAGCCGGAGCCGGCGCGATCGGTGCAGCCGGTGCGGCCTGCTGGTCGACCGTGGCCGGCGACAGTCCCTGCGCCGGATCGGACAACGTCGACATGTCGGCGGACGGCGCAGGCGCGGCCGCGGATTCGACCGCGTCCGGCACCTTCGCGTCGGCAGCCGGCATGTCGGCCGCGGCTGCGGCAGGCTGCGCGGCTTCCGGCGCGGGCGCTTCGGCGGCTGCCTGCGGAGCCGGCTCGGCGGCCTTTGCATCGGCTGCCGGTGCGGGCATCGCAGCGTCCGCTGCCTGCGGCGCGGCGTCGGTTGCGGCCGGCGCGGCTTGCGCGCTGTCCGCCGCCTTCGCATCGGCTGCGGGCGCCGCGACGACGGCGGCGGCCGGCGTCGTGTCGGCAGCCGGCGCGGCAGCGGCCTGCGCTGCGTTGTCGGTCGCGGCCGGCATCGGCTCCGGCGCCTTGTCGGCGACGGCCTGCACGGGCTCGGGCGCCTTGTCGGCGACCGCCGGTGCGGGCTCCGGTGCCTTGTCGGCGACGGCCGGCGCGGGCTCCGGCGCCTTGTCGGCGACGGCCGGTGCGGGCTCCGGCGCCTTGTCGGCGACGGCCGGCACGGCGACGATGGCCGCGGCGGGCACCGCGCTCATCGCGGCCGGTACGGCAGCGGGTGCGGCGGCAACCGCCGGCGCAGTCGCGGCAACCGGTGCGGCGGCAGCGGCGGGCACGACGGCAGCCGCTTGCGAGGCCTTCGCGGCAGCCGCCTGCGCTGCGCCCGGCGCCTTGCTGACGACGGTCGGTGCGGCGATCGCCGGCACGGGCACCGGCACCGGGATGGGCGCCGCCTGCACCGCGGTCGTCGCCACCGGGCGGGTTTGCGCGGGTGCCGGTGCGGCTGCGTCCATCGGCGGCAGGCCCATACGGTTGCGTACGATCGGATCGCGATACTTCACGTCGTCCGCGACGGTCGCTTCGACGCTCGGCGCCACGTTCGAACGCGCGAGCGGCGCGGTCGTACCCGGGCACAGGTGCCCGGTCGCTTCCACCGCGCGCCGATTCGCGTCGCTCTGGCAGAGCAGCGCGAGCGCCACGTCCGTCAGGCCCATCGCACGGAATTCACGCGCATCGAGACGACGCACGCACGCCTGGTCGACCAGCGTCGTGCCGCCCGTCGCGCCGAACCCCGGGAACGACACGCCGACGCTCACCGACCCCATGCAGGTGTCGGACAGCGTGGTCGTGAGGCCGGGCGCCTGGATCGCCGGGTTGGTCTTGATCGTCTGGGTACCCGAGTAGTTGACGTTTTCCGACGCCTGGGTGTTGTACGGGTTGGTACCGGGCGAGCCGGGCGACTGGAGCGCGCTCACACTCTGCGGCGTCACGTTCGATCCGCCGCTGGTGCTGGACGGCATCGTCAGGTTCACATTCACGCTCGAATTGCCGCTGCCGCGAACCCCGCTGCTGCTGGCGGCGTTGCCGCCGCGCGAGCTCGTGGTGTTCGTGTTCATGCTCGAGCCGCCGCCCTGGCTGATGGCCGTCGACGACGTCGAGGACTGCGCGCTCGAAGTCGAATCGGCGGTTTGCGCGTGGGCACCGATCGCGGTCATCGCGAACATCGCCGCACATGCCACCTTGATCTTGTTGCTGTTCATTTCACTCTCCGGACGAGGTTTGACCTCCCACCCAGGCAACCGTACTAATTCCCCTGAATTCCTTCAGCTTTGCCTGCTTCCCCGAACTGCTTCCAGCCGCTGCCCAGCTGGGACCACGAGCCGGCCGACATGCCCTGCCACTGCTGGGCGTCTGGTCCGCCGATGGCACTGCCCGACGAAAGCGTTTGTTGTTCTGACGGTTTGGTCGTCTGGTCAGGGTTGTTTGACGTCTGCAAATTCGATTGCACATCCTCGGCAGCACGGTCAGCGCCATACGCCGTCAGAGACGCGAGCATCAGAGCGGCGGCAATCAGTTTCTGCTTCATGCCAACTCCTTACGTGACAACAGCGCGGGAAAAGAGACCAGCATCGCTGAGAAACTGGCCCCCCCCACACCAGACTAATGACTGCTCCCGGTCGCGCTCGAACTGCCCTGGCTTCCGCCCGCTGCGGACGGCGAGCCGGCCGGACCGGTACTCCACACGGTCGACGAGTTGTAGTGATTCGAACCCGCGATCGCGCCTGAACCGCCACTGCCAGTCAGCCCGGCAGCACCCGCGTTGGCAACGCCCTGGTCGTTCCCGCCCGAGGCCGTGTAGTGGTTCGCGCCGAGTACGATCGTGGCGGTCACCCCTCCCGAAAGCGCATTCGCGTTCTCGTTCGTGCTGCTGTTTCCACCGTACGAGCCTGCGGCACCGATACCGCCGCCTGCCGCAAACGCGCCCCCGTTCAAGCCCGAACCGCTGGCCGTCGAAGTCGAGTTGTGAAAGGCGGATGCCGTGCCGGAGGAACCAGCAGGTGTCACGGTACTTCCCGCGTTCGCGCCCGCCGTCGAAGTCGAATTGCTCGTATAGCTGCCGGAGCCGACCAGCGCCGAACCGGATACACCCGCTGCCACGGATTGCGTCTGGTTGGTGGTGAACGAACCGGCGGCCAGTACGGCCGACGATAGGACGGTGAGCGCTGTCGCTAAAATTACTTTGGCTTTCATAGCAATTCCTTGCTGTGAGGAAGTTCGGCAGTCCAGGAACCGGGCCCGTTCTTGCGGAGCGAGACCCGGCCCCCGTACCGCCAGCCAATGACGAACGCTACGCGCCGCGGCTTAGTGGTGAATCGTCCAGCCGATCGAGCCGGCGTTCGCACCGCTGTTACCGCCAGCCTGTGCGCCGCCGAAGCCGAAGCCGCCGACCGACGACGATTGCGTGTGGTTCGTGTACGAGATCGAACCGCTGCTGCCGCCGCCGGCCATTGCGCCGGCTGCGCCGAGCGCTGCGCCGGAATCGGTCGCGGAGAAATGGCCGAACCCGGCAACCCCCGCCATCGTCGAACCGCCACTCGTCGAGGTGCTGCTCGACACCGTGCCGCTGGCTGCGAACGCTGCACCCGAAACGGCCAGAACTGCTGCTGCAATCAGAAGCTTCTTCATGGTCGACTCCAAAACGGCGTGGACGGAATGAGCCAGGAAGATCGCACGCCATCGACCTTCCTGACTTGAGCAATCCTTATAAAATAAGGACCACCATTAAATTAATAGGTACGCCATTATTTTTAAATTACGTTTTTTGAAATTTTTGCCAGACGAAGTTTAGTTTTATGTTTTTAAGTTGTCCAAAATTTATTAGTAGGTGTTTTCGATTAATTTTATGAACATTAAATCAAGATCGGAAACACCACGATTCAAGCAACCAGAGAGGCGCATATACCTTTCCGGCCTGCGATATTCGATACCTCGCCGGACGGAATGCCGGAGCGCGGCATCCATTTCCGGAATCGAAAAAATTCTCTAATACATTTACCACCGAAAAATGCATCCCATTAAAAATGCTCTTTTTAACCGAGCGAAAACGGGCCTGCATTGCAGCCAGGTGGCATATCTTCTCCCTGAGCTATCGGCGAAAGGTCTTCCGGATAATCCGGCCGACGGGCGTTCGATCTAATCCGGCCGGCGCCGGAATTGGTCCGGCGCGATCGAAACGGCCCTGCACGGTCGAAGACGAATCGGCGTCACGCTGTCCGGCACGAACAGCCTGATCCATCCGGGTGAACTGAATGAAGGCGAGCACCGCTGTCGCCCGGTTGCCGCGCGGCGCGACAACCGCTCCAGCACGCGAGGCGCGCGGAGGCCAAGCAATCGGCGTGGAGAAACCCGCGAAGCTGGCACCGCGCCGCGAGCAACACCCCGATCTTTCCGACTTCCCCACAGGTGCGTTAAGTACGCGCCGATCAAGCTACTGCTTATGGTCTTCATCGCCGTTTCCCCGACTGGCTTATTGACGAGGTGGTCGCCCCACATCTTTGTTACGTCATGTCGACCGCTCGCCGATGCGTCCATTGTCGCAAGCAGCGTGCCACGCGTTATTCCGCCGACCGTTACGCGACGCTTGCCGCAGCCACGTCGGACTGAATTGCCGGGAACGGCATTTTATGTTTCAGGAATGTATCGCGATAACGGTGCAACACGCGCGACGATCGTTGCGCGCCACGAAGCAATACCCGGATTAGACGGACGAATCCGGCGCGCGGACCCTCGTCGGACAGCCCGGTAAACGGGTGTTTCAAACTTGAGAAGCGCGCCGCCGCGCAGGCCGGGCTGCGCCCGTCTTGCCGCTTGCGAACCGCGCGTCGCGGCCCGTGCGGCCGGCCTCCCATGCCCGGGCAAGCGGAAATCGAAGCGCGCGGCACCCAGTTCCACAAGCCGGGCGCGCCGCCGCCGATAAGTCCGCGACTCGCATTCGTCCCGACTGCCGAAACGAATTTGATTCATCCGTGAAAATACCGACACGATCACGTGTCGATCGACCGGAGAAACGAGCGGTAAAAAATCCGCGTACCGGCCCATGAGGCTGTCATCTCGCCCGTTTACCGGCGCAATAAGTAAAGCAAATGAAAACGCGCAATCACGACCGGAGTCAGCGCATCAATTTTTCAATTTCATTCAATCCATCTTTCAGATCCCGGATCGCCCGATCGACGACGCATTCAAGAAACGTTTTTAATCCGCTATCGGCGTGATTCTCATCGTTGAAACATGCCAGCCCAACACATTTTTGACGCCGCCAATCCCGCAAAAGCCTGATTTATCGTGCATTTATTCGTATCGAATTGCATCGACCCGGCCATCATCCGGGACGCTTTCCTGTCCCCACGATTCACGCGTGAAACAAAAGTTCGCGGGCCGTGCGGCAATTGCACGAGCGCACCTGCACACACCGGGACTGCGTCGTCCCTGGCATGTCGATTGCCTGATATCCGGCTCCAACCGAGCGGCACGCCACGGCACAACGATCACGGACGGCGGCCCGCTCTTCAATCAGTTCGAGTGCAAGCTTGTGCTGGAAATCGGCGCGGGCATTCGCCACCTTGGCGTGCGGCTTCGCGACTCCACCGCGAGCATCCTGCGGACCAAATACGCGCGCGTGGCCGACTACGGGCTGCCGGTGATGGTCACGGAACTCGGCGTCGACGGATCGGATGCGCGCAAGCGCGAGGCACTCGACGAATTCCAGCGCTCGCTCCGGCAGTATCCGCTGCTGAAGGCCATCTTCTATTTCAACGCGGCAGACACGCCCGGCGCGTGGCCGTCGCACTATGTGCCGGACTGGCGGATCGCGCGCGCGTTCCTGCAGGCGCAGGTGGTCGCGAAATAGCCGACGGCGCGGCCCGGCACACGCCCGCGCCGCGAGCCGGGTTCCGCCACGTCAGCCGAGCAGTTCCTTCTTCCGCAGGTGCACGACGTCGCGCATCGGCGGCGCGCCGAACAGCCGGCTGTATTCGCGGCTGAACTGCGACGCGCTTTCGTAGCCGACGACGGCGGCCACCGACCCGACGTCGCCACCTTGCCGCAGCAACAGCCGCCGCGCCTCGTGCAACCGCAACTGCTTCTGGTACTGCAGCGGGCTCAGCGTCGTCACATGCTTGAAATGATGGTGCAGCGACGACACGCTCATGTTGACCGCCTGCGCGAGCGACTCGACGCGCATCGGCTCCGCGTAGTGATCGCGGATCCACTCGATCGCGCGCGCGATCCGGTGCGTCTGGCTGCCCGCGATGGCCATGTGCCTCAGCCGCGTGCCCTGCCCGCTCGTCATCAGCCGGTACAGCAGTTCCTTTTCGATCAGCGGCGCGACGACCGGAATGTCGGCCGGCGCATCGAGCAGCCGCAACAGCCGCAGCGCGGCGTCGAGCAGCGGCGGCGTCAGCTCGGCGAGCGCGATCCCCTCGCCTTCGGGGCCCGCGTCGGGCTCCGGCAACCGCATCTCGGCCGCGAGCTCGACGATCCGCTGCGGATCGAGCGTCAGCGACAGGCACAGGTACGGCGCCTCCGGCGACGCGAGCGTCACGCGCGAGAGGATCGGCAAGTCGATTGAGGTAATCAGGCAATTCTGCGTGTCGTATTCATAGGCCTGCCCGGCCACGATCACGCGCTTCGCGCCCTGCGCGGCGATCACCAGCGCGGCCCGCGACACGCCGCAGCCGAGATCGACCGGACGCGTGTGCTTGTGCAGCATCAGGCCTGGCACAGCGGTCGAGTGCGAGCCGTCCGCCGGCGCGAAGCGGCCGATCAGCGACGCCAGCTCGCGCCGCCCGGATTCGCGCGACGCGACGATATCGGTCATGTCCATGACGCATCCTCGATTGATTTCCCGGTATCGCGGGAGCATAGCGAAACGGCCCGCGCCGCGCCGGGGAATTGCAGGATTGTTCAAGAAATTTGCAGGATTGGGTAGACAAAAATTCGGTCGACTCGCGCACACTGCCCGCTAACCGGGCGTATGCCGGGTTTTCCCCACGGAGACATAAAAAATGCCTACCTCGTTTGTCCTGAACGGCAAGAACGTCACGCTCGACGCCGATCCGTCGATGCCCGTCCTCTGGGCGATTCGCGAACACGCGGGACTGACCGGCACCAAGTTCGGCTGCGGCATGGCGCAGTGCGGCGCGTGCACGGTGCATCTCGAAGGCCAGGCCGTCCGTTCGTGCGTGCTGCCGCTCGCCGGCATCGCGGGCAAGCACATCACTACGATCGAAGGCCTGCAGAGCAAGCCCGCGCATGCCGTGCAGGCCGCGTGGGTCAAGCTGCAGGTTCCGCAATGCGGCTATTGCCAGTCCGGCCAGATCATGTCGGCCACCGCACTGCTCGAACAGAACCCGAAGCCGACCGACGCGGACATCGACGCCGCGATGAACGGCAACCTGTGCCGCTGTGCGACCTACGCCCGCATCCGGGCCGCGATCCACGACGCGGCCGCGACGCTGGGAGCCTGACCATGACGATCGAACTCGACAACACCGGTTCGGTGCGACCGTCGCGCCGCACGTTTCTGAAGGCCGCGGGCGCCGCAGCCGCCGTCAGCCTGACCATCGGCTTCGAATGGGCCGGCCTTGGCCGCCGCGCGCTCGCCGCGACCACGCCCGCGGCCGACTTCGCACCGAACGCGTTCCTGCGCATCACCCCCGACGGCACCGTCACGGTCATCGCGAAGCACGTCGAACTGGGCCAGGGCGCGTATACGGGCATCGCGACGATCGTCGCCGAGGAGCTCGACGCCGACTGGTCGAACGTGCGCGTCGAAAGCGCACCGGCCGATGCGAAGCGCTACGCGAACCTCGCGTTCGGCACGATGCAGGGTACGGGCGGCAGCTCGGCCATGTCGAACTCGTGGCAGCAGCTGCGCGAAGCAGGCGGCAAGGCCCGCGCGATGCTCGTGTCGGCCGCCGCGGCCCGCTGGAAGGTGCCGGCCGGCGAGCTGACGACGGCGGGCGGCGTCGTCACGCACGCGAAGAGCGGCAAGAAGGCCGCGTACGGCACGCTCGTCGCCGATGCGTCGAAGCTGCCCGTGCCGGACAAGGTCGCGCTGAAGCAGCCGGCCGATTTCAAGCTGATCGGGCACCGGATTCCGCGCGTCGACGCCTCGGCGAAATCGAACGGCACCGCGCATTTCACGCTCGACACGACGTTCCCCGGCATGCGCGTCGCGCTGCTGCAGCGCCCGCCGCGCTTCGGCGCGACGGTGAAGTCGTTCGACGCGACGGCTGCGAAGGCCGTGCCGGGCGTCGTATCGGTCGTGCAGGTGCCGCAGGGCGTCGCGGTCGTCGCGACGGGCTTCTGGGCCGCGAAACAGGGCCGCGACGCGCTGAAGGTCGAATGGGACGAAGCGAACGCCGAAAAGCGCAGCTCGGACGAGATCATGCGCGAATACCGGCAGCTCGCCGACAAGCCGGGCGCATCGGCGCGCAAGGACGGCGATGCCGATACGGCGATCGCGGGCGCGGCGCGCAAGGTCAGCGCGACGTACGAATTCCCCTATCTGGCGCACGCGCCGATGGAGCCGCTCGACGCGGTCGTCAAGCTGACGGCCGACCGTTGCGAGATCTGGGCCGGCGACCAGTTCCAGACGGTCGACCAGGGCAACGCGGCCAAGGTCGCGGGCCTAAAACCCGAGCAGGTGCAGATCCACACGCTGTATGCGGGCGGCAGCTTCGGCCGGCGCGCGAACGCATGGTCGGACTACGTGGTCGAGGCCGTGTCGATCGCGAAGGCGCTCGGTGCGGACGGCAAGCCCGTCAAGCTGCAGTGGACGCGCGAGGACGACATCCAGGGCGGCTTCTACCGGCCGATGTACTTCCACAAGCTCGACGCGGGCCTGACCGCGGACGGCCGGCTGGTCGGCTGGCGCCACCGGATCGTCGGCCAGTCGATCCTCGCCGGCACGCCGTTCGAAGCGTTCATGGTCAAGAACGGCATCGACGCGACTTCGGTCGAGGGCGCGGCGAACCTGCCGTACGCGGTGCCGAACGTATCGGTCGAACTCACCACCACCAAGGTGGGCCTGCCCGTGCTGTGGTGGCGCGTGGTCGGCAGCTCGCACACGGCCTACGCGGTCGAGGCGTTCATCGACGAAGCCGCGCACGCGGCAGGCAAGGATCCGTACGCATTCCGCCGCGACCTGCTCGCAAAGGAGCCGCGCATGCGCGCGGTGCTGGAACTGGCCGCGCAGAAGGCCGGCTGGGATCCGGCCAAGCCGCTGCCGAAGGGCCGCGGGCGCGGGATCGCGGTGGCCGAAGCGTTCAAGAGCTATGTCGCGCAGGTGGCCGAGGTGTCGGTCGACGCGGACGGCAAGGTGAAGGTCGAGCGCGTGGTGTGCGCGGTCGACTGCGGGATCGCGATCAATCCCGACATCGTCGCCGCGCAGATGGAGGGCGGCATCGGCTTCGGGCTCGGCGCGGTGATGCACAGCGCGATCACGCTGAAGGACGGCCACGTCGAGCAGCGCAACTTCGACGGCTACCACGTGCTGCGCATGGCGGGGATGCCGAAGGTCGAGGTGCATATCGTGCCGTCGGCCGAGGCGCCGACCGGGGTCGGCGAGCCGGGCGTCGCGCCGGTCGGGCCGGCGGTTGCGAACGCGATCTTCGCGGCGACGGGCAAGCGGCATTACGTGCTGCCGTTCGATTCGGCGGATAGCGCGAAGGCTTGACGGAGGAAAGCGCCGGCCGCGGGCGATGGGGCCCGCGGCCGGAGGATTTCCGGTCGCCAGCCGCACCGTGCCGAAACGACGCGAACGTTCCCGCCGGCACTACGGCACGATCCCTTTGGAGCCGGGGTACTCGCGACACGCGCCGGTAGCGACGGTCTTCATGCTTCGTTGTCGGGTTTGATGTAGGGTTCGATGTCGGCAATTATAAGCAACTACATCACTGATTTATATATGCTTTTCCAAACTCAGAGTCGGGTTCAATGTAGGGTTTGAAGTCGGGTTTCCATGCCCCATCCTGCCGGTTGCAGCGAGCACGTTTCCTGCATCATCGTTCGCTCCTTCCCCACACGTTACGTCGGCCGTAACGCCCGTAACGTCGCCCGCCGATGCTACGTAACAATCCTTCAATATTGCTCCGACCCCTTCGCCCCTCGCTCCGCACCTCGCGTTAAAAATTCTTTTAAATTCAAGGCTGCCACGCGGCCTGCCCCGCGCCCCGCCCCGTTGACGCGTGATAATCCACCATCTGGCCCGGAAGTTGCAGTACATACCCCGCAAACACTCCTTTATGGACATGCGAGGGCCACCATGGATTGCAAATACCTGTACATCGACAACATAAAAATCAACTTCGTGCGCCGCACGATCGAAATCGACAACAAGGTCGTTGACGTGACGCCGCGCGAATTCGACGTCGTCGAATTCCTGCTCGACAACATGAACAAGATCGTGCCGCGGCAGGCAATCCAGGAAGCCGTGTGGGGCCGCGAGCTCGGCGTCTCGTCGCGCACGCTCGACACCCATATCTCGCGTATCCGTTCGAAGCTGCAGCTCGATTTCGACAAGAACCTGCGGATCATCCCGATCTACGCGGTCGGCTATCGCCTGGTGCTGTTCGGTGCGGCGATGACGCACGTCGAGCGCCACGACGCGGCGCCGATCCTGCGCGCCGCGCCGCAGCACGCGATTGCGGCCGATTACGCGTAAGCATCGGGCGGCGGAAACGCCCGGGTTCCGCGCGACGGCAACGATACGATGTTCGCGCCGCCGCGCTGCAGCCCGAATAGGCCAACGACGCGCGACAGGCTGTGCGCCTGACCATTCAGCGTCGCCGAAGCGGCGGTCGATTGCTCCACGAGCGCGGCGTTTTGCTGCGTCGCGTTGTCCATCTCGGCCGCTGCGGTCGATCTGGCGAATGCCGGCGCTCTGCTCGTTCATCGCGCCGTCGATTTCGCCGATGACGCGATTCACGCGCTCGATCACGTTGACGATTTCCTGCATCGCCGCCCCCGCGGCCTGCACCCGCTGCGCGCCCGTGCCAACGTCGGCTTTCGAGGCCTGAATCAAATCCTGATCTCGCGTGCGGCGGTCGCGCAGCGCTGGGCCAGCGTGCGCACCGCCCGCCACCACGGCGAATCCGCGCCGCCTTTACGGACTCCGGCGGAAAAAAGAACTTGAGGGCGCGTGGTGGGAGGCCGGGTTTGGCCCAGCCACGAATCGTCCGGCAAGATTGACTGGCAACATTTACCGCCTGCCGGTCAATAAGGCGAGGAGTCGTCACGATTTACCTCTAATCGCCAGATCGATGCGCGCACGGATTCTTAAACTTGTACCCAATGCAGGTTCATTGCGGGGTTACCGCAAATCGCGGCAAGGATGACCGCGTTCGGTCACAAGACGTCAATCGGCGCAACGCGTGCAGAAACATTCGGACGTCCCGTCCACTCACGAATATGAATTATTACGGATGACTAATCGTGAAATCGAAGACCCTCGTCGCGGGCCTGGTGGTCGGTATCGCCCTCAACCTGTTCGACGGTACCGCCAACGCAGCCTGCATCAGCAATCCTCCGGCCCAGTCCAACGCGTCGTTTCCCGCTGCGCTGACCGGCAAGCTCGTCTATCACAGCTACGTCAAGTACGGTGACGGCACCAGCCAGATCTTCCTCTACGACTTTTCGGCACGCACGCTGACCCAGTTGAGCAAGAGTTCGTGGGGCATCACCGACCCGATGAACGGCGTGTTCAGCCCCGACGGCAAGTGGCTCGCGTTCATGGGCATCAGCAACGGCGCGTGGAACGTGTTCATGTATCAGCTCGGCACCAGCAACCCGCCGGTCAACATGACCAACAGCACCGGCGCCACCCGCAACGAGGATCCGAAGTTCAGCACGGACGGCACGACGCTCGTATTCAAGCAGAACGGCGACATCAAGCGGGCGACCTTGTCGTACACGAGCACGGGCCCGGTGTTCACGTCGGTCGTGAGCCTGACGAACGCGCCGGCCGGCGCCGAGTACTCGATGCCCTTTCTCTCGCCGGACGCGAGCGCCGTCTACTACGCAACCGGCACGGGTGCGAACATGGGCCTGATGAAGCTGACGATCGCGACCGGCGCGACGGCCGCGTTCGATAATCCGTCCGGTCTTCAAACCTATTATCCGATCGTGCGTGCGGACGGCATGGCGTTCTACGCGCGCTGGAAGGACGTCAGTCAGCTCGACCAGATCTATGCAAAGACCGCGGACCCGGCGTCGACGCCGAACCAGTTGTCGATCAACGATTGCATCAGCAACAACTCCGACCCGGCGCCGGTGAGCGGCACGAACTACCTGTTCTTCTCGTCGACGACGGCGGGCGGCTATCAGCTCTACGTGGGCGACGTCACGACCGGCCAGCGCTGGAGCCTGTCGCAGTTCGGCGTGAATGCCGACACGACGAAGGCCAAGCTCGGAGCGAGCTACTATGGCGGCCCGGCCGCCAAGCAGTCCACGCTGCTTTCGCAGGGGCATCCCGCGGCCGCGTCGGCCAGCTATAACGCGTCGCTGACACCCGACAAGGCGTTCGACGGCAACACGACCAGCACGCGCTGGGATTCGCCGGAAGGCAGCGGCGTCGACCCGCAATGGCTCTCCGTGGATCTCGGGGCCGTGAAGAACATCGATCACGTCGATCTCTACTGGGACGCAGGCGCGCTCGTCTATCAGATCCAGACATCGAGCGACAACGTGAACTGGACGACGCTTTACGCGACGAGCAACGGCGTCGCGTACGGCCATGTCATGCTCCCGAATCTCAATGGCCAGGGCCGTTACGTCCGGATGATCGGCACGAAGCGCGCTACGCCATGGGGTTACTCGCTCGACGAAATGCAGGTATGGGGGTCGTAAGCGCCTGCCGCAGAGCGTCACGACACGACACCCATCCCGTGCGCCGCTACGCATCGGGAAATTGCCGCCACGTTTCGTAATTCCCGGCGCGTCCAGCTGACGCCCCCCGCCCGCGACTACGGATTCCCGCGCCGCACGCCACGCCGCCCGTCCCTACAATCGACGCAGCGGCTGCGCGCCAGACCGAACGACAGCACGCGCCGCCATTCCTCGAACAACCCGTCGACCCAACGCCGAATTCGCCCTGATCCCGCCGTGCATGCGATGTCCATGACGAATGCCGACGCCGACGCCGTCGATCGGGCCTCGCCTCGCGCCCCCGCGCTTTCCGCCGCCGGGCCGGCCGCGGTCCCGCTCGACGCGTCGCCGTATCTGCCGCGCCTGTCCGCCGCCGCCGCGCGCGGGCTGTCGCACGCTTACGGCGCGACGGCCGCCGTGCCGCTCACGCTCGGCGAACACGCGTACGAAGTGCGCTGGCGCGTCGACGCCGAACCGGCCGCCGACGCGCGCGCGTACCGTTTCGTTGTCGGCCCCGCGACGGGCACGCTGTGGATCGATTCCGCCGCGGAAGCCGCGTGGCTCGACGACGCGGCCGATCCCGCAGTCCCGGCCGTGATCCGCGCGGCGCTGCTCGCCGACCTGTGTGCGCCGCTCGCGGCCACGTTGCAGGCTGCGACGCGGCAACGCGTCGAGCTGCTGCCGCCGCCCGCATTGCAGCCGGCCTCGCCACCCCTCGCGCCGCCCGGCTGGCGCGCGTCCCCAGCCGCGCTGCGCTTCGAGCTGCGGCGCGCCGACGGCGCATGGCGCTGCCACGGCGCGCTGCTGTTCGACGCGCCGGATGCGCTGGCCGTGTTCTTCGCGGCTGCGCCGGCCGCGCTCGCCGACGCGCGCGCGGCCTACGCGAACCTGCCCGTGCCGCTCGTGTTCGAGATCGGCCGCACCGAGCTGACGACGGCCGAACTGGCCGACGTCGTCGGCGGCGACATCATCGCGATCGAGCGCTGGCAGGCGCACGAGCAGAACCTGCTGTGCGTCGCGCGGCTGCCGGCCGCGCCCGCATGGGAGATCACCGGACGGCCGTCGGGCAACCGACTGACCGTCGAACGAATCAGGGAGATGCCTTTGGAACCGACCCGCACCGACACCGCGCCCGTGACGACGCACGACGCGCCGCCCGCCGATGCGCCGCGCACGCTCGACGGCCTCGCGGTCGACCTGCGCTTCGAGCTACCGCCCACGTCGATGCCGCTCGGCGAACTGAGCGCGCTGCAGCCGGGCGCCGTGATCGAACTGCAGCAAGGGATCAACCAGAGCGTGATCCATCTCGTCGCGAACGGGATGCTGATCGGCACCGGTCACCTGATCGCGGTCGGCCAGAAGCTCGGCGTGCGTGTCGTCACGCTGACGCAACCCGCGCCGCGCGAGCGCTGAGCGATGGGCAACCTGCCGAATCCGGTCGCGCTGATCGCGGTGATCGCCGCGCTCGGCATCGCGCCGTTCGCGGCGCTGATGGTGACGAGCTACACGAAGCTGGTGGTCGTGCTCGGCCTGTTGCGCTCCGCGCTCGGGATCCAGCAGGTGCCGCCGAACCTCGTGCTGAACGGCATCGCGCTGATCCTGTCGCTGTTCATCATGGCGCCGGTCGGGATGTCGATCCGCGACGCGCTGCAGGCACGCCACTTCGATGCGTCGGGGCAGTTGTCGACCGCCGACGTCGGCGCGCTCGCCGATGCCGCGCTGCCGCCGATCAAGGATTTCCTCGTGTCGCACACGCGGCAGCGCGACCGCGAATTCTTCGTGCGCACCGCGACGTCGGTCTGGCCGAAGAACCGCGCGGACGGCATCAAGGACGACGACCTGCTGGTGCTGGTGCCGAGCTTCACGCTCGCCGAGCTGACGAAGGCGTTCCAGATCGGCTTCGTGATCTACATCGTGTTCATCGTCGTCGACCTGCTGGTCGCGAACATCCTGCTCGCGCTCGGGATGCAGATGATCTCGCCGACAACGATCTCGGTGCCGTTCAAGCTGCTGCTGTTCGTCGCGCTCGACGGCTGGTCGCTGCTCGTGCACGGGCTCGTGATGTCGTACCGCGTGGCGGGCGCGGGATGAACGCGCGCGGCCTGCGAAGCGCCGCCGCATGCCTGTGCGCGCTGGCCGCGCTCGCGTTCGCGTGCATGCAGCCGCGCATCGCGCTGGCGGCAGGCGCAGGCACGGGCTTCGCGCAACTCGCGCGCGCCTGCGCGCCGAACGTCGATCCCGACACGCTCGCCGCGCTCGTGCGCACCGAGTCGGGCTTCAATCCGTATGCGATCGGCGTGGTCGGCGGACACCTGACTCGCCAGCCCGCGTCGCTCGACGAGGCCCGCGCGACCGCGCGCGAACTCGCGTCGCGCGGCTTCAGCTACAGCGTCGGCCTCGCGCAGGTGAACGAACGCAATTTCACGAAATACGGGCTCGACGAAGCGACGATGTTCGAGCCGTGCCGCAACCTGCAGGCCGGCGGCGCGATCCTGACCGAATGCTTCGCGCGCTCGTCGGGCACCGGCCGCGCCGCGCAGGCCGCGTTGCGCGCGGCGCTGTCGTGCTATTACAGCGGCAACTTCACGACCGGCTTCTCGAGCGGCTACGTGAGCCGCGTCGTCGCGAGCGCGCAGCGCAACGCGCGCGAAGGCGGCGTCGAACCGATTCCCGTCGTGAGCGACGCGCCGCCGCCCGAGCGCCAGCGGCGCATGGACGCGGCCGCCACCACGCCGCCCGAACGCGCGCGCAGGCTGGCGTCGCCCGCCGCGTCCGCCGATGCGCCATCGTGCCATGCGCGCCCGGTGGTGATGATGTGCCGCGGGCTGCCGGCGAGCCAGGCGAAGCGGCTGTGCGTGCGATGTCTCGATCAGTGACGGCGCGCGGCCCGTTTTCAGGGGCGCGAACGTCGCTGGTGCGCTACGCGGCGCCCGGCCGCCACGTGGCCGCGCGCATCTCGTAGCGTGTGGCGCGCTCGCGCGCCGGCCGCGCCGCCGCGCTACGAAACAGCGGCGATCCGGCCGCAACCCGTGTCCCTACACTCGTCGGATCGCGTCGCGGCGCGCACGGCGCCGTGCGTTGCGTGTTGCGCGCATCGCGCGATTCAAGGGAGACGAGCATGCTGTCGATCGACGGATTGGGACTGGGCGTCAACTGGCAGCGCTTCCTGTCGGAAACGCTGAACCCGGTCGTCGCGCCACCGCCGCCGCCCCCGCCGAAGCAGAACGATCCGTCGGCCGGCCCCGCGAACCCGACCGTGTCGCCGCCGATTCCCGTGACGGCCACGCCGTCCACCGATCCGTCGAAGCCGACCAACGCCGAGATCGCGTCTGCAACGTCGCTGGTCCAGAGCATGGCCGCGCAGTACACGGCGCCGCCGCCCGACATCACGGTCGAGAACGACAAGACGCGCGCCGTGCAGAAGGCGATCCAGGACGCGCAGACGCAATACGACAACGCGTCGCAATCGCTGCAGGGTGCGCAGAGCGTGCTGCGGCTCGTGAACCGCGATCCCGAATCGACGCCCGACGACCGCAAGACTGCGCAGGATGCCTATGCGAAGGCGCGCACCGCCGCCGATAGCGCGCAGCGCGACCTGAACGTCACGACCGACGCGGGCTACATGATCCTGTACGGCGAACAGGCCAACGCCGACATGCCGGCCGGGATGCAGGTCGACGACTCCGGCAAGGTGACCGACCCGGGCAATGCGCAGCACGCCGCCGACCAGCAGTTCAAGACGCTGCTGGCCGCGTTTCCCGATCATGCAAACGATCCGAACTGGGTGCCGCAGGCGAGCGACTGCAAGAACCCGCTGCAGATCCGGCTCTACGACGACTGGCAGACCGCCAGTGCGACGGCCGCCGTCGGCGCGTCGAAGTACTACGCGGACGTCGCGAATTCGAACCTCGCGTACACGCAGTTCCAGTCGTATCTCGCCGATCCGGACTACAAGGGCGCGCTCGACGCGGGCGTCGGCCGGCTGAACGACGCGCTCCAGCCGCTGGAGCTGCAGGTCACGATGCCCGACGCGCCCGCTTCGCAGGACGCCGCGCAGCAGGCCGTCACGTCGGCCGCGAAGGACGCGAACTACGCGAATGCCGCGGTCGGCGCCGCGAACGACAGCCTGACGCTCACGAATGCGCAGCAGCAATACGATTCGACCAGCGGCAAGGAGGGGCCGACGGTGGTCGTCCCGAATGCGGTGTCGGACGCGAAGACCGCGCTCGCCCGCGCGCAGACGGCCGCGAACACGAGCGGCAGCTATCTGCAGATGCTGTCCGCGCAGCAGCAGGTCGACACGCTGCAGGCCGACTACACGAAGAAGAAGCAGGCGTCCGACGACTGGCACAAGGCCAACCCGACTTCGACGCTGAAGGATCCGCAGGTCGACCTCGATCTCGGCGACGCGTACGCGAAACTGTCGCAGGCGCAGCAGCAGGCAGGCATCGCGCACGACGGCTTCGTCGCCACCTACGGCGCAACGCTCGCGCAGCAGTACGACGACCAGGCGTCGCAAGTCCAGGCGCAGGTGAACGCGCGATCGGTGTTCACGAAGCCGACGGTCCAGCCGCCGCTCCTGTCGCCATCGCTGTCGACCGCGAACGGCTTGCCGCCCCTGCCCGCGTCGTCGCTGTCGACCGCCGCGACCGCCGCGCCCACCGGTGCACCGACGCTGCCGACGTCGTCGCCGTCGCCGTTTCCCGCGCTTTCGCTGTCGACCGCGAATGGCGGATTGCCGCCGTCGCTCACCGATCAGTTCGTGCTGCCGCAATCGTCGGGCACGCCGGCCGCGCCGACGGGCCCGACGATGCTTGACGCGAAGCGCCTGCAGATCGTCGCCGGCGCGATCCGCGCGGCCGACAGCCGGCTGTCGGATTCGGTCAACGAGCGCGCGACCAACGCGGCACTCTCGCAGGCGCGCTCGCAGCAGACGCAGGCGAAGAGCACGCTCGCGTCGGTACAGAAGCAGTACGACGACTGGGCTGCCGCGAATCCGCCTCCCGTGCGCTTCCGCTTTGTGGCGGGCGACGACATGATCCCGGCGCCGTCGATGCCGCGGCCGAACCTGTACCAGGATCAGCTCGACAAGGCGAAGGCAGCCGTCACGCAGGCGGACAACGCGGTGCAGCGCCTGCAGTTGCTGAGCGAGACGTCGCACCAGCAGGTGCTGATGGACCAGTTCGACGCGGGGCTCGACGAACGGCTGCGCTACGCGGCGCCCGATTCGGACGCCGGGAACGACTACAAGAAGGCGCTGCACGACTTCTACGAGGCACATCGCGGCGAGCTGTCGAATTCGCTGCTCGACGCGGCGAGCGCGAGCACGCAGAACGGCGGCACGATCGCATTCGGCAAACTGACCGACAACGAGCAGCGCAACCTGATCGGCGTCGCGCTCGGCATGCAGCCCGACGTGCAGAACGATGCATCGGCGAGCGACGGGTCGGGCCCCGTATCGCCCACCAGCGACGACGTCGCGCGCTTCACCGACAAGGACAAGCTGTCGACGATCAACAGCGTGCGCGACAAACTGCTGTCGGTCGGCGGCGGCGCGAACACGCAGGTCAGCGTGCTGCCGATGGTGTATGCGGCGAAGGACGCCGGCATGACGACGAGCGCGATCTTCAAGGTCACCGGCAAGGACGGCATGCAATACGTCGACGAGACCGGCAGCACGTACGACGACATCAACGATTACATCGACAACAACGAGCTGTCGTCGGACGGCACCGTCGACATCGCGACCGGTCACAACGCGGACGGCACGCTGCAGCTCGTGTCGAAGGCCGCGCACCACGAAAGCGGCTTCGACAGCTTCCTCGGCACGCTGACGAGCACCGGCCTGAACATCGGCATGATGGTCGGCGGGATGGCGATCGAAGGCATCGGCGGACTGCTCGACGGCACCGGCATCGGCGCGATCATCGGCGTACCGCTGAACGTGCTCGGCGCGGGGATGATGTACACCGCGATCGGCGCGTCGATGACGAGCGCGGGGCTCGACATCGCGACGCGCGTCGAACACGGCCGCAGCATCAACCCGTTCACCGACGCGGGCGCGCGCGCCGACTTCATCAATCTCGTGCCGATGGGCGCGGCGGGCGCCGCGAAGCTCGCCGGCAGCAAGCTGTTCACGCGCGCCGTGACGGCGCTCACGCGCACGCCGAAAGTCGCGTCGCTGCTCACCACGGGCGCGAAGGCGACCGCGATCGTCACCGGCGTCGGCGGCGCGGTCGAGGCGTTCGGCGAAGCCGGCGTCGACTATTTCACGGGCAACACGAAAGCGGCCGGCGAGGCACTCAAGTCCGGGCTCACCAATGTCGCCCTGATGGCCGCGGGCGGCCTCAAGGAGCGCGCGGTCACGTCGCAGCGCATCCGCTCGGGCCGGCCGGTGCCGATCCGGACGACCGGCGGCGACACCGTCACCGTCGACAGCAAGATGCTCGGCCAGATCCTGAACAAGGGTGACACGTCGTCGCTTGCGTACGGCCGCACCCGCGCGACGCTCGACGGCGAAGCCGTGAAGGTCTCGCCCGACGGCATGCTGATGGCCGGCGACAAGATCCTGACTTACGACAACAAGCCGATCCGCGTGCTCGACAAGGCATCGAGCAAGCGGATGCCGCCCGGAGAATCGGTGGTGCTCGGCGAGGACGGCACGCTGTCCGTCGTGTCGGCATCGCCGAAGGAATGGACCAATGGCACGCGCGTCGACGACGTGACGGGTACCGGCGAGCGCCTGTCGTTCGGCCCGGACGGCGCAATGAGCACGACGTCGAACATCGTCGCGAAGACACGGCTCGACCTCCTGGATCACGCGATCGCACAAACGGGCGAAGCGATCCGGCAGGCCAACGCCGGCGAAGCGCAGGCGCCGCGCAGCCTCGCGCAAACGGCCGCCGAGGGTGAAACGGCAAGCACCGCGACCAACGCCCGCAGCACGCAGCGCACCAGCCAGGAGCGCGCACGCGTCGATCAGCAGCGCGACGAAACCGACGCGGACCGCACGGCGACCGCGCACAGCGACCGGCGCAGCGCGGATGCGCAGGCACTGCGCGCGCGGCCCGTCGACATCGAGGAGCCGGCCGGCGCCGCCGCGCGCACGAAGACGGACGGCACGCCGCCGCGCGTCAGTGCGAAGGTCGTCGACCTGACGGATGAAGCGCCCGCCACGCGGCCGGCCACGCGCGATCCGGCCGGCATCGCGGTGCCGCGCGGGCCGAGCGCCGAACCGCTGGAGGTCGGCGACCGCACGGTCTATGTCGTACGCAACGGCGCGACGCCGGACGCCCCCGGCGCACGGCCGTCCGCGCTGCGCCCGCAGGATCTCGACGAGCCCGTGATCGTCGTCGCGGGCGAGCATGACGCGGCGCTTGCACCCGAACTCGCGAACCGCTGGCAGAAACCCGTCTACGCGGCGGCCCCCGACGCGTTCGGCGCCGACGGTCAACTGCGCGCGGACGCACGCGTGCTCCGCTTCGATCCCGCGCCGGAAGCCGCGGCGGCCGAAGCCGGCTTGCCGGGCGCTGCCGCAGCCGAGGAAGCGTCGCCGGCGCGCCCCCGCCCGGCTGCCGCCGACGACACGGTGATCGTGCTCGCCGGCAAGCGCGGCGCGAACGAACCGGCCATGCCGCGCCCCGCCGCGACGGCCGAACCCGTCAGCGCGCTCGACGGCGTATTCAGCGCACCGAATCGCGTGCTCGTGCTCGTCAAGCCGGAGCGCCCGGCCGCCGCCGAACGCGCGGCGCAGCGCGACACGGGCACCGACAAAACCACCGGCAAGGCGGCCGACGAAACCGCCGACGGCACGACCGCACGCAAGAGCGCGGCCGGCGAACGGCCGGCCGCCGCGAACGACGACACCGGGCTCGCCGCCGCGCATCCGGAAACGACGGAAACCCCGCCGCCCGACCATGCCGCGTCGAACCCGGGCTGGATCACGCGGATGCAGATGCGCTTCGGCGGCGCGGCGCTGCCGGAAGCCGCGCAGGCGCTGGCGATGCAGTCGGGTACGCTCGCGACGCAGTTGCGCATGCTGCAGGATGCCGGCTGGCGCGTGACGCTTGGCAAGCGCGGCGGCGGCAGCCGCATCGATCCGCGCAAGCGCCGCGTGACGATCGACGGCGGCCTCCAGCATCCGGGCAGCATCGCGTACACGCTCGCGCACGAAGCACGGCATGCGGTCGAGGCGATGGCCGGCGTGCTCAATCTCGACTACGGCAACCGCAGCCGCTTCACGCGCAAGGCGCTCGAGGCCGAGGCGCGCGCGCAGATCAACGCGTTCGAGGCACGCTACGAGATCCAGCTCGCGGGCGGCGGCGACATCGCCGCGCACGTGCGGCTGCCCGATGCGATCGAGCACGAAGGCAACGCGTGGCGCGCGCCGTCGCACGACTATGCGGGCACGGTCGGCCGGCTCGTCGACGCATTCGCCGACGCGCCCGTATCGGGCCGCGACGGCGAGACTTACCGCGACTTCTATCACGACGTGTGGGCGAACCAGAAGCGCCGCGGCGGTATTCCGCGCCGGATGCCCGCGCCGCAGACGCACGAGGCCGGCGACGCGCCGCGCGGCGTGCGCAGTTTCGACGAGCGCGTCGCGTGGAGCCGCGCGCATGCCGAATTCGCGTCGCCGTTCGGCGAAGGGCCGGTACCCACCGTGTCCGAGTTGCAGGCGGCCCGCAGCCGCCATTTCACGGTGATGCAGGACGCAGGCGTGATGATGCTGCACGCGGACACGCTGCCGGACGGCACGCTGCTCGCCGGCGGCCAGCCGGCCGGCGTGCACGAATATGCGCTCGACCAGGCGCCCGCGTTCCTGATCCACGACGGTTATTCGATCGTGCTGTCCGCTAAACATGGCGGCGAAGCCGCCGCCGCGCAGCTCGCGAACCTGTGGCAGCGGCCGGTGTATGCGCCGCCCGCCCGCGCGGTCGGCGAACGTGCAGCGCTGCTCGACACCGGCGTGTTCCGCCGCTTCGACCCGGCGCCCGCGGCGCCGCACGATCTCGGCCCGCTGACGGCCGACGCCGAAGGCGTGCACGTCGAAGGCCGTCCGTCCGAGCGCATCGACGTCGACCGTCATGTCGGCGAGCTGCTCGGCTCGGGCGGTGAGAAAACCGTGTTCGCGCTCGGTCACGACGCGGCGCTCGCGGTCTACGACACCGGCCCGCATACGTCGGAATCCCGCCAGATCGATGCGGCGATCGACGAAAGCATCGCGCTCGACGATCTCGCCGCGTACGGCCTGAAAACCCTGACGATGAGCGGCCCGTTCTCCGCGCTCAACCGCGTCGCGGTGCTGTACCGGCCGCTCGCCGTGTTCCACAGCTTCAGCTTCGAGACGGGGGCGCTGCCGCGCGTGGTATCGCGGGCGGCGCTCGAGCACATCCGGCAGATTCGCGCCGTCGTCGAAAGCACGGGCATCGGCTTCGACCTGCAGGGGATGTTCACGCGCGACGGCGATTTCCTGCTGAGCGACCCCGGCCCGATCGGCATGGGTGCGGGCGAGCACTTCACCGCGCTGCAGCGGCTCGCGCTGATCGAGCGCGCGCTGACGAGCGGCCTCGAGCGCGGCAAGATCGAACTCGCGCATCCGCAGCTCGCGGAGACGCCCGCACCCGACGCGTTCGTGCAGAAGCCGTCGGTCATCACGCGCGTGCGGATGCGCTTCGGCGGCGCACCGTTGCCAAAGGATGCCTATCGCCTGATCGACGCATCGAGCATGCTGTCGCAGCAGCTGCGGCTCGCTCGCGACGGAGGCTGGAAAGTCGTGCGCGGCAAGCCCGGCGACGGCAGCAAGATCGACACGCAGCGGCGCCGCATCACGATCGACGGCGGCCTGCGCTCGACCGGATCGATGGTCTATGTGCTCGCGCACGAAGCGCGTCATGCGGTCGAGGCTGCGACCGGCACGCTCGGGCTCGACTACGGGTCAACGCAACGCTATGTCCGCTCCGCGCTGCTGGCCGAAGCCCGCGCGCAGGCAAACGCGTTCGCGATCCGCGACGAGATCCGCGCGAACGCCGGCGTCGATATCGGCCGCTACGTCGCGCTGCCCGATGCGATCGCAAACGAATACGGCCGCGCACGACCCGGCGATGCCGCGTCGATCGCGCGCCTCGCCGACGCGTTCGAACACGCGCCAACCTCGCTCGGCGGCGGCATCAGCTACGGCGAGCTGTACCGCCGGCAGGCGCTGGCCGCGCAACCCGGGCGCACGACGATGCCCGCCCCCGAACACGATGCGGCCGCTTCGCTCGCCGCCGAGACGGCCTGGTCGCGCACGCGGCCCGTCAAGGCCTCGCCGTTCGACGGGCGCGGCGTTGCCGGCGTGGACGACCTGCGCCTGCTGCATTCGGACGGGCTGTCGTACGATCGCGAAGCCGGCATCGTGATCGTGCGCGGAACGACCGACGTGCAGGGCCGCCTCGTCGATGCCGACGGCCGCCCGTGGTCGCCGGTCGAGTTCACGCTCGCGCACCGCTCCGTGCTCGGCTTCCCGGGCGCCGCGATCATCCTCGCCGCACGCAATGGCCGCGACGCGGGCGCGTGGCTCTCGAACGTGTGGCAACGGCCCGTGCACGTGCCGCCGACGATCGCCGTCGGCTTCGGCCCCGAAGCCGCGCTGAGCCCCACCCGCGCCTGGCTGCGCTACGATCCGGCGCCGCACGAGCGGCCCGATCTCGGCCCGCTCGCCGTGGACGGCAACGGCATCCATGCGGGCGGCGACCCGGCCGCACGCCTGCCCGTCGAGCGTGTCACCGGCGCGGCGACCGGCGCAGGCATCGAAAAGACCGTGTTCGAACTCGGCCGCCGCAACGCGATCGGGATCTATCTCGGCACCGACAACCGCGCGATCGTCGGTCACATCGATTCGATCCGGCAGGAGCAGGAAGGCCTCGCCACGCTGCGCGCGCACGGGCTGAAGACGCTCACGATCGGCGGCCCGTTCGCGGCGTTCGACCGCGTGGCCGTGATGTACGAGCCGTTCGCGTCGCTCAGCAGCCACGACGTGACCGCCGGCGTGCTGCCGGAGCGGGTCACGCGCGACGCGTTTGCACAACTCGATCGCGCGAGCGAGATCACCGAACGGCACGGCCTCTACTACGATTTCGAAGGCGTGTTCGACGCGCGTGGCAACTTCTACCTGAGCGACCCGTCGTCCATCATGGCCGATGCGCCGCGGCTGAACGTCGACGGCATCGTGCGCGACATCCGCGCGCTGCGCGTCGTGCTCGAGGACGGCATCGCGCGCGGCGCGATCGAGCTCGCGCACCCGGAAGTGACCGAGCACCTGCCGCCCGACGCCTTCGTGCAGAAGCCGTCCGTGATCACGCGGATCCGGATGCTGTTCGGCGGCGCGCCGCTGCCAAAGGAAGCCTATGCGCTCGTCGACCGCTCGAACCGCCTCAGCGGGCAGGTCGCGCTTGCGCAGGCGGCCGGCTGGAAAATCGTGCTCGGCAAACCCGGACGCGGCAGCCGGATCGACACGGCGAAACAGCGGATCGTGCTCGACGGGCAATTGCGCGGCACGGGCACGCTCGTCTATACGCTCGCGCACGAAGCGCAGCACGCGGTCGAAACGATCACGCGGCAACTCGCGCTCGACCCCGCATCGCCGGACGCGCTGGCCGACAGCGCGCTGATGGCCGAGGCGCGCGCGCAGGCGAACGCGTTCGCGGTACGCCACGAGATTCTCGACGGCACGGGCGTCGACATTGCGAAGGACGCGCACCTGCCCGACGCGATCGCGCGCGAGGCCGACCACGTGATGCCCGGCGACGAAGCGGGCCTGCGCCGGCTCGCGGCCGCGTTCGGCGACGCCACGCCGTCGGTGCCGGGCCATGCAACCTATCGCGACTACTACGCCGGCCAGGCCGCAGCCGTACAAGCGAACGGCATGCCGCGCGAGATGCCGGCGCCCGCGTCGCAACCGCCGTCGAACGCGCCGGTGCCCGCGCATCCCGCGACGCCGGCCGTCTCGCGCGAGCAGCGCGAGCACGCGCTCGATCATCTCGCCGCGCACGGCAAGCGCGATCTGGTCCGCGTCGACGGCGCGCAACTGCGCGATCACGAACAGATGAGGGCCGCGCTCGGCACCAATGCGCACGTGCTGATCGCGACGCACGTGCCTCGCCCGGCCGCCGCGTTCGACGCATCGCATCCGCAGCCGACGTTCGTCGCGAGCATGCGGACCGACGACAGTGGCGCATTCGTCGACAGAACCTCGGCCGATCCGCATGCGCCGATGCCGCAGAAGGTCAATCGCGCGCTGAAGAACGACGCCATCGACGTACGCGCGGAGTTCGATTTCTACGTGTCGCCGGTGCCGCTCGCCGAACTGCGCGAATTCGGCGGCGCGGCGCGCATCCAGGCGCACAGCGACGGCCGCGTCTGGGAAGCCGAACCGTCCGCGACAGGCCCCGGCGCGGACGTCGTCGCCAAGGTGCAGTCGCTCGCCGACGCGCCGCGCTTCCGTCGGCCGAAGCAGGCCGAAAAGGCGGCGCGCACGCACGCCGGCGGCACCACGACGCTCTATGCGATCGAGCACAAGACCGGCAAGGTGCTCGGCTACGCGACCCGCGACGCCGCGCACCAGTGGACCTACCATGAATCGACGTCGCTCGGCGACGCGACGATCGAACCGCGCGAACTCGGCGCCGCGTTCCGTCGCCGCGCGCACTCGCTCTCAAGCGGACGGCGCGGCGTCCGGTTCGTCGTATCCGACATCCCGCACGACGTGGTCGAAGGCTACGGCGGCTTCGCCCCGGCCGAATTGCGCCGCGCGCTCGGCGACGAGAAAAAGCCGCTGCCGAAACCGGGCCCCTACGTGCAGCGCGGGCTCGCGAAGTTCAGCCCCGCGGTGCGGCGCAAGACCCGCGAAATCGCGCAGGCCCCCTCCCCGTCGCGCGTGCCGAACCTGCTGCCGGAGAACGGCGACGCAGTCGTCGGCTTCAACGGCACGCACGCGCCGCGCCTGATGCGCGCGCTCGAGATGGGCGACGTTCCTGACGGGCACTACGTGTACGCGTACCGGCACGAGGGCCCGGTCACCGACGCACTGCAAGGCTCGCCCGTCGGCATCATCAAAGTGGCCAAGGGCAAGACCATGTGGTACGACGAAGCGGATCAGCTCGGCAATACCGACAACGGCCGGCCGCTCGACCAGACGACGATCGGCCGCGGCCCGTACGGCGCGGACCAGCACTTCCTGTTGTCCACGCTCGCGCCCGACGCCTTCGCGCCGCGCGCGGCCGCCACGCGGGAGGCGGCGCAACCGGCTTCGGCCGCCGTGCCGCAACGCGCGAAGCCCGCGAAGGCGGCGCGAGGCAAGGGCAAGAAGGGCCGGCAGAAGGCCGTGCAGGCGGCGAACCGACCGGCCGTGCCGGCGGCGAAGCCGCTCGCGCTCGCGCCGTTCCAGCCGGGCCTGTCGTCGAGCACGATCATCGAAACGGTCACGCGCTACGGGAAGGCGAAGGCTGCCGATTTCGCGTCGACCGTCGAGCACCTCAAGGCCCACGCGGCGCGCAAGGGGCAAGCCGACGCGGGCGGCCTGAAGCTGGGCGACGAGCCGCAGACGATCATGGCCGATGCGCCGATGTGGAAGTCGATCTTCAAGACACTGGGCATGTGGCGCGAGCCGTCGAGCCTCCATCCGCGCGGCGTGCTCGCGCATCCGGAAGGCAGCCGCTACCGGCCGGTGCGCGTGGCGCAACGTCTCGCGAAGCGCACCAACGCCGCACGCGTCGCCGACCGGAAGATGATCAAGGCGTTCCTCGACCTGCCGGCCGAAATCCGGGACCGCCTCGCGCCGATGTCGCGCTCGTTCTCGCTGCGCGACGATCCGGCGCGGATGGCACGCTACGTCAAGCGGTTCGGCGGCGCGATGCCGGCCGTCACGATCGCGGTCGATCCGTATACGCTCGCGGCGGCTGGCGGCGGCAAGCAGGACCCGGGGTTCATTCAGCGCGCGAACGATTTCGGTTCGCCGAAAGACGCCCGCTTCGACGAGAACACCGCGGCGATCACGCGCACGAATCCGGACGGCACGCAGCACACGCTCGAGCTCGACGATCTCGCGCACCTGCACAAGTGGCTCACCGCGGCATCGCAATACGGTTTCCTGCTGCGGCTCGAAACCGCGCCGTCGCGGCCGCTCGTATCGCTCGAGGACGGTCATGCGATGGCCGGCACCAACAACAGCTACGCGGAAATCCGGCGTGTGGGCGAATCCATCGAGTCGTGGATGCGCGACCATGCCGGCGAGCCGACGCCGCTCGTGATGCTCACCTTCCACGGCTGGGACGCCGCGCTCGAACCGGTCCCGGGCGACGGGCACGTGAAGCTGCTGGAAGCCATCCTCGATCGCGAACCGCTCGACGGGCTCCATGTCGGCCTGTCGTGGGGCACGCACGGCGCCGATTTCGTCGCGAATCCGGACCTCACGCGCGCGCTGGCAGCGAAGATCGTCGACTACGCGCTCGAGGCGCTCGCCACGCCCGATGCCCCCAGCAAGCTCGCCCGGCTGCACGGCGGCGATGCGCTCACGCGCGTCTACGATCCGCTGAGCACCGACACGTTCGCGAACCAGCAGCAGATCCTGTTCGCCGAAATCGCGCGCATCGGCAAAGCGAAAGGCCTGTCGGACGCGCAGCTCGCGAAGCTGCGCGGCGACCTGTACGAAGGCAACACGTCGGCGCTGCTGAATCAGGCACGCCGCGCGACGATCGACGCCGTGAAGACGGCGTGGGACCACCCGGACAATCCGCCGTCCGGCAAGACCGAGAAACAGGCACGCACCGTCAGCCTGGAATGGCTCGACCGCGTCGGCAGCGGCGTGCCCGAGCGCCAGCTCGTCGCCCCGTGGAATGCCTCCGACAGCCGCACGTACTGGCAGTCGGTCACCCGCCAGAAAGCGCTGCAGAACGACGGATCGCATCCGATCGGCGCAAATCGCAAGGCTGTCGCGCAACCGGACGAGACCGGCGCCCCCACGATGGACCCGGCGTCCGCGCAACTGAAGGCATTGCGCGTGCACCGGCCGTCGTCCCGGCCGCTCGACTTCGCGAAATCGATCACGTCCACCGCGATCGTCGCGGGCGCGAGCTCGCTCGTGTTCGTCGACACGTTCTGGACCCACTGG
This sequence comes from Burkholderia pyrrocinia, assembly GCF_003330765.1. Taxonomy (NCBI): domain Bacteria; kingdom Pseudomonadati; phylum Pseudomonadota; class Betaproteobacteria; order Burkholderiales; family Burkholderiaceae; genus Burkholderia; species Burkholderia pyrrocinia. The sequence goes on along the minus strand of NZ_CP024903.1, from coordinate 798,825 downwards.
CTCGACAAGAGCGCGATGAGCAACGCGACCTCGTCGTTCCTCCTCGCGTCGCGTCTCGGGCGCGTGTTCCAGGTCATGCACCAGGGCGCGATCCGCAGCCTGCAATCCGGCAACCCGGATGCCGCGCAGGCTGTGCTCACGCGCCTCGAGGTGACGCTCGCGAAACAGCTCCGGGCCGGCGCGCACGAGTACGGCGCGCACCGGCTGACCCAGCTCGGGGCGGCGTCGAACGAGGCCCGCGCGATGGCCGCGCAGTACGTCGCGCTGCACCAGCTCGGGCTGATGAGCTTCGAGGACGCCACGGCCAACATCAAGACGCTCGGCGCCGACGTGCTCTCGCAGATGCAGGGCGTGGTCGGCGGGACATCGCTGCAGCAGCTTCATTCGGGCAATCCGCGCCGGATGTTCGGGATCGCGGGACGGGCCGGCGTCACGGTCGCGTCGGCCGCGACGTTCGCAAGCGGCCTCGGCAAGGTGCTCGACGCGCATGGCCTGTTCGACATCGCTGCCGGGTCGGCCGGCATTGCCAGCGGCGTACTGGGCACCGCCTACGCCGGGCTCTCCTATGCGATCAGCGCGCATCGCGTGAACCCGGACAAGCGCAGCCGCACCGTGCGCCTGCTCGATTCGACCGGCGACTTCGCGTCGGTCGCGCTCGGCGGCTTCTCCACCGCGGCGCAACTGGGCCAGGGCCAATACGATCTCGCGATCGCGACCGGCACGTCGGCCGCGCTGCTGCTCGCCGGGCGTGTCAATACGCACTTCCCGAACGCGATGCCGTTCGTCAAGAAGATCCCGACCGCGCTGGTCATCGTTCCGGTCGCCGCGTTCGGCTACAAGTTCATCATCGGCCTCGGTCTCGCACCGGTGATCGGCGGGGTGTTCAACTGGGTGTTCGGGTCGTCGGGCAATACGCCACCGCAGTCGAATCTCGCGCCGGGCGCGTCGCCGACGGTGTTGCCAGGCGCGACGCCGAGCGCCGCGCCGACGACCACCGCGTCGCCACAGCCCACGCAGTCGCAACCTGCACCGGGCACGCCGTCAAGCTCGCCGTCGAATTCGCCGCAGCCGTACATCGTGGTCGCCGGCGATTCGCTCTGGGTAATCGCGGACCAGCATCGCCGTTCGCTGCTCGACGCCGCGCACGTGTCGCGCGCCGACCAGCAGGCGATGACGCGCGGCGAGCAGGATGCGCGCGCGCTGAACGAAATCCTGCAGCTCAACCCGTCGGCCGCCGGCGATCCGGACCGCCTCGCGATCGGCACGCCGCTGAACGTCGGCTGACGTTCGACCCGACGGCCGGAAACCCCGGCCGCGCGCGGCGCGCCGCGTCACCCCGCGCGCTGCGCCTCCAGCCACGCCTGGAACATCAGCACCGTCCATAACGGGTGCTGCCAGTTCATCCGGCCGGTCTGGTGCTGCCGCCACAGGCGCTCGACCGCGGCCGCGTCGAAAAAGCCTTCTTCGCGCAGCCGCGACGGCCGCAGCAGCGCCTCGGCCCAGTCGCGCAGCGCGCCGCGCAGCCAGTGGTCGACGGGCGCGCAGAAGCCCTGCTTCGGCCGGTCGATCAGCGCGGACGGCACGTACTGGTCGAGCAGCCGGCGCAGCAGCGCCTTCGACTGCCCCTCCGGCAAGCGCACCGACGCCGGCACGCGCCACGCGAATTCGACGACGTGATGGTCGAGGAACGGCATGCGCGTCTCGAGGCTCACGGCCATCGCCGCGCGATCGACCTTCGCGAGGATGTCGGTCGGCAGGTACGTGAGCGTATCGATCGCCATCGCCTGCTCGGCGAAGCTCAGGTGCGCGGGCCACGCGGACACCGTGTCGAGCGGCGTCGGCGGCTCCTGCCCGGACAGCGCGATGCGCTCCGGATGATGCACCGACGACATCAGCAACCGGTATAGCCCGATACGGCTCTCGGCCGTCATCACGTGGCCGAGCTTGTGCAGGCGGTCGCCGATGCGCGACGCCGATTCGCGCGCCTCCACGCCGCCCCACGCGCCCTGCGCGACGGCCGCGAGCTGGTCCGCGTGATCGGGCCGCAGCGCATGCAAGGCGGCTGCGATCCGCGCACGCACGGCCGCCGGCACGCGATGCAGCTTGCGCCACAGGCGCGGCGTCAGGAAGTAGCGCGTATAGCCGCCGAACAGCTCGTCGCCACCGTCGCCGGACAGGCTCACCTTCACGTGGCGGCGCGTCATTTCCGACACGAGAAAGGTCGGGATCTGCGAGGCATCGGCGAACGGCTCGTCGTAGATCGACGGCAGCTTCGGCACGACGCCGAGCGCATGGTCGGCCGTCACGTAGAGCTCGGTATGGCGCGTGCCGAGATGGCGCGCGACGGCCTTCGCATAACCGGCCTCGTCGTAGCCGGCCTCATGGAAGCCGATCGTGAAGGTGTCGACCGGCGCCGCCGATTGCGCCTGCATCAATGCGACGATCGTCGACGAATCGACGCCGCCCGACAGGAACGCGCCGAGCGGCACGTCGGCTTCCATCTGCCGTGCGACGGCCTGGCGCAGGATCGCGTCGAGCTGGCCGACGGCCTCGTCGGCGCTGCCCTCGAACGGCTGCGCGCGGCCGTCCTCGATCGCCTGTTCGAGCGTCCAGTACGCGCGCACGCGCGGCGTGTCGCGCGCATGTTCGAACTGGATATAGGTGCCGGGCGGCAGCTTGTGGATACCGCGATAGATCGTGTAAGGCGCGGGCACGCTCGACTGGCGCAGGTACAGGCACAGCGCGTCGCGGTCGATCGTGCCGTCGAAGCCCGGGTAGCCGCGCAGCGCCTTCAGCTCCGACGCGAACACGAGCGCGTCGCCGATCCGGCCGTAATAGAGCGGCTTCTCGCCGATCCGGTCGCGCGCGAGCGTCAGCACCCGCGATGCGCGATTCCACAGCGCGAACGCGAACATGCCGGTCGCGCGCCGCAAGGTCGCCTCGACGCCCCACGCGACGATCGCCGCGATCAGCACCTCGCTGTCGGAGTGGCCGCGCCACGCCGGTGCGCGACCCGCGCGCTCCAGCTCCGCGCGCAGTTCGCGATGGTTGTAGATTTCGCCGTTGAAGACCATGACGTAGCGGCCGCACGCGGATGCCATCGGCTGTCGGCCGTGCACCGACAGGTCGACGATCGCAAGCCGCCGGTGGCCGAGCGCAATGCCGGCTTCCGGGTCGACCCAGATCCCCTGCCCGTCCGGCCCGCGATGCGCGAGGCTCGCCGTCATTCGCGCGAGCGTGCCGCGCGCTGTCTCCTCATCGATGGCGACGGTATTCAAAAAGCCGTCGATTCCACACATTTGATTTGTTCGCCCCTGTTGACCTGTTCCGTCACGCATGGCGCAACCTCGCGGCCCGCCGTCCGGCATGACGGTCAAGCCATATTACGAAGAAATAAATCAGCAATAATTCACCGGTGGATTCCGGCAAGGTCCGGAAAATAAATCGCGTCAAGCGCCATGCGCGCATGGCCACGCAAAGGGCCATATCGGATCGGAACGAAACGGCTGGCCGCGAAGGCCTGCGGACCGGAAAAAACGGCACGCCGGCGGGCGCGCCGCGGCCTGCGTCAACCCGCGCCGGTCGCCCATTTCAGCAACTGCGCGACCTCGCGGAAATGCTGTTGCTGGATCGTGCCGTTCTCCGGCGTCGTCTCGTACAGCGCCTGCGCCAGCCCGACGTTCGCGAGCGTCGGGCGCAGCGCGTCGCGCGCGAGCCGCACGATCCGCTCGGCCGCCTCGCCCTCGCCGCGCGCCAGCACCCACGGCAGCGAGCCGATCCCGCCGTAATAGAGCGCGACCGCGACGCGCGGCGAATAGACGACCACCGATGCGAAACCGATCCGGTCGGGCAGCGACGCGAACTGCACTTCGCGCGCGAGCTGCCGGCGCTTCGCCTCGATGTGCGGGTCGCCCTCGTCCTCCTTGTGCTCGCGCCGCACTTCGTCGATCGACATCTTCATCTTCTGGTTGAACTCGTGCCGCTGGTGCACGATGTCGATCAGCGCCATCACGATGTAGATCAGCGCGGCCCAGCCGAACAGCAGCATCAGCAGCTTCACGATCAGCGCGAGGATCGCGATCGGCCGCGTGAAGCCCGACTGCACGGACGGGTCGAGCGACTGGACGATCAGCCAGCCGAGCGTCGCGACGAGCAGCGCCGTCTTCAGCAGCATCTTCGCGAGATTGACGAGGTTGCGCACCGACCACAGGTTCTTCATCCCCTCGGCGGGATTGAGCCGCGACAGCTGCGGCACGAGGCGGCTCCATGCCATCACGCCGCCGACCTGCACGAAGCCCGCCAGCAGGCCCGCCAGCAGCCCGGCCGCGACGATCTGCGCAGACAGCGTCGCCCAGTCGCGCGCGGCGCCGTCGATCAGCACCGCGATCCGCGCGGACGGGTCGGCCGCACCGACGGCGTCGAACACGAGCCGGAACAGCGCCTGCAGCCGCCCGAACAGCGCGCCGATTCCCACCGCGAGCGCGACGCATACGCCGACGAAGAACGCCGACGAAATCGTTTCCGCGCTCTTCGGCACATCGCCTTTCTCGCGCGCCTCGCGCAGGCGCTTCGCGGTCGGCTTCTGGTCCTTTTCGGCCATGTCGGCTCCGTCGCGCGCTCAGGCGCCGCCATGCGCGGCGAACAGCGCGCGCAGCAGCGCCATCAGCCCGCTGTCGGGGCTCAGCAGCGAATGCAGCGCCGCGTACACCACCGGCAGGAACAGCACCATCATCAGCAGCGCGAGCGCGCTCTTCAGCGGCTGCGAGAACACGAAGATGTTGAGCTGCGGCACCGCGCGCCCGACGAGGCCGATGCCAAGCTCGACGAGCACCAGCACGATCGTCACCGGCGCGGCGAGCTTCACCATCCATTCGAAGATCGTGTCGGTCTGCCGCACGATGAAAGTCTGCAGCATCGACGAGAAATCGGGGCCGAGCGAGCCGATCGGCCACCACGCGTACGACTGCGCGAACAGTTGCACCAGCACCTGCAGCCCGCCCGCCGTGACGAACAGCGTGATCGCGACGAAATTGAGGAAGCCCGACGTCGGGCCGCCCTCGTGTCCGCCCATCGGATCGAAAAACGCGGCGCTGCCGCTGCCCGTCTGGAAGTCGATCAGGTAGCCGACGCCCTGGATCGCGAACAGCACTGCGCTGAACGCGCCCGCGAGCAGCAGGCCGACCACCGCCTCCTTCGCGACGAGCAGGCACCACATCAGGAACGGCAGCGCGGCCACCTGCGCGGAATCGATCGCCGGCGCGACGAACGCGGCGATCACGACGGCGATCCCGTTGCGCACGAGGCCCGTGATGATCTGCTCGTTGAACACCGGCACGACGAACATGATCGGCAACAGCCGCGGCATCACATAGAGCAGCGGCCGCAGCATGCCCGCGACGTCGTTGAAACCCGCGGCCTGGTCTAGCATCGGCGCTCCGCGGCGGCAGGCGGCGCGACATCGTCGGCCGGGGCGGCCGCGTCGGTCACGTCGATCACATCCGCCGCGCCGGCTTGCGCATCGGCCGGCTGCGCGGCCATCTCCGCATCGAACGCGGCGGCCGCTTCCGGCTGCGCGGCCGCGTGGCCGCCCGCATCGACTGCCGCGCCCGCCGCGCCCGCCCATACCCCGGCCGTCGAGAAGCGCCGCACCGCGTATCCGTCCGCGACTTCGTCGGCGTCGCGCTCGACCCGCGCTGCACGCGCGTGCAGCGCCTTCTCGCCGGCCTTGTCGAGCTTGTCCTCGGCGGCTTTCGCCTTGCGCGCGGCGCGCTGCAGGTCGGCGAGCGTCGCCTCGTGGCCGCGATGCACGTTCGCGGCTTCGCTCACCGACGCGTTCGCGGTGCCGATGTGCCGGTCGAACGTGCGCGTGTCGGCCGCCGCGTTCTGCAGTGCACGCGCCTCGCGCACGTCGTCGGCGAGCCGCGTCTGGATCGCGGCCTTCGCGGCGACCTGCTGCGCGAGCTGCGCGTGCGCGGCATCGAGCACGTAACGGCTCTGCGCGGCGATGCCCTGCTGGCGCGCGGCCGCGACGCGCGCGATCTGGCTGCGCATCTCGCGCACGCGCTTCAGGCGCGCGAGCGTCGCGAGCACGAGGCGATCGTCGGCTTCAGACATGATCGTTTGCCAGTTTCGTCAGCTTCGCGAGCAGCGCATCGAAGCGCACGTCCTCGTGCGACGCCTGCGCGCAGAACGCGCCGATCGCGTCGCGCGCGCGCAGCGCGAGATCGCCGAGCCGGTCGCTGCCTTCGCGATACTCGCCGATCTGCACGAGCAGTTCGATCTCCTGGTACTTCGCGATCAGCTCGCGCACGCGCGCGGCCGCATGCTGATGCGCGCGGCTCGACACGAGCGGCATCACGCGCGACAGGCTCGCGAGCACGTCGATCGCCGGATAGCGGTTCGCGAGCGCGATCTTGCGCGACAGCACGATATGGCCGTCGAGGATCGAGCGCACTTCCTCGGCGATCGGGTCCGACTCCTCGTCGCCTTCGACCAGCACCGTGTAGAGCGCGGTAATCGACCCGTTCGCGCCCTGCCCCGCGCGTTCGAGCAGCCGCGGCAGCACCGCGAACGTCGACGGCGGAAAGCTGCGCCGCGTCGGCGGCTCGCCGCTCGCGAGGCCGACCTCGCGCTGCGCGCGCGCGAAGCGCGTCAGCGAATCGACGAGCAGCAGCACGCGCTTGCCCGCATCGCGGAAATGTTCGGCAATCGCGGTCGCGACGAGCGCGGATTTCACGCGCTCCATCGCGGGGCGATCGGACGTCGACACGACCACGATCGAGCGCGCGCGCACCTCGGGCGACAGGCTGTGCTCGATGAATTCGCGCACCTCGCGGCCGCGTTCGCCGACCAGCGCGATCACGTTCACGTCGGCCTGCGCGCCGCGCGCGATCATCCCGAGCAGCGTGCTCTTGCCGACGCCGGACGGCGCGAAGATGCCGACGCGCTGCCCGATGCCGAGCGTCATCAGCCCGTCGATCACGCGCACGCCGGTCGGAAACGGTGTGTCGATCATCTTGCGTGCGAGCGGGTTCGGCGGGTCCTGCTGCGTCGACACCCACGCGGCGCCCGTCACCGGCCCGCGATCGTCGAGCGGCCGGCCGAGCCCGTCGAGCACGCGGCCGAACAGCCCTTCGCCCACCGGGAACACATGCTCGCGCCCGGACGGCACGACGGTCGTCTCCGGCGACAGCCCGGCCACGTCGCCGAGCGGCGTGAGCAGCGTCGTCTGCCGCGAAAAGCCGACCACCTCGGCGAGCAGCGTCGGCTGGTTCGGCGTGCGCAGCTCGCAGATCTCGCCGAGCCGCGCGCGGATGCCGGTCGCGTTGAGGATCTGCCCGACCGCGTGATTGACGCGGCCCTGCACCGACACCGGCGAGAAGAACGCGAGCCCCGCGTCGAGTTCGCCGACGAGGCGGCCGCGATCGAACGGCGCGCCGTCGTCGTCGCCGAACGGCTGCGGATCGTCGAGCGGCGCGTTCATCGCGCGGCGCCCTTCAGCGCGTCGCGGCGGATCGCCTGGCGCAGCGCGTCGATCTGCAGGTCGAGACTCGCGTCGATGCGCCCGGACGGCGTCTCGACCGTGCACGCGTGGCGTTCGAGCTGCGCGTCCTCGACGATGCGGATCTTCTGCCGGTTCGACTGCCCCGCGAACGCGCCGTCGAGCGCCTCGCGCATCTCGTCCTGCCGGCCGGGCGCGATGCGCACGATCAGGAACGCCTCGTCGCGCACGAGCGGCGCGATCCGCGCCAGCGCGGCCTCGTACAGCTTCTGCGTGCTCATCTCGCCGACGATCGCGCGCACGGCCTTCACGACGATATCGGCCATCGCATCCTTCATCGTCTCCATCGTGCGCGTGGCCGCGAGCGCCTGCGTGTACGCCTGCGCCGCCTGCTCGCGCTGCGCGCGACGCATCCCTTCGTCGTAGCCGGCCGCCTGCCGCTTGTCGAATTCGCGCTGTGCGTCGGCGACGATGCGCGCGGCCTCGTCGTGCGCGGTCGCGATCACCGCGGACGCGTCGAGCAGCGCCGCGTATTCGCGCTCCTTTAGCACCTTGCGCTCCGACAGCAGCTGCAGGTTGTCGCTCGTGATCAGAAAAGCCAATCCCATGACGCAAGCCTCTCGGGAATCAGAAACAGGAACAGCAGTTCGCCGAACTGGTCGCGCTGCGCGCGGTTCAGCCAGTAAGGCGCTTCGTCGTCGATCGCGCGGTTGAATTTCAGGCGCGCGCGCCGCGCGACCGCGTCGCCCGCCACGCCGATGAAATCCGCGAGCAGCCGCCCGCCGCGCGCGCGGATCACGACCGGCAGCGCCACGGGATCGGCGCGCCACGGCTCGAGCGTGTCGGCGAGCGCGCCGAATTCCGGCGCGCGTTCGAGCGCGAGCTCCAGCGCGTCGCCGCCGAGCCTCGCCGCGACTTCCGCGCGGATGCGCCGCACGGCCAGCGCGTCGCGCAGCCACGCGCGATGCAGCAGCAGCCCCGCATACGACGCCAGTTGCTCGAGCGCCGCGCCCGGCAGCAGCGCGAGCCGCGCGCACGGGTTCGCGACGTCGAAGTCGTGCCGGCCGGCCACGCCGTGCGCATCGAGCAGGTACCGCGCAAGCAGCTTGCGGCCGGCCGCGCCGAACGCGTCCGGCGAGCGGTAGCGCGCGGGCCAGTCGGCCGGCACGCGCGTCACGTGCAGATAGCGGTCGGGCCGCAGGTTGAAGTCGCAGACGAGCGCATGAAACGCCGCGCGCCGCGCGACGGGCGGCGGCGCGAGCGGCTGCAGCCACAGCAGCGGCGCCGTATCGGGTGGGGTGGGCCCATCGCCCGGCGGCAGCGCGTGCGGATCGCTCATGCGCCGTCGCGCGCGCCGTCCGGCGTGCGCAGCCCGCCGCCGGCCTGCTGCGCGGACGAACCGCCAACGCCGTTCGCGCCGCGCGGTGCGCCGAGCAGGCCCGCGAGCCGCGCGCCGAACATGCCGCGCCGCGCGGCCGACAGCGCGATCACCGCGCAGGTCAGCAGGATCAGCGCGAACACGAGCCAGCCGAGCGGCGAGCGCAGCCGCACGATATCGGTCACCGCGCTGCCGATCCCGTCCACGCGCGTCGCGCGCGCGGCGGCCGGCTGCAGGAACAGCGACACGTTGTCGTACTGCAGCCCTTCGATGCTGTGCGCGACGAGATCCTTGACCATCGGCGCCATCGCGCGCAGGTCGACGCCGGGCCGGTAGCGGATATACACGGCCGCCGACGACGGCTTGATCTTGTCCGCGAGCGGATCGTTCTCCGGAATCACGACCTGCACGCGCGCGACGACCACGCCCTCGATGTCCTGCAGCGTGCGCGACAGGTCCTGCGACACGCCGTACAGGTAGCGCACGCGCTCCTCGGCCGGCGTCGACACGAGGCCCTGCTTCTGGAACAGCTCGCCGAGGCTCGCGTAGCTCGGCTTCGGCAGCCCGTTCGCCTGCAGCACCGTGAGCGCCGGCTGCATGTCGCCGTCCGCGACGCTCACCAGCCACGCGTTGCGGTCCGACGTGTCGCGCGCGTCGTTGTCCTTCGATGCGCTGATGCCCGCGTCGCCGAGCACCGCGACCATCTGGTTCGCGTCGCGCTCCGACAGGCCCGAGTACAACTCCTTCTGGCACCCGGCCAACAGCACGAGCAGCCCCGCGAGCAGCGTGCGCGCCGCCCGGCTGCGCCACGCATGCGCGCGCGGCGTCGAATCGATCGTCGTCATCGTTTGTCCGGTTCAGGGTGCGCGAGGCCTGATCAGGCCCACGCGCACACTTTCACTCCTGCGTCTTCAGCACCGTATGCGTGAAGCCGTTCGCCGCCTGCGCGACCGACAGGCTCAACTGGTATTCCGAAATCGTGGTGGTCGCCGTCCACTGGAAATCCATCGCCTTCACCATCGTCATCAGCGGATCGCTGCGGTTGTCCGCCATCGACGTCAGCATCTCGCCGCGATGCTTGTCGATGTTCGCGTACCGCGCGTCGAGATCGTTGCCGTAGGTGCGCAACCGCTCGACGAGCGACGACTGGTTCGCCTGCGCGGGCGTCATCTGCACGGCCGGCGCCGCGTCCGTCGGCGCGCGCGACATCGCGACGCCCGACGAAGACGGCGGCGCGCCCGGCTGCATCAGCGCATCGAACTGGCGCACCTGCGCCGGATCGGACGCCGCGCCCGTCTGCTGCGCGGCGCCCGCGAGCGCGGCCGCGCCCGGCGCCGCCGCGCCTACGCCTGTCACTGACATGATCCATGCCCTCCTTGGCTGGCAGGCGCCGGACCGGATCGGTCGGGCCGCCCGTAACAGGCCGGCCGGCACGCGCGCACCCGCCACCGGGCACCCTTGGCGGGCAGACCCGGCGCACGGTGGCACGCGGCGCGGCCGGCGACCGGCGTCATGCGCGGCCGGCTGAGCTCAGGTGTTGCGCCACCTGGGCGTTCGCCGTCCCCTCCTGCGCGGTCACTGCGTTGCTGGTTTCGAACGTCGCGGTCGACTGCTGGACCTGGAAGTTGATCTTCGTCAGTTCGAGCTGCGTCTTGGTCAGGTCGTCGGCCTGCTGCTGGACCTGGTTCGTGTTGGTTGCACCACCTGCGGCCTGGGTACCCATGTTTTGCTCCTTAACGTGAACTTCATCCACCTTCCGGCGACGGCCCCATGCCCCGCCGGCGACGTGAGCCGCCGCACCGATGCGACGCCCCGCGTAATGCGCGCACCGCGCGCCGCGCGATGCGCATGAACTGTCGCGGCGCTAGTGCGCCGCCTCCTTCGATACGCCCGCCGTCGCGGCACCGGCCGCCGGCGCATCCGGCAACAGCGTCGGCCCCGGCACCGGCTGCGCGACCCCGGCCGCCGCGCCGCTCGCGAGCGGCGCTACGGGCGGCACTGGCGCCTGTTCGGGCGCGGTCGCGTTCGCCGACGAGCCGCCGAGCGGCATCGTGATGCGCTGGCCGTTGCGCTCGAACACGACTTCGTCCGGGCCGATCGACACGACCGTCGGCCCGTCCTTCAACCGCGCGCCCTCGAAATAGCGGCTGCCGTCGGCCGTCTCGATGTAGCGCTGGTCGCCGTCGCCGGCGAACACGGTCGTGATCTCCGGAATGCCGGCCATCCCGCCGAGCGTCGTCGTCGTGCGCGGCGCGGCCGGATCGGCATCGCGCACGTGATCGACCACTTCGAGCGCCGGGCGCGCGTCCTTCATGTAGTTGCGGATGCGCGGCTCGATCTGCGCGCGCGCGGCCGCGCCCGTCAGTTCGATCCGGCCGCGGCCGAGATAGGCGACCGTCAGCGCCGTATCGCTGAAATAGGTCTGCGCGGTCGCGACCAGATCGCTGACCACGTAGATGTTGCCGAGCGCCGCGTTGTCGACGCCTGCGACGATCTGCGCGACGCGTTCGCGCGCGGCCGGATCGCTCACGTAGCCCGACACGATCACGCCGTCGTCGCGCGGCGCGACGGCCAGCTCCGGATACGCGTGCAGCAGTTGCTGCAGCCGGTGCGTGCGCGCGAGCACCGATTCGTGCTGCCACGGCAGGCGCCCCGACCACGTGACGAAGCCGTAGCCGAGCGCGCCGAGCAGCACGCCGATCCACAGCGCGACCAGCGCGATCACCAGCCGCCGGCTGCCGAGGCGGCGCAGCCCGCCCGTGAGCCAGCCGAGCCACGCGGCCTCGCGCGCGGCGTCCGGCGCATCGGCTTCGTCGGGCAGCGCGACGCTCGCCTGCGCGTGCCGCGCGATGCCGAGCCGGATCGAGCCGACCGTCACGACGTCGTGCGGCGTCATCGAACGGCGGCCCGTGCCGAGCGGCTCGTCGTTGAACAGCACCGGCGCGCCGGCCTCGCCGCCGTGGTTCTGCACGGTCACCGCGAGCGCGCCGACCTGCAGGCACACCTGTTTCGCGCCGATCTCGCGATCGGGCAGGATCACTTCGCAATCGGCCGCGGTGCCGACCCAGTTCGCGCCGCGCGCGAGCGACATCGTGCGGCCATACATCGGCCCGCTCAGGAAGCACAGGTTCCACGGCGACGCGAGCGCGGCCGGACCGGCCCCCGCGCCTCCCGCGCCGCCGGGCAATGCGCCGTCGCCGTGCGGGTCAATGATGGTCGTCGACATGGGTGGACGCTCCTGCGGTCGTCGCTGCCGGCTGCGATGCCGCATCCTTCGGCGGCGGCAGCGCGGGCGGCCCGAACTTCGTGCCGGGCAGCGGCTTCGGTGTCAGCGGCACCGCGATGTCGTTGTCCGGCGGGCGGTACATCGACATCCCTTCCGGATTGGCCGGGCCGTCGGCGCCCGGGTTCACCGGCGAGCCGTCCGGCGCATACATCGACGCGGTCGTCACCACGCGCGGCGTCAGCAGGTAGAACCGCTCCATGTGGTTGCCCGACTTGTCGGTGTACTTGAACAGGTTGCCGATCAGCGGGATGTCGGACAGCCAGGGCACGCCGCTCTTGTTCAGTTTCACCTCGTCGTCGTTGAAGCCCGCGATCAGCAGGCTCTTGCCTTCGTCGATCATCGTCTTGGTGACGATGTTGCGCTGCTGGATCACCGGCACGTTCGACACGGCCTGCCCCGGCACGACGTTGCCGTCCTGGATGTCGATCGACATCATCACGCTCTGCGGATTGCCGGACACGGCGGCCGCGTTGCGGATCGCCTCGTCGACGATCATCGGCGTCACCTTGATGCTGGTGCCGGTCGTCACGCTGTACAGCGACGAATCCTGGTAGCCCTGCACCTGCACGTAGAACTGCGTGAGGTTCTCGAGGATCGCCTCGGTGTTGTCGAGCGCGAGCACCTTCGGCTTCGAACGCAGTTGCGCCTGCCCCTTCTGCGCGAGCGCGTTCACGCGCGTGAGCAGGTAGTTGCGCAGCGACCCGCCGATCGACGCGGTCAGCGCGATGCCGGTCGGCAGGAAGGTGCCCGTCTGCCCGGTTTCGGACGTGCCGACGCCGAACGTCAGCGGCGGATTGCCCGCGCCGTTGTACTGCGTGTTGCCGTTCAGCGGGTTCTGGCCGTTGCCGATCTGCACGTCGCCGTGCGTCGTGTGCAGGCGCCAGTCGATCCCGAGGCTGTCGAGCGAATCCTCGTTGATGTCGATGATCGTCACGTTGATCTCGACGATGCGCGGCCGCTCGTCGAGCTGGTTGATCAGCGACTGGTAGCGGTACATGTTCTCCGGCAGGTCGCGCACGATCACCGCGTTGATCGCCGGGTCGGCGACGATCTGCGGCAGCGTGTCGCCGCCGCCGGCGCTCGCGAACGGCGAGAACCCGCCGCCCGCGCTGGTGTCGCCGGAATAACCGCCCGTGCGCGGGCCGCCGGAGATATCGGGGAAGTCGAGGCGCGGCACCGCGATCGTCATCCCCGAACCGAGCTTCACCTGGCGCGCGGCCTGCCCGAGCGGCGTGCTCGACGGCGGCGCGTTCGTGCCGCCGCCCTTGCCGAACAGCCGGCGCAGGATCGTCGAGACGCCCGGCACCGTCACTTCCTTGCCCGAGCGATTGATCGTGAAGTCCGACGCCCAGCCGTACTTCAGCCGGAACGCGCGGATATCCGCGTGCGCGCCGTTCGCCGACGGATCGCCGACCGAGCCGACCGCCTGCCGCACGAGCTCGACGTAGCGGCGCGGGCCGGCCACGTACACGCTGTTCGCGCGGTCGTTGATCACGAGCGTGTAGCGCTTGTCGGGAATCTGCATTGCCTGCAGCGCGCGGCCGATTTCGCCGGCCGCATTCGGCGGGATCGGGATCATCTGCGTCTGCGACTGGTCGGCCGGATCGACGTACAGGAACGAGCCGTCGTAGTACCACGTGAGCCCGTAGGTCGAGCAGATCGTGTCGAGCGTCTGCTGCGGCGTGCCCGAGAAGCGGCCGCTGATCACGCCGTCGACCTTCGGGTCGACCACCGCCGTCACGCCCTGCGACGACGCGAGCTCGCGGATGAAGTCGCCGATCTTCTTGCCGTTCGCGACGATCGTGAACGGCTTGTTGCGCCAGCGCAGGTCCGCGGCACGCGCCGGCTGCGCGGGCGCCATGCACAGCGACGCCGTGAGCAGCGCGGTCGCGCACACGGCAAGCGCGGCCCGTTGCAGGCTGCGCGGTTGAAACCGGATCGAGGCGACGCGTCGACGCATCAAAGAACTCCTGTGGAAGAAACGAACATGCGTTCCAGCGCCTGCTGCGCGAAGCGCAGCACTTCGCCGCCGAGCCAGCCCGACAGCAGCACGAGCGCGACCATCACGGCGATCAGCCGCACCGCGATGCCGATATTGGCGTCCTGCACCTGCGTGACGGCCTGCAGGATCGCGACGACGAGGCCCGTGACGGTGGCGATCGCCACGATCGGCAGCGACAGCAGCAGCACGAGCATCAGCGCCTGCCGCGTCAGGTCGAGGATCGTCGAGCTCGTCATTGCACGGCGCCCGGCACGCGCACGTCGGCGCCCGCGCCGATCGTGCCGTCGTCCGGCGGGTTCTTCACCCAGCCGACCGTGTGCAGCTGCACGTCCTCCTCGACTTCCTGATACGACAGCACCGCCAGTTCGGGCAGCACGGGCTGCAGGATCGTCTTCACGTAACGGCGCGCGCCGAGCGCGACCATCACCGCGAGCCGTGCCACGCCTTGCGTATTGCCGTGGCCGCCGGGGCCGGCCGCCTGCGCGGCCTGCACGATCGCGCGCACCTGCTCGCCGATGTCCTGCTTGACCCCGCTCGACAGCGCGAGAAAATTGCCCTGCTTGGTGCGCATCACCGCGCTCTCGATCCGCTCCTGCAGGTTCTGCTCGAACAGCACGACCCGCAGCTGGCGCGTCGTGCCCGCATGGCGGTCGGTGATCATCCGGCGCAGGTCGACGCGTACGAGTTCGACCAGCGCGATCACGTCGTCGGGCTCGTTCGGCGCCCACGTGATCAGGCTCTCGAAGATCACGCGCAAATTGCGGATCGGCACCTGTTCGGCGAGCAGCCGGCGCAGCACCTCGGTGATGCGCTGCAGCGGCACGAGCCGCGTCAGCTCGCCCACGAGTTCGGGGTGATCGCGGCGCACGAGATGCACGAGCGCCTGCGTCTCCTGGATCCCGAGCAGTTCGTCCGCATGCTGGCGCACGATCTGCTCGACGTGCGCGGCGAGCGCGCTTTCGCTCGACAGCCACTTGCCGTCCGGCGCGGCGCCGTCGGGCTTGATCCACAACGCGGTCGCGAACGGGCCGAACGCCTCGGCCGGCTGGCGCTCCGCCCGCTCGGGCAGCGGCGCGACGCCGTCCCACAGCAGCCAGCCCGGCTTCAGCGCGCCGTGCGCGGCGAGCACGTCCTGCAGGTAGATCCGGTACGTGCCGGCCGCCGCGGCCTCGTCGTCGTTCAGCGTGATGCGCGGGAACACCGTGCCGATGTCCGCGTCGACGCGCGCCTTCGCGCTCGACAGCGCGGCCTGCAGTTGCGCGAGGTTCAGGCTCGTGCGCAGTTCGTCGGACAGCGACACCGCGATCAGCGATGTGACGCCCGCCGCGAGCGACACCTTCGCAGGCTGGCCGTCGTCGGCCGTGCCGACGCGCCCCGCGACCTGGATCAGGTTGAAGCTCGGCGCGGTCGTCTTGCGCTTGAGCTGCGAGAGCGCGAACGCGCCGAGGCCGAGCGCGATCAGCGCGAACGACCATTTCGGAAAACCGGGCACGACGAGGAAACCGGCCAGCACGAGCGCCGCGATCAGCAGCGCGCGCGGATGCGCGCCCAGTTGCTCGCCGAGCTGTTCGCCGAGCTGGCGCTGCCGCGCATCGCGCGTCGCGACCCGCGTCGTCACGATGCCGGCCGCGATCGACACGAGCAGCGACGGGATCTGCGACGCCATCCCGTCGCCGACCGTCAGGATCGCGTAGCGCTGCAGCGCCTCGCCGATATCCATCCCGTGCATCAGCGTGCCGACCGCGATCCCCGCGACGATGTTGATGAACGCGATCACGAGGCCCGCGATCGCGTCGCCCTTCACGAACTTCATCGCGCCGTCCATCGCGCCGTGCATCTGCGATTCCTGCTCGAGCTGCTCGCGGCGCTCGCGCGCTTCATCGGCGCTGATGATGCCCGCGCGCAGGTCCGCGTCGATGCTCATCTGCTTGCCCGGCATCGCGTCGAGCGAGAAGCGCGCGCCGACCTCGGCCACCCGCTCCGACCCCTTCGCGATCACGATGAACTGCACGACGGCGATCACGAGGAACACCACGCCGCCCACCACCACGTTGTTGCCGACGACGAGCCGCCCGAACGCGTCGATCACGTGGCCGGCGTTCGCGTGCAACAGGATCAGCTTGCACGACGCGATGTTCAGCGCGAGCCGGAACAGCGTCGTGAACAGCAGCAGTGCCGGGAACGCCGAGAAGCTGACCGCCGACGGCACGTAGGTCGACACCGTCAGCAGCACGACGCTCGCGGCGAGATTCAGCGAGATCATCCCGTCGAGCGCGGCCTGCGGCAACGGCAAGATGAACAGCGCGACGACCGCGACGATGAACGACGCGAGGAACAGGTCGGCGCGCGGCGACGCGCCCCCGAGACGCCGTCCGGACACGCCGCGGCCGGCGGAAAACAACCGCTGCCAGTCGCGGAGGAGCGCCTTCGGTTCTGCCATCGTGCCGTTGTCCTGTCGTTATCGCCGGCTGGCACGGGCAACCCTGCCCCATGCCGCGCGGACCGTTGAATGGGACGAGTGTAGCGACGGGAATCGATGGAAAAAGGGAAGCACCTCGTAGCGCGAAAGCGCGTTTCCCGGCGCCGATCGGATCGGACTACGAAACCCGGCGACGCGTCCGGGCACGCACCGCCGGAACCGCTTCCATCGCGCGCCAGGCCGCCGGCGCGCGCGTCCGGTCAGGACTGCAGCCGGCGCGCGGCGAGGTATGCGAGCTGCGCGCGGTTCTGCACGTTGAAGAGTTTTTCGAGCGAGCGGATGTGGTGGCCGACCTTGTGCAGCGACGTGCGCAGCGCGCTCGCGATCTCCTGGTCGGACAGCCCGTGCACGAGGCGGTCGAGCACCTGCTGCTGCTCGTCGCCGAGCGCGAAGCCGCGCATGCGCGCGATGCGCGCCTCGAGGAACGGCAGCGCGACGCGATGCACGGCAAGGCTGACCGACAGCGCGCCGCCGATCACGCGATCGTCGATCCATTCGGTGCCGTGCGTTTCCGACGTCACGTTCACCGCGACGCGCAGGTCAAGACGCGGCGCCGACAGGCTGAAGAGCACGCCGCTGTTCATCGCGTGCGCGCGCAGATGGCCGGCGAGCGCCAGCACCTTGCGATCGCCGCTGCCCTGCGCGGCCGACTCGATCTCGTCGAGCCGCCACGCGACCGGGAAGCCGCTCTGTCGTACCTGCGCGAACCGCGGGTCGCTCTCGTACAGCATGCCTTCGACAAACGGCTGCATGAACGTCGCCGGCGCGAGATCGCGCAGCAGATGCGCGCACAGGATGCGCCGCCCGATCATTTCGTAGGCGCCGTAACCGAGCGTACTGAAACCGATTTGCCTTAATCGCGCATGGCATTGCGCGAAATCGACCGGAGCGAGGTCGGTTTTACCGGGTGCGATTTGAATGCCGGTAAAAACGTCGCGCTCGATTGCCTGATATTCGTTCGAATAAGCGACAGCGGCCGCTATATCGGCTTGCGAAAACCACTCGACGCGTGGTGCGCCGTCAGCATATGTCATGAGGAGCCCGCCCTTTCCCAATATGTGAAACTGCGCCCCGTCACGATCTGGTCTTTTCTTTATGATTTTCTGGTCGTCGTTATATGCGCGCGAATATGAACCTTTCGCCGCAATTAGTATTACGGCATATTACGCGTACACAGGCATTTTTGTACAATGCCCCCGCGTTTCGTCAGGGATGACGATCGGCGCATATCAAAAACGATGCTCGATCGCACCGCCGCGATTGCCGTACACGATACGGCCGCCGCCAGGCGATGCGCGTCGATTCCGAGGGATGGCTCATGTCCGATATTACATTGCATGAAGAAGCGGTCGCCCCGACCTTGTCCCGCCCGCCGCGCGGGCTGAACGCATGCGCGGACGCGCTGCGGGAGCGTACCGTGCAGGTCGTCTGGTGCGACGACGTGAAGCGCGGCGACGTCGCGCAGCCGCACGCGCCGAAGCTCGGCGTCGCCGATACGCTCGCGCTCGCGCAGAGCACGGCCGAGCGCAACCGGATCGTCACGAGCCTGCTGCATCTCACGGGCTTCTCGACGTTCGCGTACTTCGCGCTCGAATTCGCGCGCGAGCGTGTCGAAAGTCTCTATCTGCACGAAGCGTTCACGCCGGCGACCTATCGCGGCGACTACGTGCGTCACAACCATCACGACGTCGATCCGCGCACGCTCGGCGCGCGCGTGTGCAACATGCCGATCGTGTGGGACCTGCAGCAGTTGCGTCGCGAGCACCGCGAACGCGACGACGGCCCGTGCGTGACCCCGGCCGCACTCGACGGTTTCCTGCAGACGATGCAGGACGACGGGATGTGCAGCGGCATCATGTATTCGATGGCCGTGCCCGGCACGCGGCTGCACGCGTTCATGAGCTTCACCGCGCCGCGCCGCACGCGCGAATGGATCACGCCGGCGACGATCGAGCAGGCGCTGTCGATCGGGCTGTCGGTACACAAGTTCGCGTCCCCGCAGTTGATCTCGACGTCGCGCGAGCGTGCGGTGAACGGGCTCACGCCGTTCGAGCAGGAACTGCTGCTCGGCATCGCCGAAGGCGCATCCGACAAGGAGATCGGCCGGCGCCTCGACACCAGCGCGCACAACGTCGACTATCACCTGCGCAAACTGCGCAAGCGCTTCGGCGTCGCGAACCGGATCCAGCTCACGTACCTGACGTCGAAGCTCGAGCTGATCTGACGGCGACGCGACGCTTCCGGCAAGCGAGCGCGTAAACGCCCATGCCGGCCTCACGGGCCGGCATGGGCGGGTTGCGACGCGGTGCCGGGTCCGGCGCCGCTTCCTGGAAAACGTCCTGCGTTACTTCAGCAGCGTCATCTGCACGACCTTCACGATCACGAGACCGACCGCGATCACGAGATAACCGCGCAGCACGGCCATCCAGATCCGCGTCGCGAGCGTCATGTTCTGCGGCTCGAGCGCGTCGAGCGGCGGCATGCGCCACGTGTCGCGCAGCGCGCGATCGACGGCCGGTTCGACGACGCGCTTGTTGCGGCGAACCAATACCGTCGCAAGATAGCCCGCAATCGCGAGCACGGTGCCGCCCACCAGCACGTCGACAATCGCTTCGCCGCTGATATCCGGATACATCACCGACGCGGTCAGGATGATCGACAGCAGCACGAGCACCCAGATCACCGCGCCCGTGAACACGTTGAGCTTCGTCGAGTTGACCCACGGGCCGAGCACCTGGCGGTCGTTGCACAGCACGAGCAGGAACACGGTCGCGCTCGGCAGCAGCACGCCCGCGAGCGTCTGCACGGCTTCGGTCAGCAGGCCGAGCGGGCTGCCCGGGATCAGCACGAGCGTGGCCGCGGCCGCGACGATGCCGAAGTACACGAGGTAGAAGCCCTTCGCATCGGACACGCCGCGGTGCAGCGAGTGGCGGATCTTGAACACGTCGCCGATCGCATACGCGGTCGACAGCGACACGGCCGCCGCGCCGATGATGCACGCGTCGAGCAGCGCGACCGCGAACAGCGTCGCGCTCGTGCGGCCCGCATACTTCTCGAGGCCCGCGATGATGCCGCCCGCGTCGGTGAAGTTGCCCGCTTCCGGATGCCCGCCGAACAACGCGGTGCTGAAGCCGATCATCGCGACCGCGCCGACCAGCACGAACGCGATGCCGATCCACAGGTCGGCCTTTTCATACTTCATGAAGCGCGGCGTGATGCGCTTGTCGATCACGTAGCTCTGCTGGAAGAACAACTGCCATGGCGCGACGGTCGTGCCGACGATGCCGATCACGAGCAGCATCACGTCCGACAGCTTCGCGTGCGCGGGCCAGTTCGGCACGAAGAAATCGCGCGTCATCTGCGCGACCGGCGGATGGATCGACACGAGCACGGGCACCAGCAGCAGGCTCAGCACGCACAACCCGATCGCGAATCGCTCGAAGCGCCTGAAATCGCCGGTACTCACCGCGGCCATCGTCAGCGCGGCGGCCACGCACACGCCGGCCACCTTCGGCAGCCCGAAGAATTCCAGCACGAACGTGATGCCGATGAACTCGGTGACGATCGTCAGCGCGTTGAGCAGGAACAGGTCGATCACGCTGAACGCGCCCCAGAACTTGCCGAAGCGCTCGAAGATCAGGCGTGCATGGCCGACGCCCGTGACCGCGCCGAGGCGCAGCACCATTTCCTGGTTCACGTACAGCACGGGCACGAGCAGCAGCAGCGTCCACAGCAGCGTCGTGCCGTAGTTCTGGCCGGCCTGCGTATAGGTGCCGAACGCACCTGCGTCGTTGTCGCCGACCATCACGATGAGGCCGGGGCCGATGATCGCGAGCAGCGTGCGCAGCCGCGCCCACCACGTGCCGCGCGCGGCGGTGTCGTGATGCGCGATCGTGCCGAGTGCGCCGCGGATATCGCCGAGGTGGGCTTCGTCGAGCACGGCGCTGCGTTCTGCGGCGATCGGTGGAGAGACGTTGGATGGCGTGGACATGATTTATTCCGTACGGCTAATAGTTATCTGATGAGCGTGTGACCTTGGCATGCGCGCGGGGCGGCCGCCCGTGCCCATGCCGAGGCACGCTCGGCGCTTCTTCAGCGGATCAACGATTTCAGCCGGTTCAGCAGGCGGGAGAACACCCGCGGACGGGCGTCGAGCGTCAGCATCGTGTCGTAGTGGTGACGCGATTCCGTGACGTGCGGAAGATTTGACAGCAGAAGGCCGAAGGTCATGGTCTGGCTCCGTGCGGCGACGGCAGGCGTGCCGGCCGCGTGGTGGGTGCGGGGCCAGTCCGGGGCCTGAACGACGTGTCAGGCTAGTCGGCCGGATTGTCCCTGCGACCCGGGTTCAAAAGGGTCGGTGCGTGCAACGGGCATAAGGGACAACTGTCACTGTCGTTCATGGCGGCTCCTGTGCGGTGTTCCGGAGAACACGGTTGACCGCCGTCCGGCGTGCGGGCCGGCATTCGCGAGCCTGAACAAGGCGTGCGCGAACGCGGCCGCCTGCCAGGCGGCAGTGAAACCGGACGGCGCATGCGAAAACGCATCACGCTAACCGGCGCGAATCAGGGTGCACGTAGGGAGTTGCTGCGGAATACTGCTGCGCGCACCGTTTGCCTGGGTGACAAACGGCGGCTTCGAAGAGGCGCGGACGTCGGTCGCTCAGGCGGAAATTTCGTACGAAGATCGACTACTGCAGGCGTCCAAGGCGACGGCCCCCAAAGTGAAGATGCCGGATTCTATGGACCGCCCGAAACGGAAGTCAACCCGTTGAAACGCGATCGGCGGAAAATATTTTCCGCCGCCGATGCACTGAAAGATTCGGGCCCGAATTGTCGCGGCGAAACCTTTCAACGCGACAGATCGAGTGCGACGGCGATGTGCACGAACAACACTCAGGCGCACCGCCACGCCCGGCACCGTGCCGCCACGATGCCCGTGCCGCAGGCAGCCGCGATGCACGCAACGTCGACGCTTTTTTTACTTGCACCGCAGCAAAAGTCGCGACTACAATCCGCCCCAATTCATCAAGGGAGTCCCTCCGTGGACACATGCTCTAGTTGCAGTTCGATGCCGGTCCAGGCCGGCCAAGCCATCGCGAGATAGCAGCCAGACGCATGTCTTTCGCCGCTAGCTCGCATTCGTCGGGTTAGCGCGCTTCCTCCCGGGCCGGCCATCGCCGGTTCGTCAGTCGCACGCTCCGTTACGTTCCAACCGCCGATCGCAGGCCGCGCCATGCGCCCGCGCTCGGTCACGTCGTCCGGCATCCGCCGGGCCAGACGGAGGCAGCGTCATGTTCTTTCAATCGTTCGCGGTCAGACTCAAGCGCATCGTGCACGTCGCGTGCGACCGCTCGTTCGTTTCCGGCCTCTCGTCGCTCGCCCACGCGCTCAGCAGCTGGCGCGGCGCGGCACTCGCCTACGTGCCGGCGGCGCCCCGCCCGCTCGACTGCGTGCTCGCCGCCGCGATGGCGGCCGCGGTCGCGCTCGCCGCGCTGCTGTGCGCGGCCGCGTCGCGCCTCGGCTTCGCGCAGGTGTGGCGCGTCGGCGGCTGGCTGTCGTAAGCACCGCGTCGTACGGCGGCGCCCGGTGCTGCGTACCACCGCGCGACCACCTCGCGACCGCTTCGCGACCGCTTCGCGACCGCTTCGCAACGCTGCCAGCACCACGCTTTCATTTCATCAGCGTAACTAATCAAATAGTCGACGGAACCTACATGAAGAAATACTCCGAACCCGTTCCGCGCAAGCTCCGCGTCAATGCGCTCACCACGCTGCTGCTGTCGCTCGCCGCCGCGCCCGCGTTCGCGCAATCGTCGCCGCCAGTTGCGGCCGAACCGGCGGCCGGCGCCAGCGACGCCACCGCCCCCGCACCACAGGCCGCCGATGCTGCCGCACCCGCCCCCACCGGCTTCCGGGAGCGCGCGAACCTGCTCGGCAACATGGGCGGCCTGCGCGATGTGCTCGGCGATCACGGCGTCACGCTGAGCCTGCAGGAAACCAGCGAATACCTGTACAACACGTCCGGCGGCACGCATCGCGGCGGCGCCTACCAGGGGCTCACGCAATTCGGTTTCAACGTCGACACCGGCAAGGCGATCGGCCTGCCGGGCGGCACGTTCAACGTGTCGGGGCTGCAGATCCACGGCACCAATCTCACGCAGCGCTACCTGCAGACGCTGCAGACCGCGACCGGCATCGAAGCGAACTCGACCACGCGCCTGTGGGAGCTCTGGTACCAGCAGGCCTTCCTCGACGGCAAGGCCGACCTGAAGATCGGCCAGCAGAGCGTCGACCAGGAATTCATGGTGAGCCAGAACGCGGCGGCGTTCATGAACGCCACGTTCGGCTGGCCCGTGCTGCCGGCGGCCGACCTGCCGGCCGGCGGCCCCGCGTATCCACTGTCGTCGCTCGGCGTGCGGCTGCGCGTGAAGCCGGCCGACGCGTGGACCGCGATGGTCGGCGTATTCGACGGCAACCCGGCCGGCCGCACCGACGGCGACGCGCAGGTACTGAACGCGCACGGCACCAACTTCAACCTGCGCAGCGGCGCGTTCGTGATCGGCGAAGTGCAGTACGCGCTGAACGCGCCGCCCGCAGATCCGAAGGCGCCGCAACCGGCCGGCCTGCCGGGCACGTACAAGCTCGGCTTCTGGTATCAGTCGCAGCATGCGAACGACCCGCGCGTCGGCACCGACGGCCTGTCGCTCGCGAATCCGGCGAGCAACGGCATGCCGGCCACCCATCGCGGCAACTACGGGTTCTATGCGGTCGCGGACCAGATGGTATGGCGGCCGTCGGCCGACAGCCCGCGCTCGGTCGGCGTGTTCGCGCGCGTGATGGGCGCGCCGGGCGATCGCAATATCGTCGATTTCGCCGCCAATGCAGGCGTGACGTTGAAAGCGCCATTCGCCGGACGCGACAACGACGTCGCAGGCCTCGCGGTCGGCTACGCGAAGATCGGCTCGCATGCGCGCGGCTTCGACGGCGACACCGGCGCCTACACGACGCCCGGCTATCCGGTGCGCCGCGCGGAGACGGTCGTCGAGGCGACCTACCAGTACCAGGTCACGCCGTGGTGGCAACTGCAGGCCGACCTGCAGCACTTCTTCCGTCCGGGCGGCGGCATCCCGAACCCGAACGCGCCGGGCGCGCGCATCGGCGACGAAACGGTGGTCGGCGTGCGCACGACGATCACGTTCTGACGCGGGCCGCATGCAGACACGGGCCGGACCGCCGCTTGCGCGACAATCCGGCCCGTGCGTTCGCTTGCAGCGCGCGGCACGCGCCGCGCGTCACTCGCCGTACAGCCCGAGCAGTTTCAGCGTGACGCCGTTGGTCCAGCCGAAGCCGTCCTGCAGCGGATATTCGCCGCCACCGCCGCCGCCCGTACCGGCGCCTTCGACCACGTACTTCTCGACGAGCTTGCCTTCGGTCGCATACACATGCTTCACGTCGGACAGGAAACGCGTGCCGATGTCCTTCGCGAGCGCCGGTTCGCCATAGCGGCGCAGCCCGTCGATCGCGATCCACTGCAGCGGTGCCCAGCCGTTCGGCGCATCCCACTGCTGGCCCGTGTTCTCGGTTGTCGTCGCGAGGCCGCCCGGCTGCAGCAGCGTCTTGCGCACCTCGCGCGCGGTCGCCTTTGCGCGCTCGGGCCATGCGACGCCCGCGAACAGCGGATACAGCGCGGCCGCCGTCACGCCGTCGCGCGGCTTGCGCCACTGCCAGTCGTAGTCGCCGTAATAGCCGTGGCGGTTCCACAGATAATGGTTGATCGCGGCCGCGCGCCGCGCCGCGCGCGCCGAGAAGTCGGTCACGCAAGCGACGTCGCGCGTGACCGTGCAGCCCTTCACGATCGTCGCCTCGAGATGGAACATCAGGCTGTTCAGGTCGACCGGCACGATCGACGTCGTGCGGATCGTCGCGAGCGTCTTGCCGTCGCCGAACCAGCGCGAGCTGTAGTCCCAGCCGCTTTCGGCGCCCGCGCGCAGGTCGCGGTACACGTCGTTCGCCGGACGGCCCGGCGCCGACTTCGCGGTCGTCACGTCCTCGAGATACGACTCGTCGCGCGGCGTGTCGCTCGCATCCCAGTAACGGTTCAGCACCGCGCCGTCGGGCATCGCGACCACGTTGCGCGCGGCCTGCCCGCGCGGCGTCGTGGTTTCGCCCTGCATCCAGTACGCATGCTCCTTGCGCAGTGCCGGCAGGTACTTCTGGTAGATCTTGTCGCCTTCGGCCTGCGCGGCGAGCGTGACCATGTACGCGAAGAACGGCGGCTGCGAGCGGCTCGCGTAGTACGTGCGGTTGCCGTTCGGGATGTGTCCGATCGTGTCGATCAGGTGGGCGAAGTTGTCGAGCATGTCGTCGACGAGATCCTCGCGCCCCGACACCTGCAGCCCGAGCATCGTGAAATAGGTATCCCAGTAGTAGCCTTCGCGGAAGCGGCCGCCGGGCACGACGTACGGCTTCGGCATCGGAATCAGCGAACCGTATGGCGGCGCCGTCGCGCTCGTGCGCGTGAGCTGCGGCCACAGCCAGTCGATGTGCTGGCGCAGCGTCTGGTTCGGCGGCGGCGTCACGCCACCTTCCGCGGGCGGCGTGAAGTGCTGGCCGACAAACGTCTTCAGCGAGAAGCCCGGCTGCGATTTCTGTTGCTGATACAACTGCACGATCGTCGCGGGATCGGTATCGGGCGTCGCGTCGACGAAGGTCTTCTGGTCGGGATAGATCTGCGCGGTCTGCACCGCGACGAACAGGTCGCCGTAGAGCTGGCTCGGCGGCGGCAGCAGCGTGCCCGACGCGGGGGCGGCAATCGCGGCCGCGGTCGGCACCGCTGACTGGCTGGCCGCTTGAGCGGCGGCCTGGTTCGCATTGTCGGCCTGCGCGGCGCAGCCGGCGACGGCCAGATACGCGACGGCCAGTGCGGCGGCCCAGCGAAGACGCGGCGCGGGCGGTGCGAGACGAGGTGAGAGACGAACCGGGAAACGAGCTGTGAAGCGAGATGCAATCGATGCGGCACGACGTGACGTCATGACGTGTCCCCTCCTTTCGATGGTGAGTGGGTCGGCACGAGGTCTCGTTCGCGCGCGCGCTCGTCTCGATGGCCCTCGATCGAGGCGCGTCGTTGTATTCCGCAAGTGAGGCCCGACTGTCGCATGAAACGCGCGCCGCGCGCAAGTTTCGCGGCCGCGACGACGGACCGACACCAGGCGTCATGTCACATGCGGGTCCGGTGCGGCAGTCGTCTCCGACAGTCGTCTCTGCTTCCGCGCCCCGCAACAGGAACGACTGTTGCAACATGCGGAACAACTGTTGTCGTACGTGACTCAACGGTCACATTGTGGGCATAATGGCGTCTTTACCGCGCGCCCAGCCCATGTCGCCCGTCTTTCTAGCACCGCTCATCGTTGCCTGTGCGTTGTTCATGGAAAGCGTCGACGCGAACATCATCGTCACCGCGCTGCCCGCGATGGCAAGGGACTTCGGGCACAACCCCGTCACGCTGAACATTGCGATCACGGCCTACGTGGTCGGGCTCGGCGTGTTCATCCCGATCTGCGGCTGGCTCGCCGACCGCTTCGGCGCACGCTCCGTCTTCCGCACCGCGATCGGCATCTTCGTCGTCGGCTCGCTGATGTGCGCGGCCTCCAATTCCCTCGGCGTGCTCACGTTCGCGCGTTTCGTGCAAGGCGTCGGCGGCGCGATGATGGTGCCCGTCGGCCGCATCATCATCTTCCGCGCGGTGCCGCGCGCCGATCTCGTACGCGCGATGAACTACCTCGCGATTCCCGCGCTGTTCGGGCCCACGCTCGGGCCGCTCGTCGGCGGCTTCATCACGACCTACCTGCACTGGCGGATGATCTTCTTCATCAACGTGCCGATCGGCATCTACGGGATCTATCTCGCGAGCAAGCACATCGCGAACACGCACGAGCCCGATCCGGGCCCGCTCGACTGGTTCGGCTTCCTGCTGTCGGCAAGCGGCGCCGCCTTGCTGCTGATGGGCCTCACGCTGCTCGACGGCTCGCTCACCTCGCGCACGAACGCGGTGACGATGTGCGTGACCGGCACCGTGCTGCTCGCGCTCTACGTGCCGTACGCGCGTCGCAAGGAGCGCCCGGTGCTCGACCTCAGTTTCCTGAAGATCCCGACCTACCACGCGAGCGTCGTCGGCGGGTCGCTGTTCCGGGTCGGCCTCGGCGCGGTGCCGTTCCTGCTGCCGCTGGCGCTGCAGGAAGGGCTCGGCATGAGCGCGTTCCATTCGGGGCTCATCACGTGCGCGTCCGCGCTCGGCGGCGCGGTGAGCCGCTCGACGGCCACGCATACGCTGCGCCGCTTCGGCTTTCGCACGGTGCTGATCTACAACGCGGCATTCGCGGGCCTCGCGATCGCGGCCTACGGCGTGTTCCATCCCGGCATGCCGACCTGGGCGATCTGGCTGATCGTGCTCGTCGGCGGCATCTTCCCCGCGCTGCAATTCACGAGCCTGAACTCGATGATCTACGCGGACATCTCGCCGCGCGACGCGGGGCGCGCGACGAGCCTCGGCAGCGTCGTGCAGCAGATGTCGCTCGGGCTCGGCGTCACGGTCGCCGGCCTCGTGCTGCACGTGTCGCACTGGCTGCAGGGCCATCAGACGATGGTGTGGTCGGATTTCTGGCCCGCGTTCGTCGTGGTCGGGCTGTGCTCGTTCGCATCGATTCCGATCACGCGGCGGCTGCCGCCCGGCGCCGGCGACGAAGTCGCGCGCGGCAGGCGGCAATAAGCGGCTGGCATGTCGGGGAAACGCGTGCCGCGGCATGACACGCCGCACGGTGGCCGGTGAAAAACCGGAAAAACAAAAAAATCAGCGGACATCCACACGGGGCCGGTGCACAGCCGCATGGATGTCCGCTCAGGGCTCCGGGTCTCCCGATGGGGGTTGAGAATCCCGGATTCGCTTCCTGCGTGCCATGGACATATGTGCGTCGGAAGCGGAATCGTTGCGCGCACTTATCGTCGCGCCATGCAGTGCACTATAAGGAAACTTGCGAAACGCATCTGTCAAGCATTGTCAGACGCGACTCATCGGCGCGTCGCACGCGCGTGCTGCATTCGCGCTAAAGTGGTGCCCGACTGCCACCCACAGCCGCCATGCCGATGCTTACGCTCTCGCCCGCCGCCGCCCGCGCGCTGCATCTCGCCGCGCAGGGCCTGCTGACGCCACCCCGCCGCAAGGCGACCAAGTCCGACGTGCTCGACACGATCCGCCGGATGGCGCAGTTGCAGATCGATACCATTCACGTCGTTGCGCGCAGCCCGTATCTCGTACTGTTCAGCCGTCTCGGCGATTTCTCGCCGCAGTGGCTCGACGAACATCTCGCCGAGGCGCGCCTGTTCGAATACTGGTCGCACGAAGCGTGTTTCCTGCCCGTCGAGCAGTTCGGCCTGATGCGCTACAAGATGCTCGATCCGTCGGGGATGGGCTGGAAATATGCGGCCGAGTGGCATGAGCAGAATCGTCCCGACATCGAGCGGCTGCTCGCGCGGATTCGCGCCGAAGGGCCCGTGCGGTCGGCCGATTTCGTCCGCGAGGATGGCGTGAAGGGCAACGGATGGTGGGATCGCAAGCCCGAGAAGCGTCACCTGGAAGTGCTGTTCACGACGGGCGACCTGATGGTGTCGGAGCGCCGCAATTTCCAGCGCGTCTACGACGTGCGCGAGCGCGTGCTGCCCGGCTGGGACGACACGCGCGACCTGCCGCCGCGCGACGCCGTGCTGCCCGCGCTGCTCGACTACACGTGCCGCGCGCTCGGCGTCGTGCGCGCGGACTGGGTGGCCGACTACTACCGGCTGCCGCGCCGTTCGTACCGCACGGAGCTGGAGCGGCTCGCGGACGCGGGCGACCTTATTCCGGTGGAGATCGCCGACTGGAAGGAGCCCGCCTACGTGCATCGTTCGCTCGACGCGTTGCTGCCGGCCGCCGAGGCCGACACACTGCGCTCGACGGTCACGACACTGCTGTCGCCGTTCGACCCCGTCGTATGGGACCGGCGGCGCGCGGCGACGCTGTTTGGTTTCGATTACACGATCGAGTGCTATACGCCCGGGCACAAGCGGCGCTACGGCTATTTCTGCCTGCCCGTGCTGCATCGCGGCCGGCTGGTCGGCCGCGTCGATGCGAAAGCGCATCGCGCGCTCGGCACGTTCGAACTGAAGGCCGTCCATGTGGAGCCGGGCGTGCGGTTCGGCACGGGGCTCGCGGCCGACGTCGCGAAGGCCGTGAAAAAGCTGGCGGCGTGGCACGGCACGCCAGCTGTGACGGTGACGGTCGCGCACGCGCCGCCCGAACTGGTGAAGGCGCTGGCCGGCGCGTAACGGTCACGAAGCTGGCTCACGAAGCCGGCTCACGACGCCGGCTCGCGCAGCGGCGCGCCCGCGCCGGCTGCGGATCAGTCGCGCAGCTTGCGAAAACGCGGCGTGCCGTCTTCGAGGTTCCCGTTGAACATCGCTTCCGGCCGCACCCACAGCCCGCGCGCATGCGGCCACAGATGCTCGTACACGACCACCGATTCCTCGGTTTCGGAATGGCGGGCGACGCCAATGTAGCGATACAGCCCGCCCTTGTAATGACGGTGCGTCGCGAGCTGTTCGGCTTCCTGTTCGGTCATGATGGGCTTCTCTTCGGCAAAAACGGAAAGCGCGTATTGTATGCGCTGCGCCGCGCGTCAGCGTTTCGCGTAGAGGTCCGGGCGACGGATCTCCATCAGCCGCTCGGGATTCGCGGACGGCCCGAAGCCGACCGGCCGGTACAGGTCGTGCGCGTCGGTCGTCACGAGCATGATGCGGCGCAGGCGCTGCACCATCTCCTGCGCGAACACGTGGTCGATCAGCGCGCGGCCGTAGCCGTTGCCGCGTTCGGCGGGAAGCACGAACACGTCGCACAGGTACGCGAACGTCGCGTGATCGGTAACGAGCCGCGCGAACCCGACCAGCCGGTCGCCGACATACGCGCCGAAGCACAGCGAACCCTCGATCGCACGCTCGACCACCTCGCGCGGAATGCCCTGCGACCAGTATGCGTCGCGGTGCAGGAAGTCGAAGATCGCATCGATGTCGAGTTCGCGCTTGTCGGTGGAAAATCTCAGCGTGGCGGGGGCGGCAGCGGGCACGTCTGTTCTCCGGTTGGAGGGGCGGAAGGCGGAGCATCGACGATACCGCGCTGGGCGGCGTGCTACAAGCGGCTCCTGGCGGCTGCGGCCCAATAGATGCGTACGCTCTTCGCCGGACGATGACGCCAACCGCTACCGGCCATCGACCAACCTGCACAACAACCCGTACATACTCTATCGACCGTGCCATACTTGTACAGTTACGTGTACAAGTGAGGCAAATGATGCGCACGATTCATTTTTCGGATGCCCGCGGCAATCTGAAGACCGTCATCGACCAGGTCGTCGACGATGCGGACGTGACGCTCATCACACGTCGCGATGCGCCGAACGCCGTCATCATGTCGCAGGACTACTACGACAGCCTGATGGAGACGGTTCACTTGCTGCGCTCGCCGGCCAACGTCGCCCATCTCGAACGCTCGATTGCGCAACTACGCAAGGGCAAGGCGAAAGAACACAAGCTCCCCGAGGATGATGAATGAGCGTACGCCGCGCGCTTTTTACTTCCGACGCGTGGGACGACTATGTCTATTGGCAGGGGCAAGATCGCAAGACGCTCAAGCGCATCAACCAGCTCATTCGCGAAGCCCAGCGAACGCCGTTCGAAGGCATCGGCAAACCCGAACCCTTGAAAGCCAATCTCTCCGGCTTCTGGTCGCGCCGTATCGACGACACGAACCGTCTGGTCTATGAGGCTGACGCCCCTCAGATCAGCATCGTGTCCTGCCGCTACCACTACGCGTAGCGCGAGTTCGTCGCACTCGCCGCTTCATGCCCTACCGCCTCATCGCATTCGACTTCGACGGCACGCTCGCCGATTCGCTCGACAGTTTTCTCGCGGCGCTGTCGGAAGCGTCGCGCCTGCACGGCTTTCGCGACGCCACTCCCGAGTTGCGCCCGGCGCTGCGCGGCATGTCGGCGCGTGACATCATCCGCGCGCTCGACGTGCCGATGTGGAAAGTGCCGCGCGTGACGATCGACATGCGTCGCCTGATGCAGCCGCGCGTCGCGCAAGTGATGCTGTTCCCCGGCGTCGACGAAACGTTCGACGCGCTCGCCGCGCGCGGCATCCGCATCGCGATCGCCACCTCGAATACCGAGGCAATCGTGCGCGACCGGCTCGGCCCGCGCGCCGGCCGCCGTGTCGATTATTTCGCGTGCGGCATTCCGCTGTTCGGCAAGGCACGTCGACTGCGCGCGCTCGTTCGCGATGCCGGTGTGCGCGCCGACGAAGTGCTGTATGTCGGCGACGAAATCCGCGACGCTGATGCAGCACGGCGCGCACACATCGCATTCCAGGGCGTCGCGTGGGGCTACACGGCACCCGACGCTTTGCAGGCACATTGCGCGACGCCGTTGCTGCCCCGCCTCGACGCACTGCTCGATCGCGTGTGACGCGTTCAAGCGCATCGCGCGCCCGACTCGACACGTCGCTCGATGTGCATGAGCCGGCAACAAGACGATGAAATGCAGATGACACGCACGTGTGTCTCGCACGCTGCATGCGCGCAAGAATTGCCGCCGCCGCACGCGCATCAGGTACGCAATACCGGCTCTCGCGCTTGGCCATCGATACGTCTTACCAACCGTTACACAAGCCACAGCACGGTTGCACCTGCTACCCGACCGCTCTCCTAGAATCAGTCGGGCCGGGAAACACTTCGACCGGCGCCGCGGCAGAGCGGCGGTCGAATCCGGCCCGGGCGCGCCCGGTCTCTCGCACAGCTACGGATCACGTCATCCGTCTTTTAACCAGAGCCCCGATCGAAAGGAGGTCCTCCCATGAACCGCTTTCCCCACATCTCGCGCCTTGCTTTGTCTGCCGCTGGCCTGCTTCTCGTCGCCGTGACGGCGACCGCACAAACCGCACAACCGGCGCAAACGGCGCAATCGGCATCGTCCGCGCCGGCCGCTGCGGCGACGCGCATCCACGAAGCCGACCAGGCCTTCATCACGGACGGCACGAAAACCGTGTCGACGCAGCACGACGCGGCACGCATCGCCGACTCGCGCACGTCGGACAGCCAGGTCAAGGCCTTCGCGCAGCGCGTGTCGACCGACGATGAAAAGATCATCCAGGCGATGCGCGCGGCAAGCCCGCGCGGCGTCGACGTGCCGGCCAACGACCCCGACACGACCGTGCTGAGCAGCATCAAGAACCTGCGCGGCGCCGAGTTCGACAAGGCGTATATCGAGCAGGTTGCGCTCGCCGGCCAGCAGAAGGCGATCTCGGCATTCCAGGCCGAAATCGCAGCGGGCCGCGACACGAAGCTGAAGGAAGTCGCCCGCCAGTCGCTGCCGATCCTGCAGGCGCACTACGCGGATGCGCAGAAGCTCGCGCAGCGTCACCACCTCGCATCGGCGCAGTAACGCGATGCAGCGCCGCGCCTCGTGCGCGGCGCACCGCTTCCCCCGTCGCGCCGCCCCTTTCCGGCGGCGCGATGCACGTCTGGCCGCCCGACCCGCGCACGCTCGCGCCGCAGGTTACGCGTTACGTCGCGAGCTTTGCCGTCAGCCGCGCACGCACCTCCGGCCATTCTTCGTCGATGATGCTGAAGCGCACCGAATTGCGCTTGCGGCCGTCCGGCATGATCCGTTCGTGACGGACGATCCCTTCCTGCTTCGCGCCGAGCCGCAGAATCGCCGCGCGCGATTTCTCGTTCAGCTCGTCAGTCGTGAACTGCACGCGCACGCAGTGCAGCGTGTCGAACGCATAGGCCAGCAGCAGCCACTTCGCTTCGGTATTCGCGCGCGTGCGCTGCGCCGATTCGCTCAGCCACGTATGGCCGATCTCGAGCTTGCGATTCTTGCGATCGATCTTCCAGAAGCGCGTGCTGCCGATCACGCGGCCCGATGCGCGATCGACGATCGCAAACGGCAGCACCGTGCCGGCCGCGTGCCCCTGCAATGCCGTATCGATGTAAGCGTCGATCGTCTCTGCGCCCGGCACGACCGTGACCTTCAGGTTCCACAACTGGCCGTCCGCCGCGGCATCCAGCAGCGCCTGCCGATCGGATGCTTCGAGCGGCCGCAGTTCGACGCGTTCGCCGGTGAGGGTCGGTGGCTCGATGGAAGATGAAGCGTCGGTCATGACGGGTTCCGGAAAAATGGGGCGATGGCGGCGAAACGCCCATCATACGGCCGCGTTAGCCGAGGTGCGTGGCCAGCCGGCGACGGATCGCTTTCGCCTCGCTGCGCAGCGCGTCGGCGAACGCATCGACGAGCAGGCTCTTCGGCCGGTGCTCGGGCACGATCATGCTGACCCGGTACGGAAACGACCGCGTGAGCGGCCGCACGTGCAGGTCGCGCCCGACGAAATCGAGCGCAGTCAGCGGATTGACGATCGCGGCGCCGAGCCCCTGCCGCACGAACGCGCACACCGACACGGCCGACGGCGTGTCGACGACCGAGCGCGGCGCAACGCCGAGCTGCGCGAACGCCTCGTCGATCAGGATGCGGTACGGATCGTTCAGCGACAGGCTCACGAACGGGCGATCGGCGAGATCCAGCAGATCGATCGCGTCCTGCGCGAGCAGCGGATGGCCGTCGGGCAGCACGCACACTTCATCGACTTCGAGCAGCGGCGTGAGCACGGTGCCGGCCGGCGCGACGTCGTGCTCGGTCAACCCGAGGTCGTAACGCTGCGCGGTCAGCCACTCTTCGAGCACCGGCGACTCCTGCGTCGCGACCGACACGCTGACACCCGCGTGCGCATCGCGAAAGCGCCGGCACGCGCCGGGCAGGATCGCGTGCGAAAACGCCGGCAGTGAGATCACCGACAGCTGGCCGTCGCGAAACTCGCGCAGGCGCGCGGCCGTCGCCGCAACGCGCTCGAGCCCCACATACGCGAGCCGTACGTCGTCGAACAGCGTGAGCGCGGCCATCGTCGGCCGCAGCCGGCCATGGGCGCGCTCGAACAGCGCGAAGCCGACGACCTGCTCCATCCGCGCGAGCTCGCGGCTGATCGTCGGTTGCGACGTGTAGAGCATCTCGGCCGCGCGCGTCGTGCTGCCGGTGACCATCAGCGCGCGAAAAACCTCGATATGACGGTGCGTGAGCATGATCTTCTATATCAAATATGAATCGAATGCCGATAAACAGGCATTTTACTGTATAGCCGATCGGGTGCATCATCCACACTATCCGTTCATTCGATCCGATTTATCCGCCATGTCCCTCGATTCCCGCCAGCTCGCGACGCTCGCGCAGCAATACGGCACCCCGCTGTGGGTGTACGACGCCGACGTCATCCGCGACCGCATCGCCCAACTGCGTCAGTTCGACGTGATCCGCTATGCGCAGAAGGCCAACTCGAACGTCCATATCCTGAAGCTGATGCGCGAAGAAGGCGCGTGCGTCGACGCCGTATCGCTCGGCGAGATCGAGCGCAGCCTCGCGGCCGGGTTCAGTCCGGCCGGCGAGCCGGAAGGCGTCGTGTTCACGGCCGACCTGATCGACCGCCCGACGCTCGCGGCCGTGCTGAAGCATGGCGTGACCGTGAACGCGGGTTCGCTCGACATGCTCGCACGCATCGGCGAGCATGCCCCGGGCCACCGCGTATGGCTGCGCGTCAACCCCGGCTTCGGCCACGGCCACAGCAACAAGACCAACACCGGCGGCCCGCAGAGCAAGCATGGCATCTGGATCGACGACGTGCCGCGCGCGATCGAGATCGTGCGCCAGTACGGGCTGAAGCTCGTCGGCATCCACATGCACATCGGCTCGGGCGTCGACTACGGCCACCTGTCGCAGGTGTGCGATGCGATGGTCGATCTCGTCACGTCGCTCGGTCAGGACATCGACGCGATCTCGGCCGGCGGCGGCCTGTCGATTCCGTATCGCGACGGCGAGCCGCGCGTCGACGTCGGTCACTACTTCAGCCAGTGGGACGCCGCGCGCAAGCGGATCGAACGGCATCTCGGCCACCCGGTGCGCATCGAGATCGAACCGGGTCGCTTCCTCGTCGCCGAAGCCGGCACGCTCGTCACCGAAGTGCAGGCCGTCAACCGCCGGCCGAAGCACGATTTCGTGCTGATCGACGCGGGCTTCAACGACCTGATGCGCCCGTCGATGTACGGCAGCTACCACGCGGTGTCTGTGCATGCGCACGACGGCGCGCTGCCCGCAGGCAGGCCGCTCGTCGATCTCGCGATCGCGGGGCCGCTGTGCGAATCGGGCGACGTGTTCACGCAGGATGCGGGCGGCGTGGTCACGCACCGCAAGCTGGCACAGCCGCAGATCGGCGACCTGCTGTTCCTGCACGACGCGGGCGCGTACGGCGCATCGATGTCCTCGAACTACAACAGCCGGCCGCTCGCGCCGGAAGTGCTCGTCGATCGCGGCACGCCGCGGCTGATCCGCCGCCGGCAGACGATCGCCGAATTGCTGGCGCTCGAAACGTTCGAGTAACGCGCGTCCGGCGTGACGAAGGCCAACGGCCAGGCTTGCCGCTACCGGCAGCCTGGCCGTTTTGCTTTTCGGCGTGCCGCAGGGGCACCGGGTCACGGTCCGGAGCAACCGTCCGGCTGCACCGTAGCACCTGATGCTTCGCATCGTGCGCAACCGCAGCAGATCGCTTGCGCCACCTTTCGCACACGGAGAAAAACATTCCACAGCGCGCAGAAAGTGCGCGCATCTTTGGAAACACATTCCTTTTTGATAAACCTAAGATTGCCCTCAGTCGCTCAGCATTCTTGTCGCCGAATACGCATCGACGATGCGCCCGGCCCACAACACTCGCAAAGCAGCACGGGCAATCATGAACAACATGCTTGAACTCTTCGCCGCGCACCGGAACACGTTCAACACGTATGCCGCGCGGTCCGCTCACGCATCACGCTGCGACCACTCGCACTTCTCGCCCCGCCATCCGCACGCGCGCCGCTCCTCCACCGCGCACGAACGCATGCCGTAACGCACGGCATCGCGCACGGCATCACGCACGGCGGCGATCGACTCGCGCCGCCACGCACCGCACCGATTTCCCGCTCACGGCGACGCCGCCCGTCGCCGCGGCTTCGCACACCCTGAATTTTCGACAACAACCACGGAGACAACCATGAAGCACTTCACCCCGACGTTCAAGCAAGGCATCGCGGCCGCCCTCCTCTGCATGGCCGCCGTGACGTCGCACGCGGCGGACCTGCTCGACACCGTCAAGCAGGCCGGCGTGCTGAAGATCGCGCTGGAAGGCACCTACCCGCCGTTCGACTACCGCAATGCCGACGGCCAGCTCGAAGGCTTCGACGTCGACGTCGCGAAAGCGGTCGCCGCCCGCCTCGGCGTGAAGCCGCAGTTCGTCACGACCGAATGGAGCGGGATCCTCGCCGGCCTGCAGGCCGGCAAGTTCGACGTGATCGTCAACCAGGTCGCGATCACCCCGTCGCGCAAACAGGCGCTCGATTTCAGCGAGCCGTACGTGTATTCGTCCGCGCAACTGCTGCAACGGCAGAACGACACGCGCGCATTCAAGTCGCTCGACGAACTGAAGGGCAAGAAGGTCGGCGTGACGATGGGCAGCAACTACGTCGATCTCGTCAAGACCGTGCCCGCGATCGACCTGCAGGTCTATCCGGGCACGCCGGAGAACCTGCGCGACCTCGCGGCGGGCCGTATCGACGCAGCGGTCAACGACCGCCTGATGCTCAGCTACCTGATCAAGAACTCGCACCTGCCGCTGCGGCCCGGCTCGGTGCTCCCGGGCGGCGAGGACCGGATGGGCATTCCGTTCCGCAAGGGCAATCCGAAATTCGCTAAGGCGATCGACGATGCGGTCGCGTCGCTGCAGCAGGACGGCACGCTGAAGAAGATCTCGATGCAGTGGTTCGGTACGGATACGACCAAGCCGGTAACGCAATAACGCAGCCCGCCCCGCGCCCGCGCGCACGCACGCGCGGGCCGTCCGGCACACAATCAGGAGACACGTGA
The DNA here is from genome assembly GCF_003330765.1 of Burkholderia pyrrocinia. NCBI lineage: Bacteria > Pseudomonadati > Pseudomonadota > Betaproteobacteria > Burkholderiales > Burkholderiaceae > Burkholderia > Burkholderia pyrrocinia. The sequence continues at coordinate 762,100 of NZ_CP024903.1, read as the reverse complement.
TGGAAGCACTCGAACTGGTCGTTCATACCCTGCCCGTGATGGTCAAGGGCGCGGTGCTCACGCTGAAGTTTGCCGTGGCGTCGATGGCGCTCGGCCTCGTCGTCGGGCTCGTGATCGCGATCATGCGCATCGGCAGCAACCGGCTTGCCGCGGGGCTCGCGCAGGGCTACGTCAGCCTGATGCGCGGCACGCCGCTGCTCGTGCAGATGTTCGTCGTCTACTACGGGCTGCCCGATCTCGGCATCACGCTCGATCCGACCACGGCCGGCATCTTCACGCTGACGCTCAACGCCGGCGCCTATCTGTCGGAGAGCATGCGCGGCGCGATTCTCGGCATCGGACGCGGGCAATGGGCGGCCGCTCACAGCCTCGGCCTCACGCACGTGCAGACGCTGCGCCACATCGTCTGCCCGCAAGCGCTGCGCCTCGCGGTGCCGAGCCTCGGCAATACGCTGATCAGCCTGATCAAGGACACGTCGCTGGTCTCCGTGATCACCGTCACCGAATTGCTGCGCTCGACGCAGGAAGTGATCGCCGCGACGTTCCAGCCGCTGCCGCTCTATCTCGCCGCCGCCGCAATCTACTGGGTACTCAGCACGCTGCTCACGCGGCTTCAGGGCCGCGTCGAGACGCGCCTCGCGCTGCCGTCCACGCATTGAACGCGCGCCAGCCATTCAACCCGAACCTCAACGACGGACCGAACATGATTACGCTCGACAACGTATCGAAATGGTATGGCAAGCACCAGGTGCTCTCGGCATGCAGCGCGGCGGTCTCGAAAGGCGAAGTGGTCGTCGTGTGCGGGCCGTCGGGCTCCGGCAAGTCGACTCTGATCAAGACGATCAATGGTCTCGAGCCGTTCCAGAAAGGCAGCATCACCGTCGACGGCACGCGGCTCGGCGATCCCGCCGCGAAGCTTGCGCAATTGCGCGCCCGCGTCGGCATGGTGTTCCAGCACTTCGAGCTGTTTCCGCACCTGTCGATCACCGAGAACCTGACGCTCGCGCAGATCAAGGTGCTCGGCCGCCGCAAGGACGAAGCCGTCGAGAACGGCATGAAGCTGCTCGATCGCGTCGGCCTGAAGGCGCACGCGCACAAGTATCCGGGGCAGTTGTCCGGCGGACAGCAGCAGCGCGTCGCGATCGCGCGCGCACTGTCGATGAACCCGGTCGCGATGCTGTTCGACGAACCGACCTCCGCGCTCGATCCCGAGATGATCAACGAAGTGCTCGACGTGATGGTCGAACTCGCGCGCGAAGGGATGACGATGGTCTGCGTCACGCATGAAATGGGTTTCGCGCGAAAGGTCGCGCATCGCGTGATTTTCATGGACCAGGGCGCGGTGATCGAGGACGCGGCCAGCGACAGGTTCTTCGCCGCGCCGCGTTCCGAGCGCGCCCGCGATTTCCTCGACAAGATCCTGCATTGACCGCGCGGCTGCCTTGCTTCGATTGATTGACCCTCAAAGGACGACATCTTGAACCACCTGCATTCGACCGACACCGTTCTCGCCCACGAAGGCCGCTCGCACGGCCAGCCCGGTTCGCCCGTGAACCCGCCCGTGTACCGCCAGTCGACGCTGCTCTTTCACGGCACCGACGCACTCGACGCCGTGCGCGGCACGCCGCTCGCGTACGGGCGTCACGGCAGCCCGACCACGCGCGCGCTCGAGAAGGCGCTCGCGCGCCTAGAAGGCGCGCACGCCGCGCTGCTGACGCCGAGCGGCCTCAGCGCGATCACGACCGCGCTGCTCGCGGTGCTGAATCCCGGCGACCATCTGCTGATGACCGATTCCGTGTACGACCCGACCCGCTCGTTCTGCGACGAAACGCTCGCGCGCCTCGGCATCGAAACGACCTTCTACGATCCGTCGATCGGTGCGGACATCGCGTCGCTGATGCGGCCGAACACGCGTGCGGTGTTTGCCGAATCGCCGGGCTCGCTGACCTTCGAAGTGCAGGATATTCCGGCCATCAGCCGCGTCGCGCACCGGCACGGCGCCGTCGTGCTGCTCGACAACACGTGGGGCACGCCGCTGAATTTCCGCTCGTTTTCGCATGGCGTCGACGTGTCGATTCATGCCGCGACCAAATACATCGCCGGACACTCCGACGTGCTGATGGGCGCGATCCTGACGACCGAGGCGCTCGCGCCGACAGTCACGCGCTTCTACCGGCAACTCGGGATGACCGTCAGCGGCGACGACGCCTATCTCGCACTGCGCGGCCTGCGCACGCTGTCGGTCCGGCTCGAGCGGCACCAGCGCAACGCGCACGCGCTGACCGAATGGCTCGCGACGCAGCCGGAAGTCGCGCGGATCCTGTGTCCGGCGCGGCCCGGCGACCCTGGCCATGCGCTGTGGCAGCGCGATTTCACCGGCGCGTGCGGGCTGTTCGGCGTGGTGCTGCACCCGCAGCCCGACGATGCGGTGCGCGCGCTGCTCGACGGCATGACGTGCTTCGGCATGGGGTATAGCTGGGGCGGCTTCGAAAGCCTGATCATCCCGTCCAATCCGTCGCGCTCCCGAACCGCCACGCAATGGGCGGCGGCAGGCCCGCTGCTGCGGATCCATGCGGGGCTCGAGCATCCCGACGACATGATCGCCGACCTCGCCGCCGGTTTCGCGAGAATGCGCGCCGCCGCGCTCGCACCAGCCTGAAATCGGGCGACGTAGTGCACGCCGCCCCGCATCACGTTTTCTTCGACGTTCACTCTCCTTCATAGCGAGACAATCATGAAAGATACGCTGTTCATTCTCCGCCCCGGCTTCTTCAAGGACTCCGAAGGTCCTTTCTACTGTGGCGATTCGGTTTCCGTCGAAGGGCTGCTGAGCTTCTACCCGCAGCTGCGCGACGCTGTCGACGTCGAATACATCGACGCGCCGCGGCCGCGCCAGCCGATCGTCGCGCTGATCGGCGCGGACCACCAGTCGGCGCCCGTGCTCGTGCTCGGCGACGGACAGGCGCCGAACGACGACACACTCGCGATTCGCGAGCACAACGGCCGACGCTTCATCGATTCGCCTGCCGATATCCGGCGGTACCTGTCTTCACGGTATGGCGTGGCGCACGTCGCGTAAGCACGCCGGACGATTGAGCGCAGACGGGTCGATCTTCGACGCGCCGCGCCCGTGCAGCGCACGTCACCCCGCGCGCTGCACGGGCGCCATTTTCGAGAAGTACTTCGCGCCTGCCACGCAGCCCACCACGACCGCCGTCACGACGACCATCGACGGCGGCACCGTCTCATGCAGCAGCCCGGCTGCCAGCAGGAAGCCGAAGAACGGCTGCAGCAGCTGCAACTGGCCGACGCCGGCGATCCCGCCGAGCGCGAGCCCGCGATACCAGAACACGAAACCGATCAGCATGCTGAACAGCGACACGTAAGCGAGCCCCCACAGCGCGGCGGCGTCGACGCCGTCGAACGACGCGGGCCACGTGATCCACGTGAGCGGCAGCATCAGCGGCAGCGACAGCACGAGCGCCCACGAGATCACCTGCCAGCCGCCGAGCTGCCGCGACAGGCGCGCGCCTTCCGCGTAGCCGAGCCCGCACGCGACGATCGCGGCCAGCATCAGCGCATCGCCGACCACCGACGCCTGGCCGCCGTTGCGCAGCGCAAACGCGGCCACCGCGCCGCTGCCGACGATCGAGAAGATCCAGAACGGCAGCCGCGGCCGCTCGCCGCCGCGCCATACGCCGAACAGCGCGGTCGCGAGCGGCAGCAACCCGACGAACACGATCGCATGCGCGGACGTTACGTGCTTCAGCGCCAGCGCCGTCAGCAACGGGAAGCCGACCACGACCCCGAGCGCGACAATGGCCAGCGACACGGCCTCGGCACGCGTCGGCCGCCTTTGCTTCAGCACGACGAGCAGCAGCAGGCCAAGCGCGCCGGCGATCGTCGCGCGCGCGAACGTGAGGAACAACGGGTCGAGCCCCTGCACCGCGACACGCGTCGCAGGCAGCGAGCCACTGAAGATGATCACGCCCAGCAAGCCGCTGAGCCATCCGTCGGTCGTCTTTTGCACGGTAAATCCTGAACGGGGAAAGTGGATGACCGATGATCCGCCGCCCGCGAAAAACGCGTAAGCTACAACCCAATACAATTCGGACAAACTGTACTGGACAACCAGCCGTACAGTTCATTCTTCGCCATGAACCATGCCGCCCCGATTCCCGTTCCGCCCGCCCCGTCGCGCACGCGCGTGGAAACCGTGATGGATACCTTACGCGCGCGGATCGCGAGCCGTGCGCTGATGCCCGGCGCGCGCGTGCCGTCGATCCGGATGATGGCCGACGGGCTGGGCGTGTCGAAATCGACGGTCGTCGATGCGTACGAGCGGCTCGCCAGCGAAGGCGTGCTCGTTGCGCGGCGCGGCTCGGGCTTTTATGTGTCGGGCCACGCGCCGCCGCTCGCGCTCGCCGATCTCGGCCCGCGCCTCGATCGCGAACTCGATCCGCTGTGGCTGTCGCGCCAGTCGCTCGAAGCGGCACCGACGGCCGTGAAGCCCGGCTGCGGATGGCTGCCGTCGTCGTGGCTGCCGGACGAGAGCCTGCGCCGCGCGCTGCGTGCCGTGTCGCGCGACGAATCCGACGCGTTGACCGACTACGCGACGCCGCTCGGCCTGCCCGCACTGCGCCAGCAGCTCGCATGGCGGCTCGCACAGCACGGCATCCACGCGGAACCCGCGCAGATCATGCTGACCGACGGCGGCACGCACGCGCTCGATCTCGTGTGCCGCCTGCTGCTGGAGCCGGGCGACACGGTCGTGCTCGACGATCCGTGCTACTTCAACTTCCAGGCGCTGCTGCGCGCGCACCGCGCGCGGATCGTCAGCGTCCCGTACACGCCGAACGGGCCCGATCTCGCCCGCTTCGAGCAGGTGCTCGCCGAGCACCGGCCGCGCCTGTACATCACCAACGCGGCGCTGCACAACCCGACCGGCGCGACGCTCGCGCCGCCCGTCGCGCACCGGCTGCTGACGCTCGCGGCGGAACACGGCCTGCTGATCGTCGAGGACGACATCTTCGCGGATTTCGAGAGCACGCCCGCGCCGCGCCTCGCGGCATTCGACGGGCTGTCGCGCGTCGTGTCGATCGGCAGCTTCTCGAAGACGCTGTCGGCCTCGATTCGCTGCGGCTACGTCGCCGCACGCCCGGAGTGGATCGAGGCGCTCGTCGACCTGAAGCTCGCGACATCGTTCGGCAACGCGCAGATCGGCGCGAACGTCGTGCACCGGCTGCTCGTCGACGGCACCTACCGGCGTCACCTCGACAGCCTGCGCGCGCGTCTCGCGGAGGCGATGGGCGAAACGATCCGGCGCCTCGCGCGCGCCGGGTTCGGGATCTGGACGGAGCCGCGCGGCGGCCTGTTCGTGTGGGCGCAACTGCCCGACGGGCTCGACGCCGCGCGCGTCGCACGCCACGCGCTGGAACACGACGTCGTGCTGGCGCCCGGCAACGTGTTCAGCGCATCACGCAGCGCGACGTCGTACCTGCGCTTCAACGTGTCGCGCTGCAAGGGGCCGGTGGTGTTCGATGCGCTGGCGCGGGCGATGGATGCGGCACGCACCGCGGAACGCACAGGCACGCAGCCGGACGCGCAGGGGCGCGCGCTCGTCACCCGTGCCGCCCGCGTCACCTGAGCGCGAACGGGGCGGCGACGCACATCGACGCCCCGTTCGCGCCTGTCACCGCGTCACGCTTCCCCCGCGTGCGCCCTCGCCCGCACCTCGGCGAACGACGTATCGACGAGCAACCGCCCGGTATCGAACACCGTCTCGAGCGCGTCGCCCCATTCGCCTTCCAGCGCACGATCGTCCCACGCAACCGGCAGCGTCGTCGTCCGATACTCGCCCGTTCGGCGATTGCGCAGCAGCGTGAGCCGCCCCTTCTTCGAGCGCTTGCCCTGATCGGTGACCGGATCCTTGCAGACGTCGTGCCACACGCCGCCGCGCCGGATCGCCGAGCACTTCATCGCGAAGCGCTGCGTATCGCGGTTCACCTGCTGCAGCAGCGCGCCGCCCATGCCGAACACGAGGTTGCCGGCCGCATAGCCCGCTTCGTCGAGTGCGGAAAGAATCGCGTCGATCGACTGCTCGTCGACGCCATCGCCCTGGATCACGCGCACGCGGTTCAGCACGCGCCGCCCCTTGCCGTTCACGGTCGAGCCGAACGACGCGTCGAGCGCGCGCACGGTCTGCAGCACGATCGTCATCGGGTCGCCCGAATCGGGACGCACAACGAGCGTTGCCCCCGAATCGATCACGGCCTGCCGAAGTTCGCCGCCCCACAGATCGAGCGCGGCGAACAGATCATAGGAGTCCGATACGACCGATACGATCGCGCCGGGCAGGCCGAAGCGGCTGATCATGTTCCGGTACGCATCGGCTTCGCCTTCGCGCCCCCACGACGTGATCGTGCTGTGCTCGGCCGCCGGCACCGAGTACGCGGCCATCGGCTCGCGATAGAAGCGGTTCGCGGCCAGCACGCCGAGCACCGTGTCCGAGCCCATGAAGTTCACGAGGTGCGCGGCGCCGCCGATCGCGGCCGACTCCGCGCTCGACACGCCGCGTGCGCCGAAGTCGTGCAGCTTGAAGGGCAGTTGCGCGAGATCGTCGTCGGTCTTCTCGAGGAAACGGCGGATCGTTTGCCGCAGGTGCCAGCTTCGCGTCGCGACCGTCACCGGATACCAGACGCGCAGCAGCATCGTCTCGAGATACGACGCAAGCCAGAACACCTTCGGATCGTCGCATTCGACCGTCATCAGCACGTTGTGCACCGGCACGACCGAACCTTCAGGCACCGCGCGGATCTTCACCGGCAGGTAGCCGTCGTAGCGTTCGACGATATAGCGCCATCCTGCCTCATTGAACGGCTCGCCGTGCACCGTGAAGAAATCGCGCGCGTCGTCGATCATCGCGTGCGTAACCGGCTTGCACAAATATTCCTTCAGCAGCATCTGCAGGCCGAAGAACACCGTGCGGTCGTAGCAGCCGCCGCGCGATTCGACGTACGAGAACATCGCCGACGCGTCGGGCGGATATTGCAGGAAGTGGGAAGCCTTGTACGAATCCGTATTGAGGATCGGATTGGCGAGAACCGCGGCAAAGCCGCCGGGATCGTTTTGCATGGCTAGAGCTCCTCTAGGCCGTTGGAGTGCCGCCGCGTCTGTCGCAGCGGACCGAATGCGGGGAATCAGCGGATCACAGCTTCCCCAGGAAGTGATACGCGATGTCGAAGTGATCCTCGAACATCACGTTGCGCATCTGCGCGAATTCGTTGAGCGGCACCCAGCGCGCCTTGTCGGCGTCGTCGCTGCCCTTCACGCGCGGCAACTCGCCGGTCGGGAAATTGAACAGGCACGCGTGCGTGATCGTGCGGCCGCGCAGCGAACGGGTCGGGTGATCGAACACCTGGCGATCCTTGATCGAGCCGCGCAGCACGGGCTCCGGCAACTTCAGGCCGGTCTCCTCGCGCAACTCGCGGATGCAGGCCGCGTCGAGCCGCTCGTCCTGGTTCACGAATCCGCCCGGCAGCGCCCACAGGCCGCGGCCCGGTTCGCTGCGGCGACGCACCAGCAGGATATGGCCCGAGTGCACGACCACCGCGTCGACCGTCACGAACGTGACGGGATACGGCGCGGCTGCCCACGCCTTGCGATACGCGGCGATGAATTCCGCTTCCGACTTCAGCTGCGCGAATTCCGGCTGCGTGCGGAAACGCTCGAGCCAGCCGAACACAGGTTCCGGCACGGCCCACTGCACGAAGCTGTTGGTGCGTTCGGCGAAGTACTGGTCGCGGATCTCGGTGGCGGAAATGTCTTCCGTCGCATCGACGTCGACGAGTTCCCATTGCGGGAACATCCGCAGGTAATACGATGTGGCGTCCTTCTCGTGGCCGATCAGCCCGACTTTCCGCTGCGCGACGTCGCCGAGCGCGGACGCGACGGCGTCCTGCACCCAGCGCACCCAGTCGCCGTCGTTGTACGTCGAATCCTGCAACGGCGCGATCGTCACGCGGTCGCGCTCGGACGCGTCGAACAGCGAAGCCAGCATCTGGCAGCGCTCGTCGAACGAGAACGGATCCTTGATGGTGCGGGGCTTGTCGGTCGACCCGATCAGCACGCACACGCGCTCGGCCCGGCTCAGTGCCGACTTCAGCACATTCAGGTGACCACGATGCGGAGGCTGGAAACGACCAATGAAAACGAGCGCGTCGAAGCGCCGGTTCTGTTGCGTACTCATGAGGCTCCCTCAAGAGATTGAAACGCTTCGGGTCTTTCCCGAATGGTTGAAGTGAATCCTAGGGGAAATCCCGGGGTGCGTCAATCGAGCATGGGCTCGACTTGACGAAGTCTGAAGAAATGCACGGCGCCGGCGGGTTACACTCGATTCCATCCCAATCCGCGTCATTGCGCCCGCCATCATGAGGATCTCAGTCAGCCGGACCGTCGGCGTCGATCGCAGGCGCCTCTTCACGTGGTCGCAGGATTACGCGCGGCGGCTCGTGTGGGACAGCTTCCTCACCGACGCCTATCTGCTCGACGGCATGACGGCCGACGTCGGCGTCGACGCGTTCTGCCGCAGCCAGTCGGGCGCGACGATGGTGTCGCGCTACATCTCGTACCGTCCGCCGCAAGTCGCCGCCGTCGAAATGGTCGACGGGCCGAAAGTGCTCGAACGCTTCAGCGGCAGCTGGAACTTCACCGAGCACACGCCGGGCACGACCGAGGTGAAGTTCACGTACAACTTTCGCGCTCAGCCGGCCTGGCTGCGCTGGCTGCTCGAACCGCTGATCGGCGCGTTCTATCTCGTGCAGACGCGCAGGCGTCTCGATTCGTTCAAGCGCTGGGCGGAAGCGGAAGCGCTGCCGCATTAAGCGTCGCTCACGCCGCGCCGCGCGCCACCTGCTGCCGGACCTGCGCCTGCGTGCCGAGCGCGGCGGCAATCGCATCGACCGCCTCGGCCGCGCGCGCCGCGCCGCACATGAACGCATCGACGGCCGCAAAGCGATGCTCGGGCCACGTATGGATCGTGATGTGCGATTCGGCGAGCAGCACGACACCCGTCACGCCATGCTCGCCGCCGAAATGATGGAAATGCGCGCCGATCACGTGCGCGCCCGCCTGTCGCGCCGCTTCGGTAAGGATCGTCTCGAGCCGCGCGGCGTCGCGCAGCAGCGCCGCGTCGATGCCGGCCAGGTCGGCCAGCACGTGCGAGCCGAGCGTCGCGCGCGGTGGCGCGATCCCGTCGCGCGCGGTCATTTGTGCGACCCGTACGACGAGTAGCCGCTGCGGGCCGACGAACTGCCCCAGCCGCTGCCGCCGGTGCCGCTGCCGCCGATCGACGTGCAACTGAACAGCGTGACGACGATCAACCCGTAGATGCCGTAGAGGATGTGCCTGATCACGATCCGCCCCCGTCCGACGCAAACCCCTTCCAAAGCCACTCGGGCAACCACAGCACAAGCAGGCCGATCAGCACGAACACGGAGCGGCCGCTGAACGAAAACACCGACCCCATGTTGAAGATCACGAGCAGCGCGCTGAACACGAGCGGCAGCGGCGCGAAACTGTGCGGGTGTTTCCCGCCGAACAGGCCCGTCGACGCGGTGGCGCCCGTTGCGGCCGCAACCGCCCCCGCCGCGAGCGCCGGCGTGCCGAAGCGTTCGCGGAACGCGCTGGCCGACAGCGGCCGCGCGCGCGACCAGACGATCTCCGCGTCGCTGCGCTCGCGCGTCAGCTTGTCCTTCTGCCAGCCGTAATCGATGATCGACGTGCGATCGCCCACCTGCACGCGCCAGTTGAACGCACCGACCACGTAGACAACCTCGGAATCGTATTCCTCGCGCAGGCGGTAGGTCTTGCCGCCGTCGGTCACGTCGGACTCGCTGCCGATCGTCGGCCATTGGTCGAGCACCTGCACGCGTTCCCAACTGCCCTCGCTCTGCACGAGCCACAGGAAGCCGCGCTTCGGGTTCAGCAGCAGGTATTCGTCCCACGTCTCGTCGTCGCCCGGCACGCGGCAACGCATCATGCCGATCACCGTGTACTTCACGCCGTCGAACGTGCCGATGGCACCGAGTTCCAGCGCCCCCTTCACCGCTTCGAGCTTGCGCTGCGCCGCAAACACGGTCTGCTGCTCGGCCGTGCACTGCACGCCCGCGTGACAACTGCCGCACACGACGTAGTCGGCCACGCTCGGCGCATACGACAGCGGCGCGCCGCAGCTCGGGCACGCGAACGGCACCATCTCCGCACCGCGCTTCTCGCGCGTATCGGCCTCGGTATCGCGCAGCCCCGTGAACGCGAGCGCATCGAACTCGAACGCCTCGCCCGAATAAACGGCCGGACTCCCGCCGTTCGAATCGGCGTCGGAATAGTCGTACGTCGCAAACGCGTTGCCGGTCCGCAGGTCGACGACGCGCGCCTCCCAGCCGGCATCGACGCGAAACGGCAGCTCGCCGTCGCCGCCCGTGCAGCGCGCGGTGCGCACGTCGGACACGAGATACGCGCGGCCGCCGTGGTCGATCCGCATACCGGGTTCGAGCGTGCCGAACGCGGGCCACGCGCCGCCGGACGCATCGTCGGGCTCGCGCACCGTGACCGCGTACTGGCCCGACGCATCCGACAGCCAGCCGAACGCGCCGTCGTCGAACACGACATACCACTCGCTCCACGCACCGGCGTCGTAGGTCATCTGGATGCGCCCGAGCACCGTGAACACGCGCTTGCCATAACGCCCGGCCGTGCCGATCTGGATCGGCGAAGCATCGTCGAGCACCGTGGCCAGCTCGCCAATGCGCTCGACGTCGGTGCCGCGCTTGAGCAGCGTGCTGCGGCAGGACGCGCAGACGGCCATCACCGCCGCCGCCGAGCGAAACTCGACTGGCGCGCCGCACTGGGGGCACGAAGTGCTGAACATGCGCGACGTTTACCGGGTGAGCTTCGCGAGGATCTCGGCCTTCGCGCGCGAATATTCGTCTTCGGTCACGAGGCCCTTGTCGAACAGCGCCTTCAACTGTTCGAGCCGCTGCACGTAATCGTTGCCGTCGGCCGGCGCGGCCGGTTGCGCGGCGGCCACCGGCGCCGCGACGGGCGCGGGCGGCGCGGGCGGTGCCGCCGACGTCGGCTGGGCGGCGCCCGCGATCTGGCCGGCCATCGCCTGCCCGATCGCCGCGCCCGCGGCGAGCCCCGCGCCGATACCGGCAATGCCACCCTGGTTCTGCGCGGCAAGCGGAATCGCCTGCGCGGTCAGGTATTGCGTGGCCCGCGCGAGATCGCCGGCCATCCCCGCGCCGATCCGCAGGTCGAGCGCCTTTTGCAGCTCGGCCGGCAGCGACACGCTCTCGACCGCGAACGCGTCGAGCGCGAGGCCGTAGCGCGTGAACACCGGCACCAGCGCCTCGGCGACACGCTGCGACAGCAGCGACAGGTTCGCGGCCATGTCGACGAACGGCACGTCGGCCGAGCCGAACGTCGTGCTCATCGCGGTGACCACCAGGTTGCGCAGTTGCTGTTCGAGATCGTCGACCGTGTACTGCGCGCGCGTGCCGCTGACCTCGCGATGGAACGCGGCCGCGTCGACGATCCGGTACGAGTAGATGCCGAACGCGCGCAACTGCACGAAGCCGAATTCGCGATCGCGGATCGTCACCGGCTGCGCGGTGCCCCAGCGCCGGCCGAGCTGCAGCCGCGTGCTGAAGAAATAGACGTCCGACTTGAAAGGCGACTGAAAGAGTTTGTCCCAGTTCTGCAGGTACGTGAGCACGGGCAGCGTGTGCGTTTCCAGCGTATACAGCCCCGGCTGGAAGACGTCGGCCACCTTGCCTTCGTTGACGAAGATCGCGACCTGCGTTTCGCGCACGGTCAGCTTGCCGCCGTACTGGATTTCCTGGTCTTCCATCGGATAGCGCCAGGCCAGCACGCCATCGGTGTCTTCCGTCCATTGCAGGACGTCGATGAACTGCTTGCGGATAAACGATCCCAGACTCATGTCGGTCTCCTCGAGCGCGTGGCGCGTCAGGTCAGGCAGGCGGCATTGATGATGCCGACGACGAGCGACGCGGTGCCCATCAGGCCGCCCATCGCGATGTTGCGATCCTCGATCGCATGATTCATGCCGGGCATCAGGCGCGTCAGCGCCGCATAGGCGATCAGTTGCACGGCCATCGCGCCGACGGCCCAGATCACGACTTCGCCGAGCGTCGAGTTGTGCGCGATACTGGATGCGAGCGTCAGGCAGAAACCGATCAGCGCGCCGCCGAATGACAGCGTCGCGGCGGCGTTGCCGTCGCGGATCAGCGCCAGTTCGTCGAACGGGGTGACCTTCAGGTACACTGCCGCGAACACAAGAAGCAGCACGAACGCCGACAATAAATGAACCGCATAGAGATAGGCACTATTCATTCTTTCCCTCGGATTTTGTGCTCGGTTCGCCGCCCCGTCGCCGGCCGGTCCCTCTCTCGCCGACCCACGAAAATCCGCGCCAGTATATCCACATTGCCGACCGCTGCACAACGGACGCCCCATGCTGCATAAGCGTGCGCTCGTCCTGTCGATTCTCGTGCTCGCGTCGTGCGGGCTCGGCTACGAGTTGATCAGCAGCGCGCTGTCGAGCTACCTGCTCGGCGATTCGATCCTGCAGTTCTCGTCGGTGATCGGCTGCTACCTGTTCGCGATGGGGATCGGCTCGTGGCTCGCGAAGTTCGTCGAGGACGACGACGTGCTCGACCGCTTCGTCGATATCGAGCTGCTGGTCGGCCTGCTCGGCGGCGTATCGGCCGCGCTGCTGTTCGCGGTGTTCGCGTGGCTGGCCGCGCCGTTCCGCGCGGCGCTCTATGCGCTCGTGCTCGCGCTCGGCATGTTGATCGGGATGGAGATCCCGCTCGTGATGCGCGCGTTCCAGCAGCGGCGCCAGGCGTTCCGCCATACCGTCAGCGAGGTGCTGACCTTCGACTATCTCGGCTCGCTCGCCGTATCGCTGATCTTCCCGCTCGTGCTCGCGCCGCGTCTCGGCCTGCTGCGCACGAGCTTCCTGTTCGGCATCCTGAACGCCTTCGTCGCACTGTGGACAACCCACCTGTTCCGCGACGAGATCCGCAACGTGCGCGGCAAGCTGATGCGCGCGTCGCTCGTGATCGGGCTGCTCGTCGCCGGGTTCGCGCTGTCGGACCGCATCACGCACTGGGCCGAGCACGGCGTCTACGGCGACGAGACGATCTATTCGGAAACCACGCCGTACCAGCGCATCGTGCTCACGCAGTGGCACGACGACATGCGGCTGTACCTGAACGGCAACCTGCAGTTCTCGTCGCGCGACGAGCACCGCTATCACGAGGCACTGATCCATCCGACAATCGACGCGCTGCCGTGGGCGAAGCGCGTGCTCGTGCTCGGCGGCGGCGACGGCCTCGCGGTGCGCGAACTGCTGAAGCACCGCAACCTCGAACAGATCACGCTCGTCGATCTCGATCCCGCGATGACGAAGCTGTTCTCGACGTCCGCGCCGCTCGTCAAGCTGAACCAGGGGTCGCTGAAGGATCCGCGCGTGCACGTGATCAACGACGACGCGGTGCGCTGGCTCGAATCGAACGCCGACGTGTACGACGCGATCGTCGTCGACTTCCCCGATCCGACCAACTTCGGGCTCGGCCGCCTGTATTCGGTGCCCGTGTTCCGGCTGCTGGCGCGCCACCTGTCGGAGAACGGCTACGCGGTGATCCAGTCGACGTCGCCGTATTTCGCGCCGCACGCGTACTGGACCATCATCGCGACGCTGCACGAGGCCGGGCTCAACACCTGGCCGTACCACTGCTACGTGCCGTCGTTCGGCGACTGGGGCTTCGTGATCGCCGGCAAGCGCCGCGACTTCACGGTGCCGACGCACTACTCGGTGCCGACGCGCTGGCTCGACGCGCAGACGGCCGCCGAAATGTTCCACTTCCCGGCCGACATGCCGGCGCTGCCGATGTCGCCGAACGAACTCAACGACCAGCCGCTCGTGCGCCGCTTCGACGACGACTGGAAGCACGTGCTGCGCTGATGGACCGTCGCACGTTCCTGGTCGCATCGGCGGCCGCGTCGCTCGCCACATGCGGCCGCACCGGCTGGATCGAGACGACGCCGCGCGTTGGCTACCCCGGCATGCGCGAAGGCCATGCGCTGCGCGATCATGCGACGCTGCCGCCGCCTTCCGGCACGATCGAGACGGACGTCGCGATCCTCGGCGCGGGCGCGGCCGGTCTGTCGTGCGCGTGGCAACTCGCCCGCGCAGGGCACAAGCGCTTCGTCGTGCTCGCGGGCCCCGAATTCGGCGGCAACGCGGCCGGCGGCCGCTTCGGCGATCTCGGCTATCCGAAAGGCGCGCACTACCTGCCGCTGCCGTCGCTCGAATCCGCGCATCTGCGCGACATGCTCGCCGATCTCGGCGTGATCGAATCCGCACCGTTCTCCGCGCGCCCCGTGTACGACGAGCGCGTACTCGTCCACGCGCCCGACGAACGGCTCTTCATCGCCGGGCAGTGGCAGGACGGCATCGTGCCGGCGGCCGGCCTCGACGCCGACGCGCTCGCGCAGCAGGCGCGCTTCTTCGCGTACACGGACGGGCTGCGCACCGCACGCGGCGCCGACGGCCGCAAGGTGTTCTGCATCCCGATCGCAGAATCGTCGCGCGACCCGCGCTGGCACGCGCTCGACCGGCGCTCGTTCCGCCAGTGGCTGGTCGACGAGGGCTACACCGCGAAGGCGCTGCACTGGTACCTGAACTACTGCTGCCGCGACGACTACGGCGCGGGATACGAGCACGTGTCCGCCTGGGCCGGACTGCACTATTTCTCGTCACGTGGCGGCCATGCAGGCGATGCGAGCGACGGCGCGGTGCTGACCTGGCCCGACGGGCTGCACACGATGGTGACGAAGCTGAGCGATTCGATCACCGCGCGCACCGGCTCGAACGCGTGGTCGCGGGACGGCTTCGCCGTGCAGGCGACCGAACGCGCGGGCGGCGTCGACGTGCTCTGCGCGCGCCTCGGCGACGACGGCGCACTGTCGACGTTCATGCTGAAGGCGCGGCGCGTCGTCTGCGCGATGCCGCTGTTCGTCGCGGCGCGCGTGTTTCCGCAGCTTTCCGCATACGGCTTCGAACCCGCGCGCGACCTGCCGCCAAGCGCGCCGTGGCTCGTGTCCAACTTCCTGCTCGATGGCATGCCGGCCGAAGCAGCCGGCGTGCCGCTCGCATGGGACAACGTCGTCTACGACGGCGCGGGGCTCGGCTATGTCGTGTCCACGCATCAGTTGATCCGGATGTCGCCGCCGACGCGCTCGGTGTTCTCCGCGTATCAGGCGTTGAGCACGCGCGCGCCGGATGACACGCGCCGCTGGCTCGCCGACGCGAAGCCCGATGCGTTGCGCGAACAGGCGGCGATCGATCTTCAGGCTGTCTACGGGCGCGCGCTGTGGAAACACGCGACGGCGCTCGAGATCACCGTGCGCGGCCACGCGATGGCGACCCCCGACGTCGGCTTCCTGAGCCGGCCGGGGCTGCTCGCGCTGCGCGATGCCGACGGCCCCGTCGTGTTCGCGCATGCGGACCTGTCCGGACTGTCGCTGTTCGAGGAGGCGTCGTACTGGGGCATGCTCGCGGCCCGGCGCGTGCTCGCCTGAGCGCCGGCGTCCGGCCTGCGCGGCGGTGGCCGTTGCGTAATTGCGCCGCCACCGCCAACCGCTATAATCGCGCGACATTCCGACTGCATTGAGCAGGCCGACGGTGCCGCGCCGTTCGACGCGGCCGTAGCCCTCCTCGACAAGAACAATGACGAACCGAACCCTTCGCCCGTTCGCGCGCATCGCCGCGCGCCTGCTCGCGTGCATGCCACTGCTTGGCGCGCCGCTCGCGCTCCATGCGGAGGGCGCCATGACTGCCGACGCCGGAGCCGCGACGCCGGCGCAGCGCTACATCGTCGTCGACACCGGCCACACGCCGGCGCACCCGGGCTCCACGGGCGCGAGCGGGCGCGTCGAATACCTGTACAACCTCGATCTGTCCGCCGCGGTCGCGGAAAAACTCGCCGCGCACGGCGACCGCGTACTGCGCACGTCGGCCGACGGCCGCGAGATCGCGCTTGACCAGCGGTCGACGCAGGCGCCCGACGCGAACCTGTTCGTATCGATCCATCACGACTCGATGCAGCAGCAGTTCATCGACGCGGGCCGGCAGCGCGAATTCCGCGGCTTCTCGGTATTCGTGTCGGAGCGCAATCCGCACTATGCGGAAAGCCTGCGTTGCGCGAAGGCGATCGCCGAGCGACTGGTCGCGGCCGGCGAGCGGCCGTCGCTGTATCACGCACAGCCGATCCGCGGCGAGAATCGCCCGCTGATCGACCCGCAACTCGGCATCCACCGCTTCGACGATCTCGTCGTGCTGCGCACCGCGCCAATTCCGGCCGTGCTCGTCGAGGCCGGCGTGATCGTCAATCCGGACGAAGAAGCACGGCTCGCGCGGCGCGAGACGATCCAGCGCCTGTCCGCCGCGATCGCGGGCGGGATCGACGCATGCACGGCGCCGAAGTGACGGCATGGCCCGTCGGGCTCAACGGTTTTCACCCAGTCAGGAGCATCACCATGAAGAAGAAGAATCTGCTCGCATCCTGCGCGCTGCTCGCGCTTGCCGTTCCGTTCGCCGCGCACGCGGCCGGCTGCGCGAAACCGCACAGCGCATTCGACCAGGTGTACTGCACCAGCACGCAGTTCTCGCAGGCCGACCGCGACCTCAACGACGAGTACGGCCGCCTGCGCAAGCAACTGAGCGGCGACCAGCAGGCGACGCTGAAGGCCGGCCAGCTTGCGTGGCTGAAGCAGCGCGACGGACAGTGCAGCGAAACCCGCAACAACAGCTACCTCGTGGACCTTCAATGCGCGGTCGACTTGACGCAGTCGCGGCTGTCGTTCCTGCGCGAGCGCGAGCGTGAATGCACGAGCACGGGGTGCGTGGCGTCGAAGCTCGGGGAGTAAGGTCTTCGCGCGTGCCGTGCCGTGGAGCGTTTCGCGGCGCGGTGCACCTCCCCCTCACAGAAACCACCGATACTCCCGCGCGCCGATTTCATTGCGGAAATCCAGCTCCTCCTGCCGCTTGTTCTCGCAATACACCATCACGAACTCGCTGCCGAGCCCTTCGCGCACGGCCACCTGATCCTGCATCGCCGCCACCGCCGACAGCATCTCCTTCGGGAAATCGATCCCGCTGCCGCGATCCTCGTTGAGCGGCGCGATCGGCTCGATCCTCGCATCGAGCCCGTGCTCCATCCCGGTGAGGATCGCCGCGAGCACCAGATACGGGTTCGCATCCGCACTCGCGAGCCGGTGCTCGATCCGCAGGTTGCGCGCATCCGACTCGGGAATCCGGATGCACGCATCGCGATCCTCGAAACCCCAGCTCGCACGGCTCGCCGCGTTCACCATCGACCCGTAGCGCCGGAACGCGTTGTGATTCGGCGCGAACACCGGCATGCAATGCGGCAGCAGCGCGAGGCAGCCGGCCACCGCATGCCGCAGCGGCCGCTGCCCGTCCGCCGCGAGCAGGTTGCGCCCCGCGTCGTCGTACAGGCTCACGTGCACGTGCATCCCGCTGCCCGGCGCATGCAGGTACGGCTTGCCCATGAAGCTCGCACGATAGCCGTGCTGCAGCGCGACGCCACGCGTGCTGCGGCAGAACAGCGCCGACCAGTCGGCCGCGCGCAGCGCGTCGTCGGTGTGGCCGAAATTGATCTCGAACTGGCCGGGCCCGAGCTCGGCCGTGATCACCGTCGCATCGACGCCCTGTTCGCATGCGGCCTCGACCATCTCGTGCAGCACGTCGGAGAAACGCGACAGGCGCTCGATATGCATGTTCGGCTGATCGTCGCGGTCGTCGCTCAGGCGGTCGCGCGGATACTGCGGCATCCCTTCCTCGAGCTGCGCGGCGAACAGGTAGAACTCGAGCTCGAACGCGACGACCGGCCGGATGCCGCGCGCCGCGAAACGCCGCAGCACGCGCGCGAGCACTTCGCGCGGCTCGAACTCGATCGGCGCATCGGTGCCGTCGGAGCTGATCAGCATCTGCGCGAGCGGTTGCCGCTCCCAGCGCACGGGCTTCAGCGTGCCGGGGATCAGCCGGCGCGGCGCGTCCGGATCGCCGTCGTTGAAGCAGTAGTCGCCGATCTTGTAGAGCCCGCCCTGCGTGCCGAGCAGCACGCAATTCTGCGGCAGCTTCAGCAGCGAGCCCGATGCGACCTTCTCGAGCGCGTCGATCGGGTAGCGCTTGCCGTAAAAGTGTCCGGGCAGATCGAGGCAGATCAGGTCGACATAACGGATCTCGGGGTGCGCCTGCCGGAATGCGCGGACTTCACCGACCAGCGCGGGAACGACGTCAGCCATGTCTCATCCTTTCCATGTCTTGTATGACGGTGCCGCAGCGCGGCGAACCGGATTCACGCGCGTGCGTCACGTCGCACGCATCATGTCGATCAGTACTGCAAACAGGCTGGGTGGCACGGCGGCCTGCCATACCGCGCGCCCCGCCGACAACTCAGGTGAATACCCAGATCACGCGCGTCGGCGCGTCGGTCAGGTTGGCGTAACGGAACCGCTTGTGCGCGGGAAGCTGGAACGCGTCGTTCGGCCCGAGCGTGACGGGCGTATCGTCGCCGTCGACCCAGATCGTCAGTTCTCCTTCGAGCACGAAACCGCCCTGCTCGTCGCTGTCGTCGACGGGCCGCTCGCCGCTGCTCGCACCGGGCGCGAGATGGCTTTCGAGGATCGAGAAGCGCGAGCGCATGTTCGGCGATACGAGGATGTCCGTAATGCCGGCCGCGTAATACACGGTGCGCCGCTCGTCGGGCCGCGTGACCCACGGCACGCTGCGCGGCTTGCTCAGGCTGTAGAAATACGTGGTCGGCACGCCGAGCGCCTCGCCGATCGCGGTGAGATCCGCGACCGTCGGGCGCGACAGCCCGCGCTCGACCTGCGACAGAAAGCCGACCGAGCGGCCGATCCGTTCGGCGAGATCGTTGAGCGTGACCTTGCGATGCTTGCGCAGGTCGCGGATCAGGATCGCCAGGCTTTCTATCTCTTCTTGTTCGTTCATAGTGGGTTCCGATACGGTCAGACGGTATCGCGCAGACGGTACCAGGCCTTGCCGACCGCTTCCAGCGGCGCGGCGAGCCGGTCGCCACCGGGGAAGCGCGGGTTGCGGATGCGCTGATACTGCGCGAGCAGGCGCTCGTCGCCGAGCACGGCGTCGGCAACCGCGCGCGCACCGGCAAGTGTCGGCAGCACGCCGTGCCCCGAGAAGCCCTGCAGCCAGAAACGCTGCCCGTGGCGGCCGATGTCCGGCGTGCGACGCATGCTGATGTCGATGTGGCCGCCCCACGCGTAATCGAGCGGCACGCCGGCCAGTTGCGGGAACACGCGTTCGAGGTGCGGGCGCGTCGCCGCCGCGATATCGGCCGGAATGCCGCCGAGATACGTGCACCCGCCGCCGAACAGCAGCCGGTTGTCGGGGCTCAGGCGGAAGTAGTCGGGTACGAACTGGTTGTCGATCACGCAACTGTTCTGCGGCAACAGCGCACGGGCGACGTCAGGCGCGAGCGGCGCAGTCGCGACCTGGTACGTGCCGACCGGCAGCAGCCGGCGCGCCAGGTCGCGATCGAGCCGGTCGACATACGCGTTGCATGCCAGCACGAGCACGTCCGCGCGCACTTCGCCGCGCGCCGTGCGGGCGATGTGGCCGCCGGCCGTCTCGCGACAGTCGAGCACGCGGCTCTGTTCGAAGATGCGGCCGCCCGCGCGCTCGATCGTCTGTGCGAGGCCGAGCGCGAGCTTCAGCGGATTCAGATGGCCGGCCTCGGGATCGTGAAGCGCCGCGAGATAGCGCGTGCCGCCGATCCATTCGGGCATGTCGGCTTGCCCGATCACGCGCAGCCGGTCGTAGCCCCAGCGCTCGGCCGCCTCGTCGCGCGCCTGCTCGAGCATCGCGACGCGGCGCGGCCGCACGGCCGCCCACAAGCTGCCGGGCCGGTAGTCGATGTCGAAACCGTGCCGCTCCGGCAGTTCGCGCACCTCGGCCGCGGCCCACCGCATGCTGTCCCACAGCAGGCGCGCGCCGTCGCGGCCGAGCGAATCCTCGAGCGGCTGCATGTCGCACGACCAGCCGAGCAGCGCCTGCCCGCCGTTGCGGCCCGACGCGGCCCACGCGACGCGGCTCGCTTCGAGCACGACGACGCGCTTGCCGGCGAGCGCGAGGCGCAACGCCGTATGCAGCCCGCTGAAACCCGCGCCGACGACGAGCACGTCGGCGTCGATGCGCTCGTCCAGTGCCGGACGATGCGGGATCGGCGTCGGGTAGGTGCCGGCGTAGTAACTTGCAACGTGACGGTCGGACTGCACGAACATGCGGACTCCCGTGAAAATTACGTCGAGAAATTTCATGAAAAATTAGCACGACAATTTCACGCGGGCAAGCGGGTAAATAAACACCCAAATCGTCGGAAAAATGAAAGGATCGCCGCGCGCCGGCACGCCGATTGCGTATGCAGCACAGCGCCGCCCTGCCGTCTGTACCTTTTTCCGCGCGCGGTCGCGGCCGATAATGGGCCCATGCAGGCAATTCCTCACGGCACGCCAACGCGCGCCGCAAGGACCGACGAACCGCGCATCGACGCCAGGAGGTCCCGGCATGACGACGCAATTCAAACTGGGCGACCACGTCCGGTGGAATTCCGAGGCCGGCTACGTGACCGGCACGATCATCGCGATCCACACCGCGGACTTCGACTACAAGGGCCACCGTCATCGCGCGTCGCCCGACGATCCGCAATACGAGATCAAGAGCGACCGGACCGATCACATCGCCGCGCATCGCGGCCGCGTGCTCGAACGCATGGCGGGCAAGGCCGACGCATGACGCTCCCGTTCTACACGATCGGCCATTCGAACCGCACGCTCGACGAATTCGTCGAGATGCTCGACGCGGTCGATATCGCATTGCTCGCGGATATCCGGAAGATGACGCGCTCGCGCACCCATCCGCAATTCAACGAAGCGACGCTGCCGGACGCGCTGGCCGTGGCCGACATCGCGTACGAACACATCGCCGAACTCGGCGGCCTGCGCGGCAAGTCGCGCGACGTGCCCGACGACGTCAACGACTTCTGGACGAACCGCAGCTTTCACCGCTATGCCGATTACGCACTGTCGCCGGCGTTTCATGCGGGCCTCGACCAGCTGATCGGGCAGGGGCATGAGCAACGCTGCGCGATCATGTGTTCGGAAGCCGTGTGGTGGCGCTGTCACCGGCGCATCGTGTCCGACTACCTGATCGCGCGCGGCGAAACGGTGCTGCACATCATGGGCCGCAACCGCGTGGAACCCGCGCACCTCACGGCCGGCGCGGTCATCCGGCCCGACGGCACGATCGTCTATCCGGACGTCGAAGGCGGCGCCGCGTCGGAAGCCGGCACGCGGCCGGACGCGTGACGTCGCACGCAAGACTGCGCACCCGCACCGGCTTCCGGAGGCCGCGATCCTGCATTACCATCGTGCGTCCACCGTGCCTGCCCGCGTCCGGCAAGCGGCCCCCGCCACCTCTCCCGTTGCGCACCGATGCTCGCTCTCGTCATCCTCGCCGGTCTCTGGGCCGGCCTGCAGAACACCCTCGCAGGCGGCGGCTCGTTCGTCACGCTGCCCGCGCTGATCGTGTCGGGCATGTCGCCGCTCGCGGCGAACATCACATCGACGGTCGCGCTGTTTCCCGCGCAGGTCACGACGGGGTGGGCGAGCCGCCACATGGTGCGCGGCGCGGGCAAGCTGTCGTTTCGCGCGCTGTTCGCGATCAGCATCGTCGGTGGCGCGCTCGGCGGGCTGCTGTTGCTGAAAACGCCGTCGTCGATCTTCTCGCACCTCGTGCCGTGGCTCGTGCTGTTCGCGACGATCGTGTTCGCGTGGGGCAGCTTTTTCCGCAAGCCGCGCGAAGGCACGGCCCACCTCGGCGCCGTCCCCGCCGCGATCTCGCAGTTCATGATCGCGATCTACGGCGGCTATTTCGGCGGCGGGCTCGGCTTCCTGATGATGGCCACGCTGACGATGGCCGGCCTGTCGCCGCGTCACGCGATGTCGACGAAGAACGCGCTCGCGGGCGTGATGAACGCATCGGCCGTCGTGCTGTTCCTGACGTCGCCGCACCTGCACTGGAGCGCGGCGCTCGCGCTCGGCGGCGGCGCGATCGTCGGCGGGCTGCTCGGCACGTGGGCGCTGCATCGCGTGAACGAACGCGTGCTGCGGATCGGGATCGTCTGCATCGGCGCGATACTGACCGTCGGGTTGTTCGTCAAGCCGATCTGACGCACGCCCATCCCCGCCGCCGCCGCGGCAATTGATGAGCAAACCGCAAGACGTCTTTCGCATATCTCGTTTGCCGTCGCGCCGGCGTCCGCCCACAATCTGGGGCTGCCATCGTCATCGCCCTCTCGCGGGCACCGACCGGCACTCCGCGGCCGTTACCCCGACTCACCACCGGCGGCCCGGCACATCGCGTCACACACGCTCCCTCGACATCGGCGCCCCATGCGGCGGCAGAATGCTTGCCGCCGCCCTCGCCCGATGCCATTCCAGCCAACAATAAATAGAGGTAGGAGATGCAGGACAACTCGTTGAGGCAAAGCCTCAAGCAACGGCACATCACGATGATCGCGCTCGGCGGCGTGATCGGCGCGGGCCTGTTCGTCGGCTCCGGCGCGATCATCGCAACGGCCGGCCCCGCGGCGATCCTGTCGTATCTGTTCGGCGGCGTCATCGTCACGCTGGTCATGTTCATGCTGGGCGAAATGGCGTCCCGCAATCCCGACAGCGGCTCATTCTCCACGTACGCCAGCGCGTATCTCGGCGAATGGGCCGGCTACGCGGTCGGCTGGCTGTACTGGTTCAAGTCGATGATGACGATCACGGTGGAAGCGATCCTGCTCGGCGCGATCCTCCACGATTTCCTGCCGTGGCTGCCGGTGTGGGCCGGCGCGCTGTTCATGCTCGTCACGCTGATCGCGAGCAATGCGTACTCGGTGCGCTCGTTCGGCGAAGCCGAATACTGGCTGTCGTTCGCGAAGATCGCGACGATCATCGTGTTCATGGCGCTCGGCGTGTCGATCCTGCTCGGCTTCCAGCCCCGCATTCCCGCGCCCGGGCTTGTGAACCTGACGGACCACGGCGGCTTCATGCCGAACGGCATCACGCCCGTGCTGGCCGGCATCATGGTGGTGATCTTCTCGCTGGGCGGCAG
Source organism: Burkholderia pyrrocinia (assembly GCF_003330765.1). Lineage (NCBI taxonomy): Bacteria > Pseudomonadati > Pseudomonadota > Betaproteobacteria > Burkholderiales > Burkholderiaceae > Burkholderia > Burkholderia pyrrocinia. Next base: position 738,792 of record NZ_CP024903.1, on the reverse strand, counting down.
CGAAATCGCGGCCGTCGCCGCCGGGGAATCGGAAAACCCGAGCAAGAACGTGATCAAGGCGATCAAGAGCGTGATCGTACGCGTGATGGTGTTCTATGTCGGCTCGGTGTCGATCCTGATCCTGTGCATGCCGTGGACCGACAAGGCCAACCTGAAATCGCCGTATGTGTCGTTGTTCAGCATGACAGGCTTCACCGGCGCCGCCGTCGCGATGAAGATCGTGCTGTTCGTGTCGTTCATGTCGGTGATGAACTCGTTCCTGTTCTCGAACTCGCGCATGCTGTTCTCGCTCAGCCAGCGCGGCCATGCGCCCGCGCTGTTCGGCCGCACCAACGCGAAAGGCGTGCCGCTCAACGCGCTGCTGCTGTGCCTGGCGATCTGCGTGTCGATCCTGGCGATCCACTTCGTCAGCGGCGGCGACCTGTTCCTGATGCTCGCGAAAAGCAGCGGCGCGATCATCATGATCGTGTGGAGCTTCATCATCGTCGCGCACTTCGCGATGCGCCGGCAGACGAAGCATGCGGCCCGCGATCCGTCGGCGTTCCGCGCGTGGTTCTATCCGTATTCGAACTGGATCGCGCTGCTGGCGCTGGTCGCCGTGCTCGGGTCGCAGGCCTTCAACCCGGATTCGCAGTTCCAGTTCTGGTTCACGATAGTGACGACGCTGACGATCCTCGCGTCGTATTTCGTGCGCCGCAAGCCGGCCTCGCTCGGCGACGCCTCCGGCGCGAAACTGCGCTGACCGGCGGCGGGCGATGGACCGGCGCGCCGGCCGGTCGCCCGCTCAGCCGAACGGCCGCACGCCGATCAGCCAGCCGTGCAGGAACAGCGTGAACACGGCCCAGGCGACGAGCCCGGCCGCGATCGTCGCGACATCGCCCGACAGCTTGCCGGCCGGATAGCGAACGGCATCGCGACGATCGCGGGTGCGCGACACGACGAAATCGACGAGCGACCACACGAAGAACGCGCCGAACAGCACGAACGCATGCAGCGTGCCGTTCGCGAGCAGGTGCGCGATCGCCCACGCCATCACGCCGGCCAGCATCGGATGGCCGACGAGCGTCTTGATGCGGTTGCCGGGTACGTAGGACGCGGCGATCAACACGAACGCGATCGCGGTCAGCATGCCGGTCAGGTGGCGCACGCCGACGGGCGGCACCCAGAGCCACGTCGCGCCCGCGCGGGCGAGCCCGTAGCCCCACACGATCAGCACAAAGCCGACGATCGACGCGATCGCATAGCGCGCCTTCCAGCCGTTTTCGCCGAGCCGGTCGATCGTCGCTGACCGCCAGCCGTCCGCGACGATCCGGATCGAGTGCACACCGAGGAAGATCGCTAAACCGAGAATCAGGACGAGCATCGGCTATCTCCGTCTGGAATGATGAGTGGGGGAAGCATCCGCTCGGCGTTCGATGCGCCGTTCGCGGGGGCCGGCGGCGAGGCCGGCGCGGGTCGCGCCAGGCGCATGCGTGACCCGCGCCGATCATAAACGCCGGGGCCGCCGTTGTGAAGCATGCAGGATGTGCGGTGCGACAGCTTGACGCTTTTGTGCGCCCGACCGTGCGTGTGCGCCGCCGGTCGCTCATGCGCCCACCGTCGCGCATCGCGCGAATCGCCCGGCAACGTGCGGGCCGGAAAGAAAGGAAAACGAAATTCGCGAGGCCATCGCTTCGCGTGATCGACACTACGTTTGCTTGCGCTTCGCCGGCGGTTTTGACGCCGGTTTCAACGCCGATTTCGCGGTTCGCTTCGATGCCGATGCAGATGCCGGCTTCGCTGCCGGTGCTGGTTTCGGTGCTGGTTTCGGTGCTGGTTTCGGTGCTGGTTTCGGTGCTGGTTTCGGTGCTGGTTTCGGTGCTGGTTTCGGTGCTGGTTTCGGTGCTGGTTTCGGTTTCGGCTTCGGTGCCGCCCTCGCCTTGCGCTTCGGCGGCCCCGCCAGCAGCGCCGCACGATACGCGCCGCGACACCAGTCGAACAGCGCGCCCGCATCCTCGAGCACGTCGGCCGGCGTCTCGTAGTAGCCCTCGAGCGCGACGGTGCGCGTGCGCCCCGAATACGAGAACGGCCCCATCCCCCCCGCGACGAACGCCGGACGGTTCACGTCGTCAACGCGCAGGAACAGCGATCCGCGCGCGAGGAAGCCGAACATCACGCCGTCGAGCCGCATCGCGGCGCCGCTGAAAAACCGCGTGACTTCGATATGGCCGAGGCTCGCTATCTGGTACGCGATCTCCTCGCCGTGCGCCTTGTCTGCCTGCCAGCTCATCGGCCGCCCTTGTCGGTCATGCAGCGCCGGTACAGCGCTGCGTCCACGCGTCGAGCGCCACGTCGTCGAAGCCGACGGCCGCCGCGCTCTCGCGGATCTGCCGCCACGTCGCGCGGTCGACCGGAATGCCGCCGGCGCCGCGCGCGGCGCGGCTCGCCTCCTCCGGCTCGCCGGGCACCTGCACCGGCACGTCGCCCGCTTGCGGCGACGCCTTCGCCCATGCGACGAATGCATCGGCCTCGCGCTCGGCATCGGCCGCGTCGAACGCGTTCGGATCGATCAGCACCGACAGCATCCCGTTGACGATCGCGCTCGTCTTCTGCAGCGTGTCGCCGTACGTCGTATGCCCGCCGACGAGCGCGCCGCCGAAGATCTCGCACATCGCCGCCAGCGCATATCCCTTGTGCAACCCGAACGGCAGCAACGCGCCGAACGGCTGCTCGTGCATCACGGCCGGATCGTCGGTCGGCTGGCCGCGATGGTCGATCAGCGCCCCGGCCGGCACGCGCTTGCCCTGGTTGTACGCGACGCGCGTCTTGCCGTACGCGATCGCGCTCGTCGCGAAATCGAGCAGCAGCGGCGGCCTGCCCGCACGCGGATACGCGGCGCAGAACGGATTCGTGCCGAAGCGCGGATCGGTGCCGTGCAGCGGCGCGACCAGCAGGTCGCCCGGCACGTTGACGAAATGGAACGACACGAGCCCCGAACGCGCGCACTGCTCGGCCCAGTGCCCGATGCGGCCGAGGTGATGCACGTCGCGCAGCCCGATCGCGCAGATGCCCATGCGCCGCGCGCGCTCGATCCCTTCGACCATCGCCTCGAACGCGATCACCTGGCCGAAGCCGCGCCCGCCATCGATCGTCAGCACCGCGCCGCCGTCGCGGACGATCGACGCGTGCCCGTTCAGCTGCAACTGCCCTTCCCGCCATGACGCGACGTAATTCGGGATCATCCCGATCCCGTGCGAATCGTGGCCCGCGAGATTCGCGCCGACCAGGTGATCGGCGACGAGCCGCGCCTCGCGCTCGCTGCTGCCGGCCCGTTCCCAGAGTGCCGCGACGAATGCGTGCAGCGGTTCGGCGCGCATGCGCAGCGGTTCGGTGTCGGGCGTCGGCAATGCGGTCATCGGCTAGGCTCCATCAGGTCGGGTTGGGTCAGGCAGTCGTGGCGGTCAGCGCGCGGTCGCGATCACGTCCGCGACCGCCGCGGTCAGCTTCTTCGCGTACGGCACATGCAGGAACTCGTTCGGACCGTGCGCGTTCGACTTCGGCCCGAGCACGCCGCACACCATGAACTGCGCGGACGGGAAGCCTTCCTGCAGCACGTTCATCAGCGGGATCGTGCCGCCGAGGCCCATGTACGCGCAATCCGCGCCGAAGTGGCGGCGCGATGCGGCGTCGAGCGACGACGCGAGCCAGGGCGCGAGATCCGGCGCCGCCCAGCCGGTCGCGGCGCCCGCGTCGGGCTTGAACGTGACCTTCGCGTTGTACGGCGGATCGAGTTCGAGCAGTGCCTTCAGCTGCTGCACGGCTTGCGCGGCGTCGACGAGCGGCGGCAGGCGCAGCGACAGCTTGAACGCGGTGCGCGGACGCAGCACGTTGCCCGCATCGGCGAGCGCCGGCATACCGGCCGCGCCCGTCACCGACAGCGACGGACGCCACGTCGAATTCAGCAACGCCTCGCGCGGATCGGTCGTGGTCGGCAGCACCGGCTTGCCGTCCGCGCCGCATGCCCACGGCAGCCCCTTCCACACCGCGTCGCCGAGGATCGCGGCGGCCGCATCGGCTTCGCGCACGCGGCTCGACGGAATCTCGCAATGGAACACGCCCGGCAGCAGGTTGCCGTTCTTCGCGTCTTCGAGACGCTCGAACAACTGGCGCATCACGCGGAAGCTCGACGGTGCGATGCCGCCGTATACGCCCGAGTGGATGCCTTCCTCGAGCACCTCGACCTGCAGGTCGCCGGACACGAGCCCGCGCAGCGACGTGGTAAGCCACATCTGGTCGTAGTTGCCGGCGCCCGAATCGAGGCACACGACGAGCGACACCTGGCCGAGCCGGTCGCGCAGCGCGTCGACGTACGGCAGCAGGTCGTAGCTGCCCGATTCCTCGCAGGTCTCGATCAGGCCGACGCAGCGCGGCCGCCCGATGCCCTGCTCGTCGAGCGCGCCGAGCGCCGCGAGGCTCGCGTAGATCGCATAGCCGTCGTCCGCGCCGCCGCGACCGTACAGCTTGCCGTTCTCGAACTTCGGCGTCCACGGGCCGAGATCCGCGCGCCAGCCGTCGAATTCGGGCTGCTTGTCGAGATGGCCGTACAGCAGGATCGTGTCGGTGCTGCCCGCGCGCGTGGCCGGCGATTCGAAGAAGATCACCGGCGTGCGGCCCGGCAGACGCACGATCTCGAGCTTCAGGCCCTTCACGGGCTGCCGTTCGGCCCACTGCGCGGCGTCGGTGACGACGCGCTCGAGATAGCCGCGCTTCGCCCAGTCGGGGTCGAACGCAGGGCTCTTCGCAGGGATCGCGATGTAGTCGGTCAGTGCGTGAAGGATTTCATCGTTCCACTTGCGCTCGATGAAGGTAACGAGCTTGTCATGGTCGAGGACGGGGGTAGTGTCGACGGAGGTCATGGTGGGGGTGCCTGGATCGGGCTGACGAAAAACCAGATCATACGCCGATGCTCCCCAGCCGGCGCCCCCTTCCGCGGCCGTTCAGACCGCCTGCGGGAACGTCGCGCGCAGCCCCGCCGCGCACGCCAGCGCGTCGTCCCGCAGGCGCCGCGTCAGTACGCCGGCATCCTCTTCACGCGCGAGCGCCGCGGCCTCGCCCGACCACAGCAGCGAGAAATCGTCGCGGCCCTGCCGCTCGAACGCGCCGCGCAGCGGATCGACCGCGGCCGTCGCGAGCGAGCTCAGGGAACCGACCATCGGGGCCTGGATCAGCGGCAAACGGGAAGGCAGCATCGTCATCGAGATCCCTGTTCGGAATGAGTGGCCATCACAAGCGTCGGCGGCCGTTCAAGCGGCCGGTTGCTCCGGCAACTGGCCAACCCACGCGGCAAGCTGCGCTTCGCCCTCCTCGTCGAGCTTGCCCTTGAGTTCGCCGTACCACAGCGCGATCGCATCGGCCGGCTGCGCGGCCTTCAGAACCTCCAGGCTCTTCTCCAGGAAGGTGGGGAAGAACGGAATGCCGCGCATGTAGAGGAAGGTCGAATCGGTAATGCGCACCTGGCCGTACACGTCGCGCATCCACGCAAGATGCGGCAGCGCCTCGCGCAGATGGCCGCTCTGTGTCAGTGCGGAGATGAAATTCACGCATGCGGCGACGTCGGACTGCTCGCGCGTGTCCTGATTCACCAGCGCGGCCTTCTGCATCCACGCTTCGCCACGCTCCACTTCGCCGCACATCACCGAGGTCGTCGCGAGTTGCACCGCGTTGTGCGCGCTCGGCTCCTTGTCGAACAGCTTAAGCCAGTACGGAAATGCTTCCGGATAACGGTGCATCTCCGAGTACCCGAGCGCGCAAAGGCGTGCCGCATCGGCGAGCTGCTCCGCATACGGCGCGGCAGCCACAATCGCGGCCTCGTGCCGGCCGGCCTGGAATTCCGCCAGTGCGACCGCGAGTTCGGGCGCGATGTCGGGCCCATCCTGCTCGACCTGCTCGCCCGCTTCGGCTGCGTCGTTCGCCGAAGGTGACGGTGCGGGCGACGCCGCCACGTCACGCGATTTCTTTCCGAACAGCTTGCCCAGCAGGCCCATGATGGTTTTCCTTGTCGTCGTGATGCATGAACGGCGATTCAGAGCGGTGGCAACGCATGCGAGGCCGCTGGCCGCCGCCTCGCGGCGATCGCTATCTTACGCGTGGAAGAAGTCGCCGATGGACGAACAAGGGCCGAAACCGTGGCCGCACTGCAACGCGATGTTCAGGCGCCCTGCGCGTGCGTGCCGCGATCCATCCCGCGCCGGTACGCGGCCGGGCTGGTCGCCGCGATGCGCCGGAAATGCCGGCGCAGCGATTCCTCGGAACCGAACCCCGCACGCGCCGCGACCTGCGCGAGCGACAGCGCGGGATGCGTTTCGAGCATGTCCTTCGCGACGTTCACGCGCTCGCGGATCAGCCACGCAAGCGGCGACATCCCCGTCGCATCCGCGAACTGACGCTGCAGCGTGCGCGTGCTCATCGCGGCCTGCGCGGCAAGCGACGCGAGCGTATGCGGCTCGGCCGCGTGCGCGCGCATCCAGTCGATCAACTTCGCGAGCCGGTCGCTGCCGCCCGGCGCAACCGGGCGCGGCACGAACTGCGCCTGGCCGCCGTCGCGATGCGGCGGCAGCACGAGGCGCTGCGCGACGCGGTTCGCGATGGCGCCGCCGTGATCGCGACGCACGAGATGCAGCAGCATGTCGAGCCCCGCCGCCGACCCGGCCGACGTGACGACCTGCCCTTGGTCGACGTAAAGCGCATCGGGATTCACGCGCAGCGCCGGATAACGCGCCTGCAGGCGCTCCGCGTAACGCCAGTGCGTCGTCACGGTGAGCCCGTCGAGCACGCCGGCGGCCGCCAGCACGAACACGCCCGAACAGATCGAGCAGAGCCGCGCGCCGCGCCGATGCGCGGCCCGCAGTTTCTTCAGCAACGGTTCCGGCGGCAGTTCGTCCGGATCGCGCCAGCCGGGAATCACGATGGTATCCGCGCGATCGAGCGTCGCGAGCCGGTACGGCGCGGCGACCGTGATGCCGCCCGCCGCGCGCACGGGCCCCGGCTCGCTCGCGCATACCGCGAAGCGATACCAGTCGACGCCGAGTTCGGGGCGCTCGAGGGCGAACAGTTCGACCACGCAGCCGAATTCGAAGGTGCAGAGGCGATCGTAGGCGAGCGCGACGACGAGATGATTGTGCATGGCGCGATGTTACCGGAACTTGTCGATCGCGCCACTGCCGCGAAACGTGCCGGGCCGCGATACTGCCCTCCAGTCCGGCGCATTCCGCGCCCGTTCATCCAGGAGAGCCTGCCCATGTCTTTCGTCACCGACGTGCCCGCCGCCGACAGCCCCGCCGCCCTCGCGCATTTCGAGGCTTCGCTGCGATTCGAGACCGATTGCTGGGACGTGCACGACGCGTTCGCATCGGGCGCGCCCGATTTCGTGCTGCTCGACGTCCGCGGCCCCGACCAGTTCGCCGCCGGCCATGTGCCCGGCGCGCGCAACCTGCCGCGCCGCAAGATCATCGAAGGCAAGCTCGCCGGCTATCCGGCCGACACGCTGTTCGTCGTCTACTGCGCGGGCCCGCACTGCAACGGCGCCGCGCGCGCGGCGATCCAGCTCGCGCGCCTCGGCCGCCCCGTCAAGCTGATGATCGGCGGCGTGACGGGCTGGCTCGACGAAGGTTTCGCGCTGAGCAACGAAGTGCAGCCGGCGGACGCCGAAGCCGGCTGATCGTCATTAAAAACGCAACAATCAATTGCCTGCACACGAACCGAAAAAGCGCGACAATCGGTCTCATTGCAGTTCGGACGGAGCAGCACCATGCATGATGCAGTCCTGATTCAACTGGCCGGTTCGGTCGTCGCGATCGCACTCTATTTTTTGCCGGCGATCATTGCCGACAGGCGCGGCCGGCACGATATGCTGACGATCGCACTGTTCAACGCGCTGTTCGCGTGGACGGGCATCGGCTGGCTGATGACGCTGTACTGGGCCTGCCAGCCGAACCCGCGAACCGATGTCGCGCAGGCGATCCTCGCGAAGCGTCGGGGCATCAGCATGCGGACCTTCTCGACCGGTCTCGTCGAGCGCGTGCAGCGCCGCGTCGCCGCCCAGGAGCAATGGGCGGAGAAGCAAGGCTGCCGTTAAGTCCCTCTTTCCCCCTCACCGTGTCGCGTCGAACTTCGGCATCCTGACGTTGGTCGACGCGCGGTAATTCCACTTCAATCCGTCGCGCGGCGGCCAGCCGCCCGCGCGCAACCACGCCCCGAACGCCCCCGCCGTCACCGCCCGCGCGATCCGCTCGCCCGGACAGCCATGCGGCCCCGTGCCGAAACCGAAATTCGGCCCGAGCGCACGACCGGGCATCAGCCGATGCGGGTCGCGATACACCGCAGGGTCGCGATTCGCCGCGGCAAGCACGACGAGAATCGCGTCGCCGGCTTCGACGGGCACGCCTTCGATCGTCGTGCGTGCCGCGACGAAGCGGCGCGTGTTCTGCACCGGCGAATCGAAGCGTCCGACTTCGGCAACGAATGCGTCGAGCGCGGCGTCGTCCGGCGCGACGCGCGCGGCTTGCGCTTCCCCGTTCCATGCCGCCAGCGCATTGCCGAGCCATGCGGCCGTCGCCTCGCAGGTCTGCGACAGCAACCCGACGAGATTCGCGACCAGCGCGCCGCTCGCCTGCCAGCCCGACGCGCGGGCCGCCTGCTGCACCGCGGCGACGAGCGTGCCGTCGTGCGCATGCGTCTGCGCGACGCGCTCCGTCATCCGGTCAAGCAGTTGCCGCGCGCCGTCGCTCGCACGAGCCAGCGCCGCGGCGTCCGACAGCGGCGACAGCGCGGCAACGAAGTCGACGACCCGCGCCGCGATGTCGTCGAGCTGCGTCTCGTCGAAGCCAAGCAGATCGGCGACCGCGCAGACGGGCACCGTCATGCACCACGCGTTCAATGCGTCGGCATCGCCCGGCGCCGGCAACCGTCGGGTGGCAAGCTGCGCGGCACGGTCGCGCAGCGCAGCCGTGTCGATCGGTGCGAACGCCGTGCGCAGCGCCTGCTTCGGCACGTCGTGCCGCAACGCGCCGTCGTTCATGCGCACCAGCTCGCCGAACAGCGCGCCGGCCGTCGTACCGCGCAACGCGGGGGGCACCGGCGCGTCCAGCGGGCGCACACGGCAGGCCGGATGGCCGAGCACGGCCGTCACGGCCGCCGCGCGGCTCGCGACCCACAGGCCGAGCGTGGCGTCGAACGCGAGCGACGGCCTGTCGACGAGCGCCGCATAGTAGGGATAGGGATCGCGGTGCGTGACCGCGGCAATGGGATCGGTCGGGTTCATGCCAGCAGTATCGGCGCGCTGCGCCGCCGCATGTTTCGGGCTGGCGTGAAATGTCGTGGTGCGGGCACCGCGCGTTGCCGCATCGCAACGACAGGCTGGCGTCAGGCAGCCGACCGGTAGCGATGCGACTGCATGCGCATGCGTACGCGCCCGGCCGAAATCGCGCGCGGCTCGAGCGCCACCGTGTCGTGCGGGAACATTTCCTGCCGGAACTCGCCGCTTTCGTCGAACCACTGGCAGATCAGCCAGTCGCCGTCGTCGAACACGACCGGCCCGGCATAGGTGACCGTCATGCGCGGCCCGCCCGTTTTCAGCGTCACGACATCGCCGACACGAAATCCGACGCGGTGATTTTCTCGGATCGTCATCGCTCTCTCAGTTTTTTATATATTGATATTCCCGGCGGCCCACCGGCCGGTCATTCGCATCTGCCGCAGATTATCAATCAAAAAAATAACCGGCAACTCTCGCGCACTGAAATTCGTTCATCGGGAAAATGCAACAATGCGCGACACTGGCGCGCGTGGCGGGCCGCCGATTGCCAGAACCGGCGCGGCTGACGCGTCGGTTCCGGTCGAACGGGGGGAATGCGGAGAATAAACGATGGTTTTCGCGCCGTCATCGACGTTTAATTCGGATGCGGAATCGATTGATTATTATCAATCAGCTTTCGACTGGAAACGATCCCACGCTTTATTTGCGGTCATTCTCCGAACGAAACCGGCGAATTATCGGGCGCCGCAAACCACCGATTGAGTTCGCGCCCCGGAACGGCCGCTTGCGTAAACGTGAACGTGCCGTCGCGCGCCATCTCCATCGCGCCGCGCAGGAACGCGCCGAGCGCGGCCCGCGCCAACGCGCCGCCGACGCTGACCCGCTTCACGCCGAGCGTCGCCAGCTCGTCGAGGCTCAGCAACCCGCCCTGCAGCCCCATCACGACGTTGACGGGCGCGCCGACCGCCTGCGTCACCGCCGCGATCTCGTCGGCGTCGGTGATGCCCGGCGCATACAGTACGTCGGCGCCCGCGTCGCGATAGGCAACGAGCCGCGCGATCGTGTCGGCGAGGTCGCGACGGCCGTGCAGGTAGTTTTCGCAGCGCGCGGTCAGCGTGAACGGAAACGGCAGCGCGCGCGCCGCGTCGACGGCCGCCGCGATGCGCTCGACCGCCGCGTCGCGCGCGTAGATCGGCGCATCGGCGCGGCCCGTCGCATCCTCGATCGAGCCGCCGACCGCGCCGGCCTCGGCTGCCAGCCGGATCGTTTCGGCCACCGTTTCGGGTGCGTCGCCGAAGCCGTTCTCGAGATCGGCGCTCACGGGCAGGCCGCCCGCAGCGACGAGATCGGCAATGTGATCGAGCATCGCGTCGCGGTCGATCGCGTAGTCGGGCTGCCCTTTCGAAAAGGCGTAGCCGGCGCTCGTGGTGGCGAGTGCCTCGAAGCCGGCCATCGCGAGCAGGCGGGCGGTGCCGGCATCCCACGGGTTCGGGATGATGAATGCGCCGGGGCGCGTGTGCAATGCGCGGAAAGCTTCGGCGTGGCGGGCTTGCAGGTCGGAACGGGTCATCGCGTACTCCCGGAAGGTGTCGACGGGTGAGCTTACGCCGGTTGTGCGCGCGACGTTTCAGCGATGGCCGAAATGTCGTCGCGCGACAGGAAAAACCTGATGCGGCGGATGCGCGCCGGCGTCGGTCACCTCGGATGTGAACGTCATCGATTGCGTCCGGTTGAATCGTGAAGCCCGCTCAAACGACGTAAGCACCCTTCGCGTGCAGTTCCGCTTCCGTGCGCTCGAGCGCCGCGATCGCATCGCTGCCTTCGAGCGCCAGCAACTGCGCGACCAGCGCCTCGGCCATCGCATGCGCGGCCACCAGCGACGGAAAGAACGACGGGCTGTCGTGCGTGAAGATCAGTTGCGCGTCCGCGTGCAGCGCGATCGGCGACACCGCGCTGTCGGTGATCGCGACGATCCGGCTGCCCTGCGCCTTGGCGGCCTGCGCGACGCGCGTCGCTTCCGCCGAATACGGCGCGAAGCTGACGACCACGGTCACGCTCTGTTTCGCGATCGTCCGCAGTTCCATTTCGAGCGAGCCGGCGACGCCGTTGAGCAGCGACACGGTCGGACGGAACAGCCGGTAGCCGTACACGAATCCGAACGCGACCGGATAACACGAGCGGAATCCCGCGACATGCACGTGCGACGCCTTGCGGATCAGCCTGGCCGCGTCCGCGAGCGCGTGCTCGTTCTGCGCGGCGGTGGCCGACAGGTTGTGCTGCTGCGCGGCGAGCAGGTCGTGCGCGAGCGACGCCTTCGCGTCGGGCCGCACCAGCGAGCGCGCCCGCTGCGTGAGCGGCTCGGGGCGCGTGCGCACGCGCGCGACGCACAGGTCGCGCAGCTCGTTCCAGCCGGGAAAGCCGAATTGCTGCGCGAGCCGCACGAGCGACGCGGGCTGCACCTGCGCGCGCTGCGCGACCTTGCGCATCGACGACGTGGCGACTTCGTCGGGATGATCGAGCAGGAATGCGGCGCCCGCCTGGAATTGCGGGCTCAGCTCGGAAAATTGCGCCCGGATCCGGGACGCGAGTTCGTCGAAATTGGCGGCCATCTTGGTGGGAACGGGAACCGGTCGTCCATGTTATCACCGGCGCCCGCGCGCACCGGTCAGCGCAGCACTTCGACGTGGTCAGCGTCGACCTTCACGCGGCCCGACCATTTGCGCTCGAATTCGCCGGTCACCTTCACTTCGCTCTTGTCGCTGACGGGCTGGCCGGCCGCCCACAGCTTGTTGTCGATCTCGACGCGGATCGTGCCCGTCGCGTCGGCGAACTCGTAATCCTCGCCGCCGACATGCTTGACGATGCGCCCCTGCAACTGCACGTGCTGGTCGTCCTTGCCGTTCGCGAGCAGTTCCTTGACGGTCGTCGAAGTCAGCGCGGACGGCCCCGTGTATTGCGCGTAGACGGCGGCGGGCAGCGCGGCGAGCGCGACCGTCAGGATTCTGGCCAGATGTTTCATGATTTCGTTCCTCTTCTTCGATGTGACGCCGCGCCCCGTTGAACGCGACGACGCCAGATTACGGACCGTAAGATTAAGCAAACCTGAAGGTCGCGCCGAGGCGACACGGTGCCGCATCGGGCCGGTACGCAAGCCCGCCACGCACCGCCCGCATTTAAGCTCGGCCTAAGACGCGTGCGCTTATCATGGGAACCCCGGGCGCCGCGGCACCCCGTTGAAGAGACTCGAATCCATGCGCGTACTGCTCGTCGAGGACGATCCGCTGATCGGCAGCGGGCTCGAACAGGGCCTCAAACAGGAAGGCTTCGCGGTCGACTGGGTGAAGGACGGCGACGCCGCGTCGCTCGCGCTGCGCTCGACCGGCTACGGGCTGCTGCTGCTCGATCTCGGGCTGCCGAACCGCGACGGCCTGTCGGTGCTGGCCGCGCTGCGCCGCCGCGACGAAACCCTGCCCGCGATCATCATCACCGCGCGCGACGGCGTGCCGGACCGCATCGCGGGCCTCGACAGCGGCGCGGACGACTACCTCGTCAAGCCGTTCGAGCTCGACGAACTGCTCGCCCGCATCCGCGCGGTCAACCGCCGCCATGCGGGGCGCGCGCAGACGACACTCGCGATCGGCCCGCTGCGGCTCGATCCCGTCAAGCACCTCGTCTGGCTCGACGACGAAGAAGTGCCGCTGTCGCCGAAGGAGTTCGTGCTGCTGCACGAACTGATGCGCGAACCGGGCGCGGTGATTTCGCGCGAGCAGTTCGAGGAGCGGCTGTACAGCTGGGGCGAGGAAATCGAGAGCAACGCGGTGCAGGTGCATATCCACAACCTGCGCAAGAAGCTCGGCCACGACATGATCCGCACCGTGCGCGGCGTCGGCTACCGGATCGGTGACGGCGCATGACGCGCATGCAACGCGCGATCGAGCGCTGGCGCAGCGCGTCGCTGCGGCGGCGCCTGCTGATGTGGCTGCTGCCGGCCGCGTGCGTGATCGGCCTGGTCGCGAGCGCGGGCACCTACTGGGGCGCGCTGCGCGAACTCGACGACCTGCTCGACGACCAGATGCGCAGCATGTCGAAACAGATCGCCGTCGGCCCGAACGGCGAGCTGTCGTTCAGCAACCAAGTCAACGGCAAGCACGGCTTCGAGGCCAGCGATCCCGATGCGGTGCTGCTGCAGGTCTGGCGCAACGGCACGCTCATGTATTCGACCGACCGCGATTCGAAGCTGCCGCCGCCGGCGCAGACGGGCATCGCGAGCGTCGACGTCGGCGGCCAGCCGTGGCGTACCTATGTGACCGAGCGCGGCGGCACGACGATCCGGCTCGCACAGGCGCGACATGCGCGATGGGAAGCGATCGCGGGCATTGCCGTGCACCTGCTGTGGCCCGTGTTCTCGATGCTGCCGTTGCTGGCGATCGGTCTGTGGTTCGGCATCGGCGCGGGGTTGCGGCCGCTGCGCACGATCGCGTCCGGCCTTAAACGCAGGAATGCGAATAATCTTGAACCGGTCGACGTCGAATCGATGCCGAACGAGGTCCGTCCGCTCGCCGAAGCGATCAACGATCTGCTCGCGCGGCTCGACCGCTCGTTCACGCTGCAACGGCACTTCATCGCCGATGCCGCGCACGAGTTGCGCACGCCGATCATGGGGCTCTCGATCCAGTCGCAATTGCTGCGGCGCGCGGCAACCTCCGACGAGCGCGAGCGCATCCTCGCGCAGATCCATGCGGGCACGACCCGCCTCGGCCACCTCGCCGAGCAGTTGCTGACGCTCGCGCGCCTCGAACCCGATGCGCAAGCGTCTGCGAGCGCGGCCGCGCCCGTCGATCTCGCCGCGCTGTGCCGGTCGGTGGTCGCGGATCGCACGCGCGTCGCCGACGCGCACCGGATCGATCTCGGCGCGATCGTGTCGTCGCCCGTGACGGCCGCGGGCAATGCCGACACGCTGCGCGTGCTGCTGAACAACCTCGTCGACAATGCGGTCCGCTATGCGGGCGACGGCGCGCGCGTCGACGTGTCCGCGCGCATCGACGGCGCAACGCCCGTACTCGAAGTCGCCGACGACGGCCCCGGCATCCCGGAAGCCGAGCGCACCGACGTGTGGGAGCGCTTCTATCGCGGCGAGGGCGCGCAGGCTGCCACATCGTCGGGCAGCGGGCTCGGACTGTCGATCGTCAAGCGGATCGCCGAACAGCATCGCGCGACGGTCGCGCTCAGTACCACGCACGGCGGGCGCGGGCTCACCGTGACGGTGCGGTTCCCGGTACCGGCCTGATGCGCGTGCGACCGGCAGCTTGTCCACAGATTATGTTGGCAAGCTTGTGGACAACCTTCCGCTAACGGCACCAAACCATTGATCGGAAAGGGTTTGTCAGCCGTGCGCGGCAAATGCGCCATGCGGTCACGAACGGGCACATGCTCGCCGCCGCGATGACCTCGGCTCAATTGTCGTAGACGATCCGCTCGACCCGCAGGCCGGTCGAGGTTTCGAGGATGCGCGCGTGCTGCTCCGCGGCACAATACAGGCGCCCCTTCGGATAGTCGTCCGGTTTGCGACGGGGCAGCGATCATTCTCCAGATCGTTCTCACTGATCCTCTCCAGGTTCTTTCTTGTTGGTTGGCAACCCGCTGCGGCCGATGCTACCGGTGCCGGATCGCGTCACACGTTCACCTGGCCGGCCTCGTTCGACGACGCACACCGCAATTTGACAACCAGTTGTCCATTACGTAAAGTGGTTGTCAATTCATGACGCGTATTGAATATGACGAAATCCGCGAAGTTGACCACCGTAGCGTTGTCCGTATTCCGGTTGAACGGGCTGCTGATCGAATGGGGCAACACCTTTGCCGCGCCGCACGGGCTGACCAGTGCACGCTGGCAAGTGCTGGGCGCCATCTCGATGGCGCCGGAAGCCCCGAACATCCCGCAGATTGCCGACGCGATGGGCATCACCCGGCAGGCCGTCCTGAAACAGATCAACGTGCTGGTCGATGAAGAGCTGGTCCGGTCGCTGCCCAACCCGGCGCACAAGCGCTCCCCGTTGTATTCGCTGACGCCTCGCGGCGATACGGCCTATCAGGCCGTGGTCGCGCAATGGCAGCAGCATGTCCGCGACATCGCCGGCGAGTTCAGTTCGGCCGACCTGGATGCGGCGATTCGCGTTCTGTCGGCGATGTCCAGCGCGCATGGCCAGGATGGCCAGGCGTGATCGTTCAATTGCCCCATGACCCACAGGAGTTCCCATGCCGCAGTTCAAACCGATGGATCCGAACTTTCCGATCCAGCGACAGATCGCCATCGACGCGGAGCCGGTCGTCCTCGTCAACGTGTTCACGCTGGAACCCGCGGACGAAGCAGACTTTCTGGCTGTATGGAAGGACGATGCCGCGTTCATGAAACGACAGCCGGGATTCATCTCGACCCAGCTTCATCGCGCGCTCGGCGACAGTCCGACTTACCTGAACTACGCGATCTGGGAATCGACCAGCGCGTTTCGCGCGGCCTTCACGCATCCCGAGTTCGTCGCAAAACTCTCGGCCTATCCGTCGTCCGCCGTCGCCAGCCCGCATCTGTTCCAGAAAGTCGGTGTGGCCGGCATCTGCACCGCCTGAGTGCACGCGCGAATCGGAGTTGCGCACGGCTTCTGTCGGATGTGGCATCGGCCGATCCCGAACCCGGACTTCTCCACAGAAAATGTTGGCAAGCTTGTGGATATCCTGCGCACCGCAACGCTAAGCCCTTGATCCGATGGACTTTGGCACGCGTGATGCAGACAGGGCCCGAATGAGGGCCTTCGCGCGCGCCGCTTCGCCGCACTTCGCATCACGACGCCACGGCGATGCACGTCGCGATCGCCGCACGCGTGCCGGCCGTGCGCCGCGCCACTTACCCACAGATTTTGTTGGCAAGCTTGTGGATATCCTGCGCAAGCATGCGCTAACCCGTTGATCGGCCAACGGTTCATGCGCCGCGTCACCGTTTCGGCAACATGCGGCCCGGGCCTGCGCGAATACGGACGATCCGGCGCAACAGCGGCACGCCGCCCGCGCCTTGACGCACGCGCACGCCGCGCATCAAGATCATGCGAGCCGGCCGTTCCGCCGGCGCCGCACCACGACACATCACTCCGAGGAAGGCCATGGAACACTTCACCGCGTGGCAGTTGCTCGTCTCACTCGTGCTCGTCGCCATCGTCGTCTATCCGTATATCCGCATCGTCCGGCGCACCGGGCATTCGGGCTGGTGGATCCTGACGATGTTCGTTCCCGTCCTGAACTTCGTCATGCTGTGGGTGTTCGCGTTCGCGCGCTGGCCCGCCGTCGACGATCGGCAGCGCTGACCATCGCGATGGCGGCCGCGCGGGCTTGTCCACAGATTTTGTTGGCAAGCTTGTGGATAGCCTGCGCATACCGCGACCAAGCGCTTGATCCGAAAGGCTTTGTCCGCGCCGCTTCGAATGCGGCACGCGGCCGGCAAATCGCCGGCCACGCATCGCTTGGCCGCGTGACGGGCCGCCTGCCGCGCGTGCGTACGGGCTTGTCCACAGATTTTGTTGGCAAGCATGTGGATATCCTGAGCATGCGTGACCTAAGTCGTTGATCGCACAACGTTTGATCACGCGGGTCACGACAGCGGCACGGTGTGCATGCGGATCTCGTCACGCATGCCGCGCCGCCCGGCTCAACTGAACGTCTGGGCCACGATACGCGCGACCGACGCGATCACGTCGTCCTTCGCCCGCGCATCGGCACGCGCCTGCGTGTAGTACACGACCAGCACGATCGGTGCGCGCGACGTCGGCCACATCACGCCAGCATCGTTGGTCGTCCCGTAGTCGCCGGTGCCCGTCTTGTCGCCGACCGTCCACCCGGCCGGCACGCCTGCACGAATCCGCTTGTCGCCGACCTTGTTGCCGCGCAACCAGGTGACGAGCTGCGCACGCTGCGCGGCCGGCAGTGCATCGCCGAGCGTCAGCACGCGCAGGCTCGCGGCCATCGCGGCGGGCGTCGTCGTGTCGCGCAGGTCACCCGGCACCGCAGTATTCAGTTCGGTCTCCCATCGATCGAGCCGGAACGTGTCGTCGCCGATCGAGCGCGCGTATGCGGTCACGGCCGACGGGCCGCCGAGCAGCTTCATCAGCAGGTTCGCGGCCGAGTTGTCGCTGTACTGGATCGCGGCCGCGCACAGCTCGGCGACCGTCATGCCCGCGCCGACATGCTTCTCCGTCACCGGCGAATAGTTGACGAGGTCGGCCTTGCCGTACGTCACGCGCTGTTGCAGCAACCCCGGACGCTCGACGCTCTGCGCGAGCACCGCCGCACTCAGCATTGTCTTGAACGTGCTGCAGAACGGGAAGCGCTCGTTCGCGCGATGCTCCACGACCCGGCCGCTCGCGGTGTCGATCGCGCACACGCCGAGACGGCCGCCCGCGTCGCGTTCCAGATCGGCAAGCGCCGCCGCGGCGGCAGCGGGGGCCACGGCCGCCGTGGCCTCGTCCCGCGCCGCGGCCTGCGGCGACGCGCACGCGGTGACGGTCAGGACGAGCGGTGCCGTCGCGGCGGCCAGCAACAGGGTTCGACGTTTCGATGAGTAGGTCATGTCGGTTGTCTCATGGTGGAATGGCGGCGAAATGGCGTTGAAAACGGCCGGCCGCCGAGACAGCACTATCGGGACTTTACGGTTGCCTGACAAGCAACGATAATTGAGCGCTGACAAAAGAAAATCTTATGACGAAGCTCCGCCCTCACCTTCCGCTCAATGCACTGCGCGCGTTCGAATCGTCGGCGCGCCACCTGAATTTCACGCGCGCCGGCCTCGAGCTGAGCGTGACCCAGGCCGCGGTCAGCCAGCAGGTGCGCTCGCTCGAGGAGCGGCTAGGCTGCACGCTGTTTACGCGGCTGCCGCGCGGCCTCGGGCTCACCGACGAGGGGCGCGCGTTGCTGCCGGTGCTGAGCGACGCGTTCAGCCGCATCGAGACGGTGCTCAAGCAGTTCGACGGCGGGCGTTTCCACGAAGTCCTGACGCTCGGTGTCGTCGGCACCTTTGCCATAGGCTGGCTAATGCCACGCCTGAAGCAGTTCGGCGATACGCACCCGTTCGTCGAGCTGCGGCTGCGGACCAACAACAACGTCGTCGACCTCGCCGCCGAGGGGCTCGACTTCGCGATCCGCTTCGGTGAAGGCAACTGGCCGACGACGCGCAACGAGCGCCTGCTCGATGCGCCGCTCACCGCGCTGTGCGCGCCGGAGATCGCACGGCGCCTCGCGCAGCCGGCCGATCTCGCGAACGAGACGCTGCTGCGCTCGTACCGCACCGACGAATGGCTCGGCTGGTTCGACGCCGCGCAGCTCGAGCCGTGGACGGTCAACGGGCCCGTGTTCGATTCGTCGCGGTTGATGGTCGAGGCCGCGATGCAGGGCGCGGGCGTCGCGCTCGCGCCGGCCTGCATGTTCGCGCGCGAACTGCAGCTCGGCCTGCTCGCGCGGCCGCTCGACATCGACGTGCGCGCCGGCGGCTACTGGCTCACGTCGCTGAAGTCGAAACCGCTCACGCCCGCGATGACGCTCTTTCGCGACTGGATCGCGGCCGAAGCGGCCGACACGGCGCCAGCCGAATGACGCGGCCCCGTTTATCCACAGAAAGTGTTGGCAAGGATGTGGATATCCTGGGTACCCGGGCCCTAACCCCTTGATCGCGCACGAATTAGCGTGCCGACGCAGACATCGGGCAGCCCGTGCGCACGGGCTTCGCGCGGCGGCTGCGGCCGGCGCGATCCTCAACTGTCGCGACGCAATCGATTGCGAGTTGTCCACAGAAAGTGTTGGCAAGCCTGTGGATATCCCGCCGATGCGGCGCGTAACATCCTGATACAAAAGGGGATTCGATTCGCGGACCTTGAACGGTCAAGGTCACGGCAGCGCAAGGGCTTTCGCACGGCACGCGCCGCGCACCCGGCCCGAAGCGGGCCGGTTCTCCACAGATTTTGTTGGCAAGCTTGTGGATATCCTGCGCATCGGCCGCCTAACTCATTGAGCGCACGGGGTTTTGTGCTTCGTCTGCAGGATCGGGCAGCGCCGGCGCTGCCCGGGCGGCAGGTGCCGGCGCAATCCGCTCATCAATGCCGGTCGAGCCCGCTGCGCAGTTCGCTCGCCTTGTCGCGCAGCGCCTGGTAACCCGAGCGCGCGTGCTCGGGCAGGTCGGGATCGCCGATCAGTGCGCCGAGCGTTTCGATCAGGCTGAACAGGATGCCCTTCGCCGCGCCGACCGCGATGCTCTGCGATTCGATCGACTTGTGCAGGTGGTCGACCGCCGCTTCCAGATTCTCGAGCTTCTGCTCGCCGTCGTCGGGCCGGTTGTCGGTCGTCATCGTTTACCTCCGCCATCGCTCAAGGGTCATGTCACGATTCTATGCCGCTGCGCACGAACGTGGCGCGACATCGCGCAACGTTCGCGCAGCGCCGCACTACAGCACCGCGACCACCTTCACGCGGCCCGGCTGCTCCGCCGACGCGACGACCTGGCCGTCGACGCGGCGGAACGTCAGCGACACGGTTTCGTCGCCGACGCGCAGCGCGTCGATCCGCAGCCAGTCGACGCCTTCCGGCAGCGTCGGGCGTTCGACGCGCACCTCGTGCCGCGTCGCGTCGATGCTCACGCCGAGGCACGCCTGCAACATCATGAACGGCGCGCCGGCCGCCCACGCCTGCGGCAGGCAGGCAACCGGATACGCGGTCGGCGGTTCGCCGCGCCGGCGCGGGAACCCGCAGAACAGCTCCGGCAACCGCATCTCGAAGCTCACCGCCGCCTCGAACAGCGCGCGCAGCAGGTTCACCGCGGCCGTCTTGTCGCCATAGCGCGCGAGCCCGCGCGCGATAAGCGCATTGTCGTGCGGCCACACCGAGCCGTTGTGATACGCCATCGGGTTGAAGCGCGGCTGGCCGGCCGCGAGCGTGCGGATGCCCCAGCCCGTCTGGAACAGCGCCGAGCCGAGCACGCCGGCGACCGCCGCGCCGCGCTCGGCATCGGGCAGCCCGAAGGCGAGCAGGTGGCCCGCGTTCGACGCGAACACGCGGCACAGGTCGCCATGACCGTCGAGCGCGATCCCGTAGAAATCGCCTTCCGGCATCCAGAACAGCGCGTCGACCTGTTCGCGCAGCGTCTTCGCACGCAGTGCGTAGCGCGTAGCGTCGGCCGCGTGGCCGCGCCGGTGCGAGCACACCGACATCGCATCGAGCGCCGCACACGCGTAGGCCTGCACTTCGACGAGCGCGATCGGCCCGTCCGGGAAGCGGCCGTCCGCATGGAACACGGAATCGTGGCTGTCCTTCCAGCCCTGGTTCGCGAGGCCGCGCTCCGACGTGCGCTGGTAATCGAGCAGTCCGTAAGGATTGCGGTCGCACTTGTCGATCACCCATTGCGCGGCGCGCTCGAGCGCGGGCCACAGCTCGTCGATCAGCGCATCGTCGCCGGTGCGTTCGACATACGCGCCGGCCAGCACGATGAAGAGTGGCGTCGTGTCGACGCCGCCGTAGTACAGCGCGAACGGCACCTCGCCCGTCGCGGCCATCTCGCTGCGGCGGAACTCGTGCATGATCTTGCCGGGCTCCGCGTCGCGGAACGCGGATGTCTCGCGCGCCTGGTGCTCGGCCAGGAAACGCAGCACGCCGCGCGCGAGCGACGGCTGCAGCCACAGCATCTGCAGCGACGTGATCACCGCGTCGCGGCCGAACGGCGTCGAGAACCACGGAATGCCCGCATACGGGTACGGCCCCGTGTCGAGCTGCGTCGTGAGCAGCCCGAGATCCGCGAGCGAACGGTCGAGCCACGCGTCGAACAGCGGATTGCCGGTGTTCACGCGCGCCATCGACTCGCGCCGCGCGCGCATCTCGCGGTGCACGCCGACGAGCGCGGTGCGCAGCGCGACGCGGCCGCACCCCGGCGCTTCGCCGTGCGCCGGGCCGAGCGTCGCGTCGACGGTCAGGTAGATCGATACGCACGCCTGCGCGGCGATTGTCAGCGTGTAGTCGGCGCGATCGACCGACAGCGCATCGGGCGCCGGCGAGAAATGCACGGTCACGTTGCGCTCGACGCTGTCGAGGCCGTCGTAGCGCAGCCGCACCGCGCCTGCGTCGATGCGCGGCGACACCACGGTGCCGCGCTTCGGGCGCTGCGTGCCGCGCACCTCGAACATGTCCTTGAAATCGGCCGCGAACGACAGCGACAGCGGCACCTCGGCTTCGCTCGCGCCGTAGTTCGTCAGCGTCAGCGCTTCGTAAAGCACGTCGCCCGCGAGTACGCGCATCCGCTCGATATGGATCACGCCCTCGGGCGTCTCGTGCCCGCCGAGCGGCGGCAGCGGGCGGTTCGTCAGGTGCGCGGTGAAGGATGCGTTGTCGGCGCTCGTCGCGCCCGACAGCAGCGACGGCGCGCGGCCGCCGAACGTCAGGCGCCAGGTCGACAGCACGCGCATGTCGTCGACGAACAGGCCGTCGTCATGACCGCCGATGTCGCCGAGCGCGTCGCTGACCACGAACGCGTCGCCGGATTTCAGCACGTACTGGTTGTTGCGCGCGAGCGCCTGAGGATCGGCTTCGGGCGCGATGAATGCGGGGCCCGACGCTGGGGTCGGGGCAGTGGGCGCGACTTGCGGCGCCTGCGTCGTCGTGGCTTCGGCGTGATTCGGCATCGATGCTCCTGTGTCGAGGCGCAACGCGCGGCGCGCGTCGCGTGTTTCGCACAGGATAGGCCAGAACGGGGGACGTGCGCAGCGTTGAAGCAGCCGCGACGCCATGCGACGTTTCCGTCGCCGCATGGCGTCGCGCGCGGGCGCGCAGAGGCTGGCGCGTCAGGCGCCGGTCAGAACTTCCACAGGATGTTGCCGAGCACCGCGTTGTCGCGCACGCCGCTGCCGTACTGGCCGCTGTACGTGAGGCCGAGCGTCAGGCGCTTCGTGATGTTCGCGTCGATGCCGGCCTCGAGCACCGCGCTGTCGCGAGCAATCGGCACGCCCGATACCTGAAACGACGTGCCGCCGTTCGCGAACGTGAACGCCGACGACGGCCGCACGTTGCCGAACGCATGCCGCCAGCCGACCGTCCCGCGCGCGGTGAACGTGCCGCTCGCGATCGAGCCGAGCTGCGACGCCGCACGCACGCCGAGCGTCGAGAAGCCGACGTGGGTCGTCTCGCCGCCGGCGCGCAGCGCAGCCGCGCCACCGCTTTCCGTATAGCCGTCGGTATGCAGGTTCACGTACGCGAGGCCCGCGAACGGTTCGATCGCGACGGGCCCGACCGGCAGCGCGTAGCCGACTTCGCCGAACACCTGCGCCGAATTCGCGTCGTAGCCGGCCGAGTCGTGATCGGAGAAGCCCGCAAAGCCCGGATAACGGTCGCTGTTGATCCGGTACCACGTGTACGACGCGCCGCCGCGCACCCCGAGCGCACCATACTGCGCGCCGCCGTACAGCGACAGGTAGTAGCTGTTCACCGACGCCGACGAACTCTGGTCGTTGTCGAGCGAGCTGTGCGTGACGCCCGCGGCCAGGCCGGCACGCCACTTGTCGTTGAGCGCCATGTCGGCGCCGGCGATGAAGCCCGTCATGCTGCGCTTGATCGTCGACGCGTTGCCGTCGCCGGCGAGCCGGCTGCGGCCGCCGAACGCCTGCCCCCACACGACCGGCTGATAAGGCGTGCCGCCGTAGCAGCCCTCGCGCGAACCGATCCGGCGTTCCGGCGGCAGCGTCGGGTCGACCGCGCCGGCCGTGTTGTCGCCGCACAGCGCGGCGCCGCCCGACGACAGCGCCGCGAGCGGGCCCGATCCGGGCGCCAGACCCTGGCGGACGCGATCGGTCACCGCGTCGCGCACATAGCGGCTGTCGAGCAGCAGCATGCTCTTCAGGCTCGCCTGCAGTTCGCCGTCGAGCAATCCGTAGGCCCGGCGCGCGGTACCCGCGTCGGTCGTCAGCACCGCGTCGTACAACGGGTTGCCGGCGCCGAGCCCGCCGAGCGCGGTCGCGACCGAGCGCTGGTTGGGTGTCGTCGCGACGTCGGGCAGCGAGGTGCCGTTCAGGACCAGTTGCAGGTACACATGATCCGGATCGTAGGTGAGCTTCGGCATCAGGAACGCGTAGTTCGCGTTCACCTGGCTGAACGCGCCCTGCACGCCCGACGATGCGGTGAGGATCGTGTAGGTCGTGCTCGGCTGGTAGCTACCCTGGTTCGCGAGCACCTGCACGGTGCCGCCGTTCAGCGTCGCCGTGCCGCCCGCCGCGAGGCTGCCGCTCTGCTGCGGCGTGGCCGCGACCTGGAACGTCGAACCCGGCTGGAACGTGACGTTGCCGGCCACGTTCAGCGCGGCGCCCGGCTGCGATGCGGCCGCCGTCGCGCCGCCCTGCACCACGAGGCCGCCGATCGTGCCGGTGCCCGTCAGCGTCGCGCCGTTCTGCACGGTCACGGTCGACTGGCCGAGCGACCCGTTGACGGCGAGCGTGCCCGCGCTGACCGTGGTCGGGCCGCTCAGCGTGCTCGTGCCCGTCAGCGTCAGTTGCCCGCTGCCGGCCTGCGTCAGGGAACCCGCGCCGGAAATCGCACCGCCGAACGACAGGTTGTCCGAGCGATTGAAGACCAGTGCACCCGCATCGGCAACGTTGCCGGCGATGCTGCCCGACGTGCCGCCGTTGCCGATCTGCAGCGTGCCGCTGGCGACGGTCGTGCCGCCCGTGTAGTTGCTCGCGCCGGTCAGCACGAGCGTGTCGCTGCCGCTCTTGGCCAACGCGCCGGCGCCCGTCAGCGTGCCGCCGAAGGTGCCGCCGCCCGCGACCGTGAGCGTGCCCGTGCCGGTGTCGAGCGTGCCGTTCGCCGCGCCGCTCAGCCCGCTGAGCGTCACGTTCGTGCTGCCGAGCGCGAGGCTGCCGCCGTTCAGCGTGAGGCTGCCGGTGCCGAGCGCCTGGCCGTTGCCGAGCACGACTGCACCACCGTTGACCACCGTGCCGCCCTGATACGTGTTGCTGTTGTTCAGCGTCAGCGTCGCCTGGCCATCCTTGACGAGGCCGCCCGCGCCCGACACGACGCCCGACAGCGTCAGGTCCTGCGTGCCGCCGATCGTTGCGTTCGCATTCAACGCGACCGCATTCGCGAGATTCACCGCGCCCGTCGTATCGATCGTGCTCGCCGCGCCGACCGTCACGGCGCCCGTGCCGAGCGCGCCGTTGCTGCCGAGCACGAGCGTGCCGCCCGCGACCGTCGTGCCGCCGCTATACGTGTTGTTGCCCGACAGCGTCTGCGTGCCCGTGCCGCTCTTCACGAGCGCGCCCGTGCCGCCGATCGTGCCGCCAAACGACGTGTTCGCCGCGCCGCCGAGCGTCAGCGTGTTGCCGCCGAGCGCAACCGTCGTGCCCGCGACGCCGGCGAGGCCGGCGACGGTCTGCGTGCCGGCGCCGGTGCCGAGCGTGAAGCCCGCGCCGGACGTCGCCAGGTTGACGGTCGTCGATCCCGCGAGGCTGCCGCCCGCGCCGATCACGAGGTTGCCCGCGTCGATCGTCGTCGCGCCGCCGTACGTGTTCGCCCCCGTCAGCGTCGTCGTGCCGCCGCCCTGTTTCACGATCCCGCCCGTGCCGCCGAGCGCGCCGCCGAAGGTCTGGTTCGTGCCGTCGCCGAAGGTCAGCGTGTTGCCGCCGAGCGCGACGGTCGAACCGGCGACGCCGCTCAGCGCGCCGATCGTCTGGTTCGCGCCTGCGGCACCGAGGTCGAGCGATGCGCCCGCGCCGTTCAGGTTGACCGCGCCCGTGGCCGCGAGGCTGCCGCCCGCACCGAGCGCCAGCGTGCCCGCATCGATCGTCGTGCCGCCCGTGTACGTGTTCGCGCCCGTCAGCGTTTCGGTGCCCGCGCCGGTCTTCGTCAGCGAACCGGTGCCCGCGACGGTGCCGCCGAATGCCGCGCTGCCGCCGCCGCTGCCGAGCGTCAGCCCGTTCGCGCCGAGTGCGACCGTCGAACCTGCCAAGCCGCTCAAGGTGCCGATCGTCTGGCTGGCACCGGACGCGCCGATGTCGAACGTCGTGCCCGTGCCGCTCAGGTTGACGGCGCTGCCCGTAGCGAGACTGCCGCCCGCGCCCAGCGCGAGCGTGCCGCCGTTGATCGTCGTGCCGCCCGTGTACGTGTTCGCACCCGTCAGCGTTTCGGTACCGCTGCCTTGCTTCGTGACGCCGCCCGTGCCCGTGATCGCGCCGGCAAACGTCTGGCTGGCCGTGCTGCCGAAGGTCAGGCCGTTGCCGCCCAGCGCGACCGTCGAACCGGCCGCGCCCATCAGTGCGCCGATCGTCTGGTTCGCGCCCGCGCCGCTCAGGTCGAGCGTCGTCCCCGCGCTGCCGAGGTCCACTGTGCCCGACGATGCGATGCTGCCGCCCGCACCGATCGCCAGCGTGCCGGCGTTGATCGTCGTCGTGCCCGTGTACGTGTTCGTGCCCGTCAGCGTCTCGGTGCCGCTGCCCTGCTTGACGACCCCGCCCGTGCCGGCGATCGTGCCGCCGAAGGTGCCGTTCGTGCTGTTGCCCAACGTCAGCGTGTTGGCGCCGAGCGTCACGTTGGCTCCGGCCACGCCGTTCAGCGCGCCGATCGACGTGCCGCCACCCGCGCTGATGTCGAGCGTCGTGCCCGTGCCCGTCAGGTTCACCGCGTTGCTCGACGACAGGCTGCCGCCCGCACCGATCGCAAGCGTGCCGCCCGCGATCGTCGTGTTGCCCGTAAAGGCGTTCGCGCCCGTCAGCGTTTCCGTGCCGCTGCCTTGCTTCGTGATCCCGCCCGTACCCGTGATCGCGCCACCGAAGGTCTGGTTCGTGCCGTCGCCGAAGGTCAGCCCGTTGCTGCCGAGTGCGACAGTGGAGCCGGCCATGCCGCTCAGCGCGCCGATCATCTGGTTCCCGCCCGAACCACTGATGTCGAACGTTGCGCCCGCACCGGTCAGGCCGACCGCGCCCGTGGCCGCGAGACTGCCGCCCGCGCCGAGTGCCAGCGTGCCGCTGCCGACCGTCGTACCGCCCGTATATGTGTTCGCGCCCGTCAGCGTTTCGGTGCCCGTGCCCTGCTTGACGATGCCGCCCGTGCCGCCGATCGCGCCACCGAACGTATCGTTCGTACTGCTGCCGAGCGTCAGGATGTTCGCGCCGAGGCTCACGGCCGAACCGGCCGCGCCGTTCAGCGCGCCGATCGTCTGGTTGCCGCCCGCGCTGATATCGAGCGCCGCGCCCGCATTCGCGAGATTCACGGTGCCCGTCGCCGCGAGGCTGCCGCCCGCGCCGAGCGCCAGCGTGCCTGCATCGATCGTCGTGCCGCCCGTGTACGTGTTGGCACCCGTCAACGTTTCGGTGCCGCTGCCTTGCTTCGTGACACCGCCCGTGCCGGTGATCGCGCCGCTGAAGGTCTGGTTCGTGCCATTGCCGAAGGTCAGCCCGTTGCCGCCGAGTGCGATCGCCGAACCGGCGACGCCGCTCAATGCGCCGATGGTCTGGCCCGCGCCTGCCCCGCTGATGTCGAACGTCGCCCCCGCGCCGCTCAGGTTCACGGCGCTGCCTCCGGCAATGCTGCCGCCTGCGCCGAGCGCGAGCGTGCCGCCTGCGATCGTCGTGCCGCCCGTATACGTGTTCGTGCCCGTCAGCGTTTCGGTGCCCGTGCCCGACTTCACGATCGCGCCCGTGCCGCCGATCGTGCCGCCGAACGTGTGATTGCCGGCGTCGCCCAGCGTCAGGCCATTCGCGCCGAGATTGACCGTCGAGCCGGCCGCGCCCGCGAGACCGCCGATCGCCTGCGGCGTGGTCGCCGCACTGACGTCGAGCGCCGTGCCCGCGTTCGCGAGATTCACGGTGCCGGTGGCCGACAGCGAACCGCCCGCGCCGATCGCGATCGTGCCGGCATCGACCGTCGTACCGCCGGTATACGTATTCGCACCGGTCAGCGTTTCGGTGCCGGCGCCCTGCTTCACGATGCCGCCCGTGCCGCCGATCGAACCGTCGAACGTCTGGTTCGTCGCGTCGCCGAACGTAAGCGTGTTCGCACCGAGCGACACGGTCGTGCCGCCCACGCCCGACAACGCGCCGATCGTCTGGTTGGGGCCCGCCGCGCTGATGTCGAAACCGGCACCCGCCGTGCCGAGGTTGACCGAGCCCGTCGCCGCGAGCGAACCGCCCGCGCCGAGCGCCAGCGTGCCGCCATTGATCGTCGTGCCGCCCGTGTACGTATTGGCACCCGTCAGCGTTTCGGTGCCGCTGCCTTGCTTCGTGACGCCGGCCGTGCCCGTGATCGCGCCGCCGAAGGTCTGGTTCGTGCCGTCGCCGAACGTCAACCCGTTGCCGCCGAGTGCGACCGTCGAGCCGGCCACGCCGCTCAACGCGCCGATCGCCTGGTTCGTACCCGAACCGCTCACGTCGAACGTTGCGCCCGCACCGGTCAGGCCGACCGCCCCCGTGGCCGCGAGCGAGCCGCCCGCGCCGAGTGCCAGCGTGCCGCCGGCGATCGTGGTACCGCCCGTATAAGTGTTCGTGCCCGTCAACGTCTCCGTGCCGGAGCCCGACTTCGTGATCCCGCCCGTGCCGCCGATCGTGCCGCCGAACGACCCGTTCGTACTGCTGCCGAGCGTCAGGTTGTTCGCGCCGAGGCTCACGGCCGAACCGGCCGCGCCGTTCAGCAAGCCGATCGTCTGGTTGCCGCCCGCGCTGACGTCGAGCGTCGCGCCCGCATTCGCGAGATTCACGGTGCCGGTGGCCGACAGCGAACCACCTGCGCCGATCGCGAGTGTGCCCGCGTTGACCGTCGTGCCGCCCGTGTACGCATTCGCCCCCGTCAACGTTTCGGTGCCGGCGCCCTGCTTCACGATGCCGCCCGTGCCGCCGATCGATCCGCCGAACGTCTGATTCGTCGCGTCGCCGAACGTAAGCGTGTTCGCACCGAGCGACACGGTCGTGCCGCCCACGCCCGACAACGCGCCGATCGTCTGGTTGGGGCCCGCCGCGCTGATGTCGAAACCGGCACCCGCCGTGCCGAGGTTGACCGAGCCCGTCGCCGCGAGCGAACCACCTGCGCCGAGCGCCAGCGTGCCCCCGTTGATCGTCGTGCCGCCCGTGTACGTGTTCGCGCTTGTCAGCGTTTCCGTGCCGCTGCCCTGCTTCGTGATCCCGCCCGTGCCCGCGATCGTGCCGCCGAAAGTCTGGTTCGTACCGTCGCCGAACGTCAACCCGTTGCCGCCGAGCGCGACCGTCGAGCCGGCCACGCCGCTCAGCGCGCCGATCGTCTGGTTCGCGCCCGAACCACTGATGTCGAAGCCGGCGCCCGCGCCGGCGAGGTTCACGGCGCCCGTCGCCGCGAGCGAGCCGCCCGCACCCAGCGCCAGCGTGCCCGCATTGACCGTCGTGCCGCCCGTGTAGGTGTTGGCGCCGGTCAGCGTCGCGGTGGCCGCACCGCTCTTGACGAGGCCGCCCGCCCCCGAGATCCCGCCGGCGACGGTCATCGCGTTGCTGCCACCGAGCGTCAGCGCGGCGCCTGAATTCACCGCCACCTGATTCGCGATCGTTACCGCCAGGCTGCTGTCGAGCGTCGCGTTGGCGCCGACCGTCAGCGTGCCGGTGCCCAAAGCCTGATTGTTGCCGACGACGATCGTGCCGCCATTCAGGTTCGTGCCGCCGGTATAGCCGTTCGCGCCCGACAGCGTCAGCGTGCCGCCGTCGTTCTTCGTCAGCGCGCCACCGCCCACCACCGTGCCCGACAGCGTGAGCCCGGTCGCGCCCTGCACCGTCAGCCCGCCCGTGCCGAGCGCCACGTCGTTGGCGACGTCGAGCCCCGCCGCGCCCGCCTGCAGCGCGCCGCCGGTGGCCGTGATGGTGCCGGTGCCGAGCGACCCGTTGCTGGTGATGATCGCCGTGCCGCCGGACAGCGTCGCATCCTGGGCAGTCGATGCGCCATTGAGCGTCCAGCTGCCGCTCGTGATATCGAGGTGATTGAAGTTGATGTAGTTGCTGTTGTTGATCGTGCCCGTCGTCGATCCACCCTGCTGGAGCGTCAGCGTGTTGTTACCGCCCGCGCCGCCATCGACGACGCCCGTCGCCGCGAACCCGACCGTGACCGCGCCGATACCGAGATTGAGCGAAAGGCCCGTCCCGCCGGCTGTATTCACCGACGAACCGGTGACCGCGGTAAACGTGTTGGTGCTGTTCGCGCCCATCGACACGCTGCCGTTGATCGTCCCCGAGTTGACGAACGTGTTGCCCACGCCCGGCGTGCCGGACGACTGGAACGCGACGCGGCCGGTGATCGTCCCGCTGTTGTTGAAGTTGACCTGCCCGCCGCCGTAGGCAACCACGACCGGCGCGTCCGCCCCGACCAGCGTCGCGCCGACCAGCGGCGTCGAGCCGATCGTGCCGGTGTTGGTGATGTTGCTCACGCCGCCCGTGCCGTTCTGCACGCCGAGCGCCATCCCGGTGACGCCGGAAAGCGCGACGCCCGTCGAGCCTTTCATCGTGCCGTTGTTGGTCACGGTCGTCGTGCTCGCCGACGCATTGCCGATCTGCGTGCCGCTCGACAGGATGCCGAGCCCCGAGCCGAGCGCGGACGGGTCGATCGTGCCGTTGTTGGTCAGCGTGACGCCGTTGCCGCTCAGCGACATCGCGGTGCCGCCGACACCGAGCAGCACGCCCACGCTCGAGCCCGGGTTGACCGTCACGTTCAGGTTGTTCGCGCTGTTCGCGTAACTGGGAGCCAGCGGGTTCGCGACGCCGGAACAGGTCACCGTGGTGCCTGCCGTGCTGCAGGTCGCGTGGGCGGGAACGATGCCGGCGCCGGACAACGCCAGGAAAACGCCCGTCGGCAACAGGAATCTCGGAATCGGCTCGCCGGCTTTTTTCGAACGCGCAAGGTTCATGTTTCCCCCAGTTATTGGCTTTGGTATTGGCATTGCGGTCGCACCGAACAACCGGCGGCAGAAAATCACGGACAAAAGCGTCCGCGCCGGCGGTCGCGATGCGACGTCGGCTTATTCGTGGATGAATCTTTAATCGGCCCCGGGTTGCGGATGCGAAACTAGTCGAATGACATGACGCTTGCCCCTGTTTTTATACAGCGGATTTCTGGTTGATTTGATTACTGCCGTGCCTTTTGTCAGACAAGGCTATATCAAACTCACGCCATTTTCCAGTCGATGTTTACCTATCGGACCAAGGGCCAGGAAGCGTGTATTTTTTACCCGCCGCCGCTTGCCTGGCGACGGTGTCCCGCATATTTTCCGTCCGTCTCTTTTGATTTTTCTCAAAAACATCGACATCGCCGCATCCGTGAAAACGCGGGTATACCGCCATGATTCGAGACACACGTATTTTTGCAGCGCAATATTTTCATTCTGACGGATCACCGACGCAGATAATTCGCGACCGGTTAATCATTGGATAAAACGGGATTTTCAGGCGTTTCGCAAATCGCCCCTATTTCCGCCCTGCACCAACCCTGAAAAGCACAACGTTATCGCGAGTCCAGCGCCGATGGCACACGTGCGGCCGGCGAGCACAGAAGGGACACCGCATCCGGTGCGAAACGGCAGGAAACCCGACGAAGGGCGGAGAAAATCATGCGCGCCGGACGCGTTCGCCCCCGCGCGTCGCGTTACGAAAACAGGCGCATCAGGTAAAGCATCGGCCGGAACGAGACCGGCCGTGCATCGGGATTCGCCCACAGACGCACCGCATAGACGGCGTAGGCCGGCACCTCGCGCCAGCTCGAATAGACATCGCGCAGCTGGAAGCGGCGCGGGTACGCGGCGGAGATGTTCTCCCGCGTGATGCCGACACGCTCGAACGCAAGGCGCGCCCGCGCGAGATGGTAGTACTGGCTGACGATCAGCACGCGCGACAGGCGGTGCGCCTGCAGGTACGCGAGCGTGTGCTGCGCGGTCGCGAGCGTGTTGTCGCCCTGGTCGTCGACGGCGATCCGGGCCGCCGGCACGCCGCGCGCCACGAGATAGTCGCGCATGGCCGTCGCCTCGTTCAGCCCGGGGCCGTCGATCGCGCCGCTGACCAGAAACGCCGGGCACTGCCCCGTGCGGTAGCAGCGCACGCCGACGTCGAGCCGGGCCGCGAGCACGGGCTTCGGCGCGCCGGTGTCGTCGAGCGCGTTGCCGAAGATCACGGCCACGTCGGCCGGCTCGCTCGGCATCCGCATCCCGTATACGACGAGCGCGACGGCCGCGGCGACCCAGATGCACGCGACGACGGCCAGCAGCCGGCCCGTTCGGGCTGCAACGCCCCGTTTGGTGTGGTCTTTCAAGGTTTTCGGTCTCTCAGGTCGTCGCGCGTGCCGGCTGGCCCGGCCCCGCATGAGCGCGTAACGCTAGCATGGCGCGCTCGCGCGTGTCCACGCGGCGGACCGATGCCGGACTGCTATCGGCCTTTCGGCACGATGACCGACGGAGCGCGCCCGGGAAAGCGCGCCGGCAATACCGAAATCGAAAGCATGCGAATGGCCGCGCCGCGCGGCCCGGACCGAATCAATCGACCGGGCACATCGCGAGCCGCCCCATCGCCTCGCCGGCGCCGCGCACCGCGCAGGTGGCCGGTTCGTCGGCGATCCGGGCGATCACCCCCGTCTCGTCGTACAGCAGACGTTCGAGACCGGCGAGCAGCGCGCCGCCGCCCGTCAGCACCACGCCGCGATGCGCGATGTCGGTCACGAGTTCGGCCGGTGCGTTTTCCAGTACCGACTTCACCGCGCCGATCACCTGCTTGAGCGGCGCGGCCAGCGCGTCCGCGACGTCGTGGTTGGACAGCTCGACCGAGCGCGGCAGGCCGTCGCCGATGCTGCGCCCGACCGCCCGCGTCGACGCGCGCGGCACCGCGCTGGTGGCCGAACCGATCGTCTTCTTCACGTGCTCGGCCGTCTGCTCGCCGAGCAGCACGCCGTACAGGTTGCGGATATGGTTGACGATCGCCGCGTCGAACTGGTTGCCGCCGACGCGGATCGCCTCGCGGTAGACGATGCCGCCGAGCGCGATCACCGCGACTTCGGTCGTCCCGCCGCCGATGTCGATGACCATCGAGCCGACCGGCTCGGTCACCGGCAGGCCCGCGCCGAGCCCGGCAGCCAGCGATTCCTCGATCAGTTCGACCTCCGACACGCCCGCCGCGAACGCGGCCTCGCGGAGCGCGCGGCGCTCGACGGCCGTCGCATCGGACGGCACGCACAGCGTGACCTCGACGCGGCGGCCGAAGCGCGAACGCGTGCGCGACATGTCGATGAAGCTGCGGATCATCTGCTCGGCCGCGTGCGCGTCGGCGATCACGCCGTGCCGCATCGGCCGCACGGATTCGAGATGCCCCGGTTCGCGGCCGAGCAGCGCTTTCGCGAGCTCGCCGACCGCCTCGAGCGTCGGCCGCGCGTCGGTCGCGCCGGCCTTGCGGAAGCAGACGACCGATGGCTGGTTCAGCACCACGCCGCGTTCGTGCGTATAGATCTGCGTACTCGCCGTTCCAGGGTCGATCGCAACGGGTTGCGCAAACAACTTTCCGAACAGCGGTGTCGACATATCAAACCTTTGTGAACGAACGGGCCGGGACAGCCGCGCCGCATTCTTGCAGCGCGTCGATGCCGCCCCATCACGAGCTTAGCGGCAAATCGTTCCGATACTTTAGATAATTCCGATGATTTTTTCGCGACGAAATTGCCGAAAGTGCCGTTCCGGACGCGCCTGGCTACGCAACGCTCTCTCGCGTTGCGCCTGTAAAACACGGTAACCTCTCGGTCTTGCCTGCTCCCGGCAGGCCTCAGACGCCCGATCACGCCAGGTATTTCCACCATGACAGCGACCGTTTCCCTCCGCTGGACGCGGGTGCGCCCGCTCTGCACGACGCTCGTCGCCTTCTGGTGCTGCACGGTCGCCGCGCAGCCGCTGCCGGCCACCGAATCCGCCGCCCCTCAGGCAGCCGCCGCGAACGCGCCGGCTGCCGCGCCCGCCACGGCCGGGCACACCTGCACGGCCGACGGCGGCCCGGCCGGCCGCCCGTCGATCGGCCTCGTGCTGTCCGGCGGCGGCGCGCGCGGCTACGCGCACCTCGGCGTGCTGAAAGTGCTGGAGGACAACCGCATCCCGATCGACTGCATCGCGGGCACCAGCATGGGTGCCGTGGTCGGCGGCCTGTACGCGAGCGGGATGGCCGCCGTCGAGATGCAGAAGCGGCTGTCGGAAGTCAACCTCGCGGATATCGCGTTCGACGTGACGGATCGCGCGGACCTGCCGCAAGCCAGCCGGGAAGACGAACGCCTGTACATCAACGGCCTGACGCTCGGCTTCGGCAAGAAAGGCGTGAAGGCGCCGGTCGGCCTCGTGCAGGGCAACCGGCTGCAGGCGCTGCTCGCGAACTGGACGGCCGTCGTGCCGACCAACCAGCCGTTCGACCGGCTGCCGATCCCGTACCGCGCGGTCGCGACCGACCTGCAGACGGGGCAGATGGTCGTGCTCGACCACGGCTCGCTGCCGCTCGCGATCCGCGCGAGCATGGCGATGCCCGGCCTGTTCGCGCCTGCCGAGATCAACGGGCGCGCGCTCGTGGACGGCGGCCTCGTCAGCAACCTGCCCGTCGACACCGCGCGGCAGATGGGCGCGAACGTCGTGATCGCCGTCGACATCGGCTCGCAACTGCGCCCGCTGGACGCGCTCGCGTCGCCCGCCGACGTGATGCAGCAGATGGTCGGCATCCTGATCCGCCAGAACGTGACCGCGCAGCGCAAGCAGCTCGACGCGCAGGACGTGCTGCTCACGCCGGACCTCGGCGCGCTCGCGTTCACCGATTTCCAGAACGCGAAGCAGGCGATCGCCGCCGGCGCGGCCGCCGCGACCGCCGCGCTGCCCAAGCTGCAGCGCTTCGCGCTCACGCCGGAACAGTACGCGACCTACCGGTCGGCCCACGCGCAGCCGCTGCCGCCGCCGATCCGGATCACGCGCATCGACATCGAGACCAGCGGGGGCGTGCCGAAGCGGGTCGTCAGCGACGCGCTGCACGTGAAGCCCGGCGACACTTACGACCCGCAGGTCGTCAGCCAGGACCTGCTCGGCTTGACGACGGGCGGCAACTTCGAGAGCGTCACCCAGCAGATCGTGAGCCACGGCGACGACAACGTGCTCGAGATCAACGCGCGCGAAAAATACTGGGGGCCGAATTTCCTGCTGTTCGGGCTCGGCCTGTCGAGCAGTTCGACCGACGAGGGCGGCTTCCGCCTGCATGTCGGCTACCGGCGGCCGTGGCTCACCGAATCGGGGCTCGAGTTCCGCGCGGATACGACGATCGGCAGCGACCTGCAGTCGGCGCGCGTCGAATTGCGCCAGCCGCTGCCAGCCGCATACGGTTTCTACATTTCGCCCTATGCGGAATATCAGCGTCGCTACGTCAACCTGTACGACAACAGCGGCGAGGTGAAACTGAACCAGTACCTGATGCAGACGGCGCGCACCGGGATCGACTTCGGCCTGCCGATCGCCCGGCTTGGCGACTTCCGGATGGGCATCGGCTACGCGACCGGGCACGGCTCGCCGAACTACAACCTGCCGTTCCCGTTCGACGACGGCAGCTCGACGCTGATCTGGCCGAGCTTCACGTCGCAGGCGCTGACCGCGCGCGCGCGGCTCGTCATCGATCAGCTCGACGATCCGATGTTCCCGCGCAGGGGTTACTACACCGAACTCCGTGTCGAACGCTCGCTGTGGTCGCACAACAGCCAGTCCGCGGAGGACCTCGCCGAAACGTCCAACACGCCTTACACCGAGATCTACGGCAAGGCGATGATCGCGCAGCAGTTCGGCCGGCACAGCGTCAGCGCAACGATCGAGGGCGGCAAGAGCATCGGCGGCACCAACCTGATCAACGCGTTCAACTTCACGCTCGGCGGGTTCCAGCACCTGGCCGCGTATGCGGCCGACCAGCTGACCGGCAACGAGCTCGCGTACGGGAACGTGACCTACATGAATCAGTTGATGACGTTCAACGCGTCCCCGGTCAAGGCACTGTCGGTCGGCGCCAGCGCGGAAGTCGGCAACGTGTGGTCGAGCGGCGTGAAAGTCGGCGGCGGCGCGCTCAAGCAGAGCTATACGTTCTTCACGAGCCTGTCGACCGCGTTCGGCCCGCTGTACATGGGTGTCGCGCTCGCGCCGGGCGGCCGGCGCAACATCTACCTGCAGCTCGGTCGCACGTACTGACCCTGGCGCGCGGAGGTCGCCGCGGCGGCCTCCGCTGCACGGCGACCGGGTTGCCCGCATTGTCCGGCTACGCCGGACAGGCCGCTAGACCGGCCAGCTGATCTCGAACCGCGCGCCACCGAGTTCGACCGGATCGACGACCGCGATCCGGCCGTTGTGCGCATGGAGCACCTGCCGCGTGATCGAGAGGCCGAGTCCGTAGCCGCCGGTGCGGCGGTCGAGGCGCACAAATGCGTCGAAGATCCGTTCGCGTTCGTTCTCGGGCACGCCGGGGCCGTCGTCCTCGACGAAGATTCCGATATTGCCGTGCACGAGCGAGATCCCGACGACGATCTGCGATTTCGCATACTTGCTCGCGTTGCGCAGCAGGTTGCGTATCGCGTACGACATCAGCCGCCGGTCCATCTTCACGCGCAGGTCCGACGCGATCGCGATGCGCGACTCGATCGCGCGCTCCGGATACAGCAGTTGCGCGTCGCTGACCTGATGCTCGAACCACGCGACGGGCGCGGTCAACTCCAGGCTCGACTGCAGCGAGCTGTATTCGAGCCGCGCAAACGTGAGGCTCATGTCGATCAACTCCTCGAGCTCGGTCACGTCCTGCGCGATGCTCTCGAGCGCGCCCTGGTATTCGGCCGCGGAACCCGGTTCGCGCAGCATTTCGAGCGCGAAGCGCACACGCGCGAGCGGCGTGCGCAGCTCGTGCGAGATGCCGTTCGTGAGATCGCGCTGCGCGGCGATCAGCCGCTCCATGCGCATCGCGAGCGCATTCAGCGTACGCGCGAGCGGGCCGATGATCACGCTGTGCGATTCGCGCGCACGCGTGTTGAAGCGCCCGCCCGTGAAGTCGATCGCGCGTTCGCGCACCATCACGAGATCCGACCAGACGGGCCGCATCCACCGGTACGCCGCGAGCGCGGGGGCGGCGAACACGAACGCGAGCACGATCCAGATATCGCCCGGCAGCGAGTCGAATGCATGCCACACGACCTGCGGCGACAATTCGACGCACAGCGCGAGCGCCGGCACGAGCGCAGTCAGCAGCACGAGGCCCAGCAGATGCAGGTAGGTGCGCACGTACAGGCGCGACCAGCTCGGAATGCGGTCGGCGCGCGTGTCGGTCCACGCGCGGCGGAAATGCAGCCAGCGCCATTTGACGTAGCGCAGCGTCGGCAGCGGCGGTGCATCGGGGTGCGAACGGGTTCGTCGGATCATCGCGGCTCCCGGCCGGCGGGCGGAATGCCCGCGCGGAACCTGACGGCGTCGCGCGAAGGCGGCGTCATTCCCACGCGTGCTTGCTGAATTGATAACCCTTGCTGCGGATCGTCTTGATCCGCTGCGGGTTGCTCGCGTCGTCGCGCAGCTTGCGGCGCAACTTCGAGATGCGCCCGTCGATCGTGCGGTCGAGGCCGTCGAATTCGACCCCGCGCAACTGCAGCATCAGGTCGTCGCGGCTGACGACTTCGCCCGCATGGCACACGAGCGCCCACAGCAGGTCGAACTCGGCCGACGTGAGATCGGGCGTGCTGCCGTCGGGCAGCACGACGGTGCGGTCGGTGCGGTCGATCGAGAACTTGCCGAACGCGAAGCGCTCGGGCTGCGGCGCGGCGCTCTCGGCCACGCGCGCGGGTGCGCGGCGCAGTTGCGCCTTGATCCGCGCGAGCAGGATGCGCGGCTCGACCGGCTTGTGCACGTAGTCGTCCGCGCCGAACTCGAGGCCGAGCAGTTCGTCGAACGGCTCGTCGCGCGCCGTCACCATGATGATCACGCCGTCGTACTGCTTGCGCGCCTCGCGACAGATTTCGAAGCCGTCCTTGCCCGGCAGGTTCACGTCGAGAATGACGAGATCGGGACGAATGGACAGGATCGCCGGCACCGCGGCGTCACCATGCAGCACAGTGTCGACTTCATAGTCGTTCTTGCGCAGGTAGCCGGCGATCAGCGTGGACAGGCGGGTGTCGTCTTCGACGAGCAGGATGCGAAAAGACATGGGCAGCGGTCGGATCATCGGAGAGGCCGCGGCGGCGCCGGCAGGTGCCGGACGCCGGCCATCGGCCGAAACGTACCGCATGATACTGCGCCCGCCGATTGCCCGTTTGCCCGTCTCAAAAAATAAGGGCACGATGTCGGCCGCGCTTGACGAATCGGCGCCGAGACGGTTCCATACGGGCTCGCCGGAATCCGGACCGCGCACCTACCCGCCTGACGTAATGAATTATCAATCGATCCTCGAACGCATCCACACCGAACTCGCCCCCTGGATTGGCCAGGGACGGGTCGCGGACTACATTCCCGAACTCGCGAAAGTGCCCGCCGACAAGTTCGGGATGGCCGTCGTGACGCTCGACGGAAACGTTTACACGGTCGGCGACTCGCATGAGCGCTTCTCGATCCAGAGCATCTCGAAGCTGTTCGCGTGCACGCTCGCGTTCCAGTTGCTGGGCGATGCACTGTGGGAACGGGTCGGCCGCGAACCGTCCGGCAACGCGTTCAATTCGCTGGTACAACTCGAAAGCGAGCGCGGCAAGCCGCGCAATCCGTTCATCAACGCCGGCGCGCTGGTCGTCACCGACGTGCTGTGCCGCCGCTTCGTGAAGGCCGAGACGGCGCTCGTCGAATTCGTGCGGCGGCTGATCAGCGCCACCGACATCGACTACGATTCGCGCGTCGCCCAGTCGGAACTGCTGCACGCGGAGCGCAATCGCGCGATGGCGCATTTCATGGCGAGCTTCGGCAACATGCAGATGCCGCCCGATACGGTGATCGATGCGTATTGCCGCCAGTGCGCGATCACGATGAACTGCGTCGAACTCGCGCAAGCCGCGCTGTTCCTCGCGAACGGCGGCGTCGCGCCGGTGACCGGCGAGCGGATCGTCGATTCGAGTTCCGCGAAGCGCCTGTCGGCGCTGATGCTGACCTGCGGCACCTACGATGCGGCCGGCGATTTCGTGTACCGCGTCGGCCTGCCCGCGAAAAGCGGTGTCGGCGGCGGGATCGTCGCGGTGCTGCCCGGCGAGATGGCCGTGTGCGTGTGGGCGCCGGGGCTCGATGCGAACGGGAACTCGCTGGCGGGCACGCTGGCTTTGGAATGGTTGACGACCTATTCGGGGCGGTCGATCTTTTGAAGTATCGAAGTCAAGCGTGCCTCATCTGGCGCAACGGCGGCCGGTGAATATCGGCACACTCAATGGAGAATTCGTCACTCGGCAGCCATCGCCCCATTGCGGTCCGTCGCTGGTGCTTTCGGCAAAGTCCGATGCGCAATCGGTAAGCGGTCGCTGCGGAGCGGGGCCAAGTATCCAGTTCGATCAGGTTCTAGGCGCGGGCATCTCCGGCAGCGAAATCTCGATCCCACGCCGGTGCAGTGCCGAGAGCACGTGATACACGCCCTTGAAGCACATCACCGGGATTGCAGCGCGCCAGCTCCCCCGGAGATTTCCTGCCAGCAGATTGACGATGCCGTCTCGCATCCACAAGCGATTGGACGGGGCCATGAAAAGCGTACGCATGACAGGATCGTTCACTCGATAGATCAGCCAACTGATCCGATCCATTGCCGCTGACAATTCTTTGTTGGCTGCTTGCGCAAGCTTCTTTCCTCGTGCCGGATCGTCGAGCCAAACGTGGGCGACCTCGGCGCCGAGTTCTCCGCTAGTCATCGCCATCAATACGCCGGTCGAGAACATCGGATCGACAAATCCGTAGGCATCGCCGATCATCAGGAAACCGTTACCGTTGCCCACGCGTGCGCGATAGCTGTAATTGGCCGTGCTGTAG
Organism: Burkholderia pyrrocinia; assembly: GCF_003330765.1. Classification (NCBI taxonomy): domain Bacteria; kingdom Pseudomonadati; phylum Pseudomonadota; class Betaproteobacteria; order Burkholderiales; family Burkholderiaceae; genus Burkholderia; species Burkholderia pyrrocinia. The sequence goes on along the minus strand of NZ_CP024903.1, from coordinate 699,499 downwards.
ACGTCCGATACGCGCTGTGCGCCTTGCGCGCGAGCCGAGACGGTCGGGCTCGAAGCGATGCGCTCGGTCAGCAAATCGGTCGGCGTTCCCTTGCGCTCTTTCCACGCCGATTGATTGCCGACAAAGCCAATGCTCATTGTGTCGCCGGGTAGCGGGATCAGCCAAAACCAGCCATCCTCCGCAAGATGAATGCTGATGTAGCCCGCGAGTTCGCCTTCTCGACGCCCTACGCCAGTGAAATGCGCATAAACGGCCGCCGTGTTGTTGTACTTGTTCGAGGTCTTGACCTTCATCCGCGACGCGAGAAACGTATCGCGGCCCGAAGCGTCGAGCACGTAGCGCGGATGCCATTCGCGGGTGCCGCCCGATTCATCCTGCGCGGACACGACGTGACGTCCGCCGGCATCGTCCAGCTTCACTTCCGTGACACGAGTACGCTCGAAACACTCGGCCCCGCGCGCGACGGCGTGTCTGAACAACAAGGCATCAAAGTCCGCACGCCGTACTTGCCAGGCGTGCGTACGGTCTCGATTCAGTGCGTTTTCGAACGGAAACGCGCAGCTGCGGCCCGTACGGTCCGAGACGAACTCTGCGCCCGGCTTATGAACACCGATCTCTCGTACCTGATCCAGAACGCCGAGCCGCTCGAAAATGTCGAGGTTACGTGGTAGCAGGCTTTCGCCGATATGGAAGCGCGGATGTGCTTCCTTCTCCACGAGCACAACGTCGCGTCCTTTCATCGCCAAGAAGGCAGCCGCTGTCGCACCAGCGGGCCCGCCGCCGATAATCAGCACGTCAGGTCGGCTCGAATCGCTTTTCGATGAGTTCATTGCGCTGGCTTCCAAAAAATGGCGTATTCATGGATCAAAGCAAAAATGCTATGGCTGACTTCGGTCAGCTTTCCCCTCGGGCACCGTCCGCGTTGGCCCACAGCACTTGAGCGCGATGTCGACGGGCCCATTCTTTCGACCCGGACCGACACTCTCATCGTTTTCCGCCATTCAATGCAAGGCAGACAGAGCGACCGTCACAGTAAACGCACCGAGCACGAGGGAGGCACAGCGAAGCAGATATTTCGGCGTCGGAACGCCTGGGCGAACGGCAGCCGAGTTGCGCGCCCAGACTAACCCAAAGCAGCCTGATCGGAAACACTAAGGCGAGAAAGGACCCCGTCGCTTCCAGCTCGCGCAACGGCCGGAAGCCAAAGGCGGCGTGGCGCTCGCCCGTCCGGTCGGTGCCGAAGGAATCACATGTTAGTTTATATTTCCAGCGTGCAAGCTCGCTGGCGCTGAAGTGCTTGACGACGTATACGGAACAATCGATTTTCTGAAACCCCGCAGCGGTTACTGGAGAACATCACGCATGAATCCGGACAACGCATCAGATGTCTCGATAGCAGCCCACGCGCGCGCCGGCGGCAGCGCATCCGCGCCGATTCCGGCCATCGCGCCATCGCAAACCGCGCTGCTCGTCATGCATTACCAGACCGACATCCTCGGACTCTTTCCGTCGGTCGCGCCCGCGTTGCTCGCCAATACGCGCCGGCTATGCGACGCGGCGCGGGCCGGCGGCGTCGGCGTCTGGTTCGCCAATCTCCGGTTCAGCCCCGGCTATCCGGAAGTCAGTCCACTCAACAAGAACGGTCAGGGCATCAAGCAGCTCGGCCTTTTCCTCGACGACGGCCCGTCGCCGGAGCTGGCCCGGCAGGCCGACGAGCCGCTGATCGTCGCGCATCGCGCCAGCGTGTTCTTCGGCACCGATCTGCAGGCGCGACTGGTCGCGCAAGGCGTCGATTCGCTGATCATGGTCGGCATCGCGTCGACCGGCGTGATGCTGTCGTCGATCGCCTACGCGAGCGACGCGGACTTCCGCCTGTATACGGTCAAGGATTGCTGCTACGACCCGGACCCGGTGGTCCACGAGCATCTGTTCTCCACCGCCTTCGAATCGCGCACGACGGTGCTGTCGCTCACGAACGCGTTGCGGCTGCTCGCGTGACGGACCGACCGCATCGCCCGAAGCCGCCCGCAGAAGGGAGGCTTGCCGGGCGGTTGCGATCCCCGCCGGAATGAGGTCGATGCTGTGGTCGGGCATTCCGCCGAAGCAGGTTTGACAGCACCGACCACCTTCCCCCTTACTTCGCGATATACACGCCCGACGTCGGGCACGTGCCTTGCGTATTGCCGTCCGTCACGAGCGACGCGGCGCTCGGGAACTGCGTGGCCGCATTCGTCTTCACCGCGATCCACGCTTCGGTGAAATAGCTGACGCCATTCGTCTTCGTGCACTTCAGCGACACTGCGCTGCGCGTATTGCTGCCGAACGCGCCTTCGAACGCGGACAGCAACTGGTTGCGCGTCACCGTCTTGCCCGCGTTCGCCTGCAGGTAGGCGTTGAACGACGTGTTGCCGAGCCGGTTGATCATCCCGGACGCCTGGTTCCAGTACGCATCGGGCGACGCCGAGTTCGAGCAGGTGCCGTGCTTGAACCACTCGTGCTTGTCGAGGCACGATGCGACGCCCGGCATGTACGTCGACAGCGTGTTGCGGGTCGCGCTGCTGATCGGATAGGCGTCCATGCTGCACCACTGGTGCGCGTTGTCGAGGTCGACGTCGCTCTGCGGCACGCCGCAGTAGAACGGCTGGTTGCCGTCGTACCGGTTCGGCCACAGGCCATGCAGCGACAGGCTCGTCGCCGCATACGAACCGGCGAGGTTCGTGCATTCGGGCGTATCGTGCGACGCGCAGAAGCCGGGCTCCCACGAGGCGGCAAGCAACAGGTAGTCGTAGCTGGTCTGCGCGGTGGCGTGCAGCGAGGCGGAAGCGACAACGAGTGCGGCAGCGGCGCGGGCGAGCGTCTTGAGCATGGCGTTTCCTCGGAAAAGGCTTGCGGTCGCGGGATGCGCCGCAAGATTGTCGAATGTCTGCCCGCGATTGTTGCTGCCGCAACGTGGCACGAATGTGAAGGTGGCCGAATGATGTCCGGTGGCGCGGCCTACCCGATACAGTACAGGGCTGACGCGTACCGCCATGCCGGCGGTACGCCGTCGCTCACGATCCGGCGCCCAGCTGCGTGCATGCGCGCGTGACCGATTCGGGACCTTCGAGTACGAGGATCTGCCACACGCCGACGCTGACGCGCTGGCGCGCTATCGTCGACGAATCGGTCAGCAACGCCTCGACACGCGGCGCGGCGTCCGGCGCCTGCTGCTTCAGCGCCGCGTGATGCCGCGCGCGCGACGCCGGCGCGGATTCGTACACGTCGCACAGACGCACCATGCCGGCCAGGCCGGCCACGTCGTCGTCCTTGTCGATCGCACCCGGCTCGACGGGCGCGAGCCCCTTGCGCTCCGCCGCCGGCAGCTTGCTGCGCGCGCCTTCGTCGATCGACGTCGCGGTTGCGGGCGGCAGGCCGCCGATCGCCGCGACGATCCGGCTGCCCGCGGCGATCATGTCGCCCTGGCACGCGATCTTCTCGGCGGCCGCGACGTTCGCGCAGAACGACACCGAGGTCCGGTACACGTCGTTGCTCATGCGCGGCACTTCGTCCGCGCTCGCATGCGCGAGGCCGGCGCTTGCCAGCGCAAGCGAAGCGGGAATCAGGATGCGGAATGCTCTCGTCTTGTTCATTGTTTTTCGTCTGTGGGTTTTTATGGCGGGCAGCATCGCCGGGCCACACGGTGGCGGCCCCCGCGGCGCCGGGCCCTCGTCCGGCGCCACGCGATCACTTCATCGACGCGGCCTCCGATCCACCGGGCGACAGCGCCGCGCTGTCCTGCTCGCGCCACGCGCGGCGCGACGCCATGATCGCCTTCACCGCCGAGCGCGCGACCTTCCACCACGCGAACGGCCGCGGGTCGGCGAGCATGCTGAGCGCGCGCGCATAGTCGAGCGTCAGCCCGGGCGTCCACGCCATCGTCACCGCGCGCTTGCGGATCTGCGCGGCGACCCACAGCTCGGGTGTGAGCAGCAGCCGCACGAATGCGCCCCACCCGGCACGCGCGCCCTTCAGCCGCCACACCGCGCCGTCGAGCGCGGCTTCGAGCGCGTTCGACACGGTGCTCGAGCAGTTCCGGTACGTGAGGTTGTACGTTACGTTCTGCCGGTACGACGTCCAGAATGCGTCCAGCTTCGCCGGATCGTAGTTGCGGATCCGCACGCGAACGGTCGACGGGCACCACGCGTTCGACTCGGTCGCGTAGTCGGGCTGGAACAGGCCCGGCACGTCGTTCTCGCGTGTCGCGCGCAGGATGCGCGTGAATTCGTCCGGAGAACGATCTATTTCGACACCCGGATACAGGCTGATATAAATGCCCTCCGGCGACTCCAGCGCCGCATGTCCGGTCGAGATCACGCCGTTGACGTCCACCGCCGCGATATAGCGGTCGATCACCGGATAGCGCTGCGCTTCGGCCTTCGACGTGCCGGTCGGCGTCCACACGTGCACGGTGAGCGCGTGCTCGCCGTCGGCCGGCGGGCCGTCCCATTCGGACTGCGCGAAATGCGGCAGGTCGCGCGCATCGTCGAGGTCGGGCGCGATCGCCGGCGAAGGCGACGTCGCGAACGCAGGGTTGCGCGTCATCCGCCGCACGCGCGCGGCGAGGCTCAGCATGTGCATCCCGCCGAACATCAGCAGCAGGCCGAGGCAGTACGGCACGGTGCCCGCGTAGTGAGTCGGGTACGGCTGGAAGAAGAAGACCGCCAGCAGGATCTCGACAACACCCCACGCGAACGCGACGTTCCAGCGGCGGTAGCGCACCATCCATGCGGACGTGCACTGCAGCAGCCCGTCGACAAGGAACAGCGTGCCGAAGATCATCGACAGCAGGAAGTGGCCGTGGTGATGCCCGGCGAACACGAGCCCCGCGGCCACCACGACCACGATGCCCTTCACGTAGCGCAGGATGCGCTGCCCGCCGACGCCGCTGCCGGCCACCGCGAGCGTCGCGAGCCCCTCGATCAGGAACAGCCACGCAAACAGCTCGATCGGGAAATGCAGCGCGCCGTCGAGCGCGTCGACGAAGATGCCGACGCCCGCGACCACCCATAGCCAGCCGAACACGGTCAGCCCGCGCCAGCGGGTTCGCAGATATTCGATGCCCAGCAGCAGCAACACCAGTCGTACCATCGCGCCCTCGTGTCATTTTTCGGGAAACGCGCGGCCTCGCGTTTCCTGTCGTGTCGACCGCGCGCCGTGCGACGCGCCTGTCGGGAGGCGGCAATCGTTGCCGGCGCGTCATGCTTCAGCATGACCGATGGCGGCCGGCACGCGCCGCTCTGGGCGAATAATAAGATATGACGGAGTCAGTTGAAAGCCTGCCGAAAACCTTTTGGGCGCGGCGCCGACGGGCCCGCCGCCCGCTGCCACGGCAGATTTCCCGTTCGACAACGTGCGGCGGATACGCCAGAATCCTGCTTCCGAGGGCGAAAGCCTCTGAACCGCACCAGACGGGACAACAAAAAATGAGCATATCGATCACACGCCGGCGCCTGCTCGCTGCCGGCATGGCCGCAAGCAGCCTCGCGCTGTCGGGCTGTTTCACGCCGGCGCTGTACAAGGACGACACATACAGCGAAGACGTGTCCGGATTCATGATTACCGAGGACGGCAAAAAGCTGGTCGTCCTGGGCAGGCGCTACCATTACATCTTCGATTTGCCAGCCCAATTGCGGCCGGTACTGCTGTCCGGCTACCGGAAATCGCTGCGCACGACGTTTATCGGCTTTCATGCGAGCGGCGGCAGCGTCACCGGCCACTACCGGATCGTGTTGCCGAAAGTCGCGTCGGACGACGATCGGCAGGCGGCCGCCGCTGACGGATTCACCAGTGCGCCGGCCGGCCTCGTGCTCGAAGGCGACATCGGCGGCAAGCGCTATTCGACCGAAGGCTTCGTCGAGCAGGACAAGGCGGCTGCGCAGCCGTTCAACCGCCCGTACTCGGTTTACATCAAGGAATCGCCATCCGTCGTCGGCATGGGTCTGCGGATTCTCGCCACGCCGGTCACGGTTGCCGCCGACGGCGTGCTCGTGCTGGGCGGCATCGTGCTCGTGCCGTTCGCGGCCATCGCGATCCAGGCAAGCGGCGGCATCCGGATCATGTAAAGGCGCGCGCGGCGCCCGTGCAGCGCCGGTGGCAGCAGCCCGCGACACGCGAGCGCACACGACGACCGCAACCGGAGCATCGCCATGACCGCCTCACCGCTTCACACGCCACCGCTCGGCCCGCAACTGAAGCGCTGGCGCCTGCTGCACCGCGTGAAGCAGAGCCACGCCGCCGAGCTGTTCGGCGTCGCGCAATCGACGATCTCCCGCTGGGAGGCCGGCATCCAGCAGATGTCGCCCGACGAGCGCGCGACGGCCGAGCGGCTGCTCGCCGCACGCGTCGATTCCGCGGGTGACCGCGCGCTCGCGCGGCTCATCGCTGGTAGTGCTGGACGCATGCATCTCGTGTGCGATCTCACGCACCGCCTGCTCGCAAGCTCGCCGGCACGCGCGGCCGAGTTCTCGCAGCCGCTGCCGATGCTGCTCGGCACGTCGCTGTGGCGCTACGCGACGCCGGAGATCGTCCGCATGGAAGCCGCGCTCGACACGCTCGGCTGGCACGACCGCGCGGGGCCGCCCAGCGTCGAGTTCGACACCGGCGCGAATGCGTCGCGCGTCGTGCCGATCCGCGGCAGCATGTGCCGGTGGACGCGGATGACGCTGTCGGACGGCTCGGCCGCACGGCTCGTCGAAACGCTCTAGCGCCTGCCCGGAGCCAGCGCGCGAACGCGGCCGCGCATATTTCATGCGTGGACGCGCCGCCGCCGCACGACGTACGCTTGACGGCTCTCCGTACGGACCCAGTGACCATGAACCCCGATACGATCCACGCACGACTCGATTTCCTGCGCGAAGCCGAACGCCTGAAGGATGTGCTGCGCAGCGGCCACACGTCGGCCGGGCGTGCGGAAAGCACGGCCGAGCATAGCTGGCGGCTGTGTCTGATGGCGCTCGTGTTCGCCGATGCGCTGCCCGGCATCGACACGCTGAAGCTGCTGAAGCTGTGCGTCGTCCACGATCTCGGCGAGGCGCTGCACGGCGACATCCCCGCGATCGAGCAGGCCGCGCACCCCGACAAAAGTGCGCACGAACGCGACGACCTGCTGACGCTGACGGTTTCGCTCGATCGCGCGCTGCGCGACGAGATCGTCGCGCTGTGGGATGAATACGAGGCGGCCGCGTCGCCCGAAGCACGCGCGGCGAAGGCGCTCGACAAGCTGGAGACGATCCTGCAACACAACCAGGGCAGCAATCCGCCTGATTTCGACTACGCGTTCAATCTCGGCTACGGCCGGCGCTATACCGACGCCGCGCCGCTGTTCAGCGCGATCCGCGACATCGTCGATGCGGACACGCAACGCAGGATCGACGCGGGCGGGCACCGCGCGTAAGCTCGCGGGATCGGGCGCCCTGCTCGCACGAGGCTCTCCGCATGACGCAGAATATCTACGATGACCCGGCTTTCTTCGAAGGCTACAGCCGGCTGAACCGCTCGATCCACGGCCTCGACGGTGCACCGGAATGGCCCGCGCTGCGCGCGCTGCTGCCGGACCTGCACGGCCTGAACGTGCTCGACCTCGGCTGCGGCTACGGCTGGTTCAGCCGCTGGGCGGCCGACCAGCACGCGGCGAGCGTGCTCGGCGTCGACGTCTCCGAACGCATGCTCGAACGCGCGTCATCGACCGCCGCGCATCCCGCAATCACGTACCGCCGCGCCGACCTCGAAACGCTCGCGATGCCGGACGCCGCGTTCGATCTCGCATACAGCTCGCTCGCGTTCCACTACATCGCGCACCTCGACACGTTGCTGCACACGATCCATCGCGCGCTCGTGCCGGGCGGGCGGCTCGTGTTCTCGATCGAGCATCCGGTCTATACGGCGCCGCGCCGGCCCGGCTTCGTCGTCGATACGCAGGGCAACCGGTCCTGGCCGCTCGACGGTTACCAGCGCGAAGGCGAGCGCGTGACCGACTGGCTCGCGCCGGGCATCGTCAAGCAGCACCGCACGCTCGGCACGCTCGTGAACCTGCTGATCGGCAGCGGCTTCACGCTCACGCACCTGGACGAATGGGGGCCGACGCCGGCACAGGTCGACGCGATGCCCGCGCTCGACGAGGAACGCGACCGGCCGATGATGGCGATCATCGCCGCGCAGCGGTAACGCGGGCCGCCGGACACGCACCAGCCCGCGTCCCCTTCTCCGCTGCTTCCCCGCCGCGTTCACAGATCGCAACAATGACGCCGCCCGGCCCCCGCTCCGGCGCGGTGCTCGCACAATTCAGCACAATTTCCACACGATTTGGCGCGAATTCCTCGCTTACCATGAGCGCCTGATTCGATTCGGCACGCCCGCGCGATGCGTACGCGGATTCCGTCGCGGGCAACACGCCCGGCATGCGACGCCGACCGGATCGTCCCGCTCGGCCGCACGCATCGCCGGCATCGCTTCATCCTCGCAGCGTTCTCATGACCCAGAAGACCCATCGCCGCCGGCGCATCGTGCTGGCTACCCTGACCATCGTCGCGATCGCCGCCGGCGTCGCACTGAAGGCCTGCGCGCCCGACAAGCATCCGCAGTACTTGTCCGCACCCGTCACGCGTGGCGATCTCGAGAACGCCGTGCTCGCGACTGGCGCTCTGCAGGCGTTCAAGCAGGTCGACGTCGGCGCACAGGTTTCCGGGCAGTTGAAGACGTTGAAGGTCAAACTCGGCGACAAGGTGGCGAAGGGTCAGTGGCTCGCCGAAATCGATCCCGTGATCTCGGAAAACGCGCTGCGCCAGGCGCGCGCCAGCGAAGAGAGCCTGCGCGCGCAGCAGCAATCGACCGCCGCACAACTGACGCAGGCGGAACTCGCATTCCGGCGCCAGCAGGCGATGCTGCCCGACGATGCGACGTCGCGCGAGTCGTTCGAGGCCGCGCGCGCAACGCTCGACGTACAGCGCGCGACCCTCGCGTCGCTCTCCGCGCAGATCCGCTCGGCACGCATCCAGATCGAGACCGCGCAGGCCAACCTCGGCTACACGCGCATCGTCGCACCGATCGACGGCGAAGTCGTCGCGATCGTCACGCAGGAAGGCCAGACCGTGATCGCGCAGCAGCAGGCGCCGGTGATCCTGAAGCTCGCGGATCTCGACACGATGACCGTGAAGGCGCAGGTCTCGGAAGCCGACGTGATCCGCGTGCACGCCGGCCAGACCGCGTATTTCACGATCCTCGGCGAACCGGACAAGCGCCACTACGGCAAGCTGCGCGCGACCGAGCCGGCGCCGCAGAACTTCGCCGACGCGCAGAGCTCGCTCGGCGGCGGCGCAGGCGGCGGCACGAAACCAAACTCCGCCGTGTTCTACAACGCACTGTTCGAAGTGCCGAATCCCGAGCATCGGCTGCGCATTTCGATGACCGCGCAGGTCAACATCGTGCTCGGCAATGCGCGCAACGCGCTCAGCATTCCGGCCGCCGCACTCGGCGAGAAGCGCAAGGACGGCACCCATGCGGTCCGCGTGCTGCGCGCCGACGGCAGCACGGAAACGCGCAACATTCGCATCGGCATCAACAACAACGTGCGCGTCGAGGTGCTGGCGGGCCTGAAGGACGGCGAGCGCGTCGTGATCGGCGAAGCCGCCGCGGACGAGCACGCGCCGCTGGCGGACGTGGTGTGACGATGAGCCAGCCCCTGCTGAAACTCGCTGCCGTCACGCGACGCTTTCCGGCCGGCGACAAGGACGTCGTCGTCCTGAACAACGTCAACCTGTCGATCGACGCGGGCGAGATCGTCGCGATCGTCGGCGCGTCGGGTTCCGGCAAGTCGACGCTGATGAACATCCTCGGCTGCCTCGATCATCCGAGCGAAGGCACCTATACGGTCGGCGGACGCGACACGCACATGCTCGACAGCGACGAACTCGCGCAGCTGCGCCGCGAGCACTTCGGCTTCGTGTTCCAGCGCTATCACCTGCTGCCGCACGTCGACGCGGTCGCGAACCTCGAAATGCCCGCGATCTACGCGGGCACCACCCGCGCGGAGCGGCACGAACGCGCACGCGCGCTGCTCGCGCGCCTCGGGCTCGCCGATCGCGCGCACCACCGGCCCGGGCAACTGTCCGGCGGCCAGCAGCAGCGCGTGAGCATTGCACGCGCGCTGATGAACGGCGGCCAGGTGATCCTCGCCGACGAACCGACCGGCGCGCTCGACACGAAAAGCGGTCAGGACGTGATCCGCATCCTGCACGAGCTGAACGCGCTCGGCCATACGATCGTCATCGTCACGCACGACCAGGCCGTCGCGCGCCATGCGCGGCGCATCATCGAGATCAGCGACGGCGAGATCGTCTCCGACCGGCCGAATCGCCACTACGCGGAGGCACTCGCGAAAGCCGGCGTCGACGCAGCCGAAGCGACAGCCGGCGCGCCGTCCGCACGCGATCGCCAAGACAGTCCGCCGCCCGCCGACGCCGACGCGGACACCGGCACGCGCGCGCGGCGTTTCGCGGCTGGCACCGGCCGCTTCGCCGAGGCCTGCCGGATGGCGTGGATCGCGCTCGTATCGCACCGGCTGCGCACGCTGCTGACGATGCTCGGCATCATCATCGGCATCACGTCGGTCGTGTCGATCGTCGCGATCGGCGAAGGCGCGAAGCGCTACATGCTCGACGAGATCGGCAGCATCGGCACGAACACGATCAACGTCTATCCGGGCACCGACTGGGGCGACAGCCGCGCCGACACGATCCAGACCCTCGTGCCCGCCGATGTCGCCGCGCTCGCCGAGCAGCCGTACATCGACAGCGCAACGCCCGAGACGTCGCGCACGCTGCTGCTGCGCTACCGCAACATCGACGTCAACGCGCTCGTGAGCGGCGTCGGCGACCGCTTCTTCCAGGCGCGCGGGATGCGTTTCGCGCTGGGCGTCGCATTCGACGAGGACGCGGTGCGCCGCCAGGCGCAGGTGGCCGTGATCGACCAGAACACACGCCGCAAGCTGTTCGGCGCGACGCGCAATCCGGTCGGCGAAGTGATCCTGGTCGACAACGTGCCGTGCGTCGTGATCGGCGTCACGGCCGACAAGAAGAGCGCGTTCGGCAGCGTGAAGAGCCTGAACGTCTGGGTGCCGTACACGACGGCGAGCGGGCGCCTGTTCGGCCAGCGCCATCTCGACAGCATCACCGTGCGCGTGCGCGACGGACAGCCGAGCGCGGCCGCCGAAAAAAGCCTCGAAAAGCTGATGATCCAGCGCCACGGCCGCAAGGACTTCTTCACGTACAACATGGACAGCGTGGTCAAGACCGTCGAGAAGACCGGCCAGTCGCTGACGCTGCTGCTGTCGCTGATCGCCGTGATCTCGCTCGTCGTCGGCGGGATCGGCGTGATGAACATCATGCTCGTGTCGGTCACCGAGCGCACACGCGAAATCGGCATCCGGATGGCGGTCGGCGCGCGCCAGTCCGACATCCTGCAGCAGTTTCTCGTCGAGGCCGTGCTCGTCTGCCTGCTCGGCGGCACGATCGGCATCGCGCTGTCGTTCGGGCTCGGCGCGGTGTTCTCGATGTTCGTCGCGCAATGGAAGATGGTGTTTTCCGCCGGCGCGATCGTGACGGCGTTCGTCTGCTCGACGCTCACCGGTGTGATATTCGGTTTCATGCCCGCGCGCAACGCGTCGCGGCTCGATCCGATCGATGCGCTCGCGCGCGACTGACGGAGCCCGCCATGACGCATTCCTCACCGCTTCGCCGCCTGGTCGCATGCGCGTGCGCCGCCGCGCTGCTGGCCGGCTGCACGGCCACGCGCCACGAGCCGTTGCCCGCCGTCGCGATGCCCGCGAACTGGGCGGCGCCGGTCTCCGCCAACGCGCCGGCCACGACGCGCGACTGGTGGCGCAGCTTCGGCGATCCGCAACTCGACCGGCTGATCGACGACGCGCTGCGCGCCAACAACGACCTCTCGATCGCGGCGATACGCGTGTATCGCGCGCAACTGCAGGCCGGGCTCGTCGACACGAACCTGACGCCCGCCGTGTCGCTCGGCGCGAACGGCGCCGTCTCGCGCACGCTCGATACGCACCGGATCAGCCGGTCGAGCGGCGTCAACGGTTCGCTCAGCTATGAAATCGACCTGTGGGGCCGGCTGGCCGCGTTGCGCGATGCCGCGCATTGGGAAGCCGACGCAACGGCGGCCGATCTCGAAGCCGCGCGGCTGTCGCTGATCGGCACGACGGCGTCGCTGTACTGGCAGATCGGCTATCTGAATCGGCAGATCGCGCTCGGCGACGCGAACATCGCGTATGCGGCGCGGACGCTCGCGGTCGTCCGGTCGCGGCACGCGGCCGGCGCCGTGTCGGGGCTCGATCTCGCGCAGGCCGAACAGAGCCTGTCCGCGCAACGCGCCGCGCAGACGCAACTGATCCAGCAGCGCACCGAAAACCGCCACGCGCTCGCGATCCTGTTCGACCGGCCGCCGCAGCAGCGCGCCGCCGAACCGTCGGCGCTGCCGGACGCGCCGCCGCCGGACGTCGCGGCCGGTCTGCCGGCCAGCCTGATCGGCCGGCGCCCCGACCTGCGCGCGGCGGAATTCCGGCTGCGCGAATCGCTCGCGCAGGTCGACGCGACGCGCACCAGCTTCTACCCGACCTTCACGCTGACCGGCACCGCCGGCACGTCGAGCACGAGCCTCGAGCGCGTGCTCGCGAATCCGGTCGGCACGCTCGGGCTCGGCCTTGCGCTGCCGTTCATCCAGTGGAACACGATGCAACTGCAGATCAAGGTGTCGAAGACGCAGTACGAGGAAGCCGTCGTCGGGTTCCGCCAGCGGCTCTACACGGCGCTCGCGGAAGTCGAGAATGCGCTGTCGGCGCGCGTGCAGCTCGAGCGCGAGGCCGAACAGCGCGCGCTGTCGCTGGCCCAGGCGCAGCGCGCCGAGCAGCTTGCCGCCGCGCGGTTCGCGGCCGGCGCGACCGCCGTGCAGCCGTGGCTCGACCAGCAGCAGGTGTTGAGGAACGCGCAAAGCGCCAACGAGCTGACCCGGCTGAACCGGCTCAACAACCAGATGACGCTGTACCGCGCGCTCGGCGGCGGCATGTCCTGACCGTCGCGCCCGGCATCACTCGCACACGGCCGCCCCACGCCGCGCCGGCGCGAACGCCACCGCGCTCGCCGTCGCGAGCACGGCCACGCCCGCCGCGCCGTACACCATCACCCAGCCGAACCCGTGCACGAGCGCCGCGTGCAGTGCCGCGCCGGTCGGGTCGGCCTGGGCGAGCGCCGGTGCAATCGCCTGCAGCCCGTCGGTGCGGCCCGATGCGATTTCCTGCGCGAGCGTACGCAGCGCGCTGCCATCGACCGCGCCCGCGACACCGGCCTTCAGGCTCGCGACGATCCCCGCGACCAGCACGAAGCCCATCATCGCAATATTCAGCGCGAGCGAGATCATCCGCGCGCTCATGTCGATGCCCGATGCCATCCCGGCCCGCGCGCTCGGCACCGCGCCTGTGGTCGTGTTGGTGACGGGCGTGTTCGTGAGCCCGAGCCCGATGCCGGCGATCGCGCAGCCGGGCAGCATCGTGAGCCAGCTCGCGTGCCCGGCCGCGCTGCCGAGCCGCATCAGCGCGAAGCCGGCCGCGATCGTGAACAGGCCGCCCGGGATCACGACACCCGGCCCGTAGCGCAGCGCGAGCCGTTCGCCGAACGGCGGCACGACCAGCGTCGGCAGCGTGTACGCGAGCAACGCGAGGCCGGCCGTCACGCTGTCGTAGCCGAGCGCGACCTGGAACCAGATCGGCAGGTAGATCATGAACGGCCAGAAGCTGAAGTTCATCCCCATCGAGCCGAAGATCGCGCCGGTGAACGCGCGAATCCGGAACACGGAGAAGTCGAACATCGGCCGCGCGCTGGCACGTTCCGCGACGAAGAAGCCGGCCAGTGCAAGCACGGTCGCGCCGAGCACGCCGAGGCCGGCCACGCTCGTCAGCCCGAGCTCCGCGCCCTGCGTGATGTAGAACGCGAGACCGAGCACCGCGAGCGACAGCGTGACGATGCCCGCGACGTCGAGCGTGCCCGCGTGCGGATCGCGCGACTCCTGCACCGCGCCGCCGATCAGCGCGAGCGCGACGGCCGCGAGCGGCGCATGGACGAGGAACACCCACGGCCAGCTCGCCAGCGCGACGATCGCACCGCCGACGATCGGCCCGAAACCGAGCCCGATCCCGAACACGATCCCCCAGATCCCGAACGCGCGGCCGCGCTCGCGGCCCTCGCGGAACTGGTGCGACAGCACGGCAATCTGGCAGATCAGCATCGCGCCGCCACTGGCGCCCTGCAACAGCCGGCCCGCGACGAGCACCGGCACGTTCGGCGCGAGCCCGCACAGCAGCGACGTCGCGCCGAACAGCACGGTGCCGATCACGTACACGCGCTTGCGGTCGAACCGGTCGGCAAGCGTGCCGGCCGCCATCAGCACCGTCGTGCACGCGATCGTGTACGCGTTCATGATCCACTGCATGCCGTTGAAATCGCCATGCAGCACGTGTTCGAGCGTCGGCAGGATCACCGGCACGCTCGAGATTTCGAGGCCGAACATCAGCGACGTGAGACAAACGGCCGCGAGCGCGACCGCATTCCTGCGGGAGTCGGATAGCGTCATGCGTATTGCGCGGCGACCCGCAACGGGCCGCGCGCGCCTCCAGATCGAAGAAGATTCGCCGCGCACGGCCGGCGACGCGCGCTGAGCGGGAATCGGTACTATAGTGAGAATTTCCCTCCCCATTGACGCGTACATTTCTTCGAACTGGGGAATCACAGGACTCAATCAGCGCGACCTTCCATGACCGACAGACTCGACGGCGTGACGACCTTCGTCCAGGTGGTGGAATCGGGCAGCTTCGCGCTCGCCGCGGAGCGGCTCGACATGACGCGCTCGGCGGTCGGCAAGGCGGTCGCGCGGCTCGAGAAGCGGCTCGGCGCGCGGCTCTTGCAGCGCACGACGCGCAGCCAGAGCCTGACCGACGACGGCCAGGCGTACTACGACCGCTGCGTGCGCGCGCTGTCGGAACTGGAAGCGGCGGAAGCCGATCTCGATTGCGGCCGCCACGAGGCGCGCGGCAAGCTGCGGCTGAGCGTGCCGCTCGCGTTCGGGCACCACTGCGTGACGCCCATCGTGCTCGACCTCGCGCGCACCTATCCGCACCTGCGGATCGACGTGTCGATCACCGACCGCTTCGTCGATCTCGTCGAGGAAGGCATCGACCTCGCGGTGCGGATCGGCACGCTCGCCGACAGCACGAGCCTCGCGGTGCGGCGGCTCGGCACGCAATACGGCAGCCTCGGCGCGGCGCCGTCGTATCTCGCCCGCCACGGCATGCCGAAGACGCTCGACGATCTGAAGCACCACCGGACGATCGCGTATTCACGCTCGGGCGTGCCGCAGCCGTGGGACCTGCGTGCGCCGGACGGCTCGACGGTACGCGTCGACATGCAGCATCAACTGAGTTTCGACGACGTGCAGGCGATCGCGACGGCCGGCGCGTCGGGGTTCGGGATCGCGTGGCTGCCGAGCTGGCTGCTCGATTACTACGTGAAGCGCGGCGAGATGACGGTCGTACTCGACCGCTGCTTCGTCTGCGAAGGCGACATTCACGCGCTCTGGCCGAAGACGCGCTACCTGCCGCGCAAGACACGCTGCGTGATCGACGCGCTTGCGCAGGCGGTTCCGCCGATGATCGAGCGCTAGGACGAATTGAAACCGACGCGCCGCGCGGCGCGTCGGGCAATCACGCGGCGCCTAGATCGGCGAGCGGATGCGCAAACAGCTTCCATGGCGACGTCAGGAAATGCCGCACGCGTTCGGCGCGCAGTTCGACGAGCGACGCGGGCGCCCAGCGCGGCTTGCGATCCTTGTCGACCAGATGCGCGCGCACGCCCTCGCAGAAGTCGCCTTCCTCGATCGCGCGCGCGACGATGCCAAGCTCCATCCGGAACGATTCGGCGAGCGTCATCTGCCGGCCGCGCAGCAGCGCTTCGCGCGTCACGTGCAGCATCGTCGGCGAATGGCCGGACAGCGCGTCGAGCGTCGCCTGCAGCCACTGACGGTGCTCGCGCGACAGCTCGTCGCGCGCGAGATCCTGCGTCAGCGTCGCGACGATCCGCTCGACGGTCGAACGCTTGTCGAAGTGGCGGACGATCCATGGCATCTGGCTGTCAAGCACCGCGTGCGGCACGACGTTGCACGGCGGCTCGAACACCTTGCGCAGCGCCGGCAATGCATCGCCGTCCCACTTGACGCCTTCGATGCGCGCTTCGAACGTATCGAGCCACGCGGACGGCACGCACAGGTCCGCGAGCTTCGCGGTCAGCGCGTCGGCGCCCGACAGCATCGCGCCGGTCAGCCCGACGTACAGTTCGAGTTCGACCGGCATGCGCGACAGGAAATGCGTGGCGCCGACATCCGGCACGAGGCCGATGCGGGTCTCCGGCATCGCGATCTTGCTGCGCTCGGTCGCGACGCGCAGCGCCGCGCCTTGCGCGAGGCCCATGCCGCCGCCCATCGTCACGCCGTCCATCAGCGCGACCACCGGCTTCGGAAACGTGTGGATCGCGTAGTCGAGCCGGTATTCGTCGACGAAGAACGGCAGCCAGGTTTCGCGCTGCGCCACCATCCTGTACAGCGCGCGCACGTCGCCGCCCGCGCAGAAGCCCTTCTCGCCCGCGCCGCGCAGCACGACCGCGACGATCTGGTCGTCGTTGCGGCAGCGCTCGAGCAGCGCGGCCAGCTCGCCGATCATCGCGTACGACAGCGCGTTGAGCGCGGCCGGCCGGTTCAGCGTGATCAGCGCCACGCGGTTCACCACGCGGAACAGCACCTCGGGCGCGTGCTCCGCCAAGGTGTCGTGAGTCGTGACCGGCGTGCTCATCGTTCCTGCTCTCCCTCATGCCATTGCGGCGCACGCTTGCCGAGAAACGCGGCCACGCCTTCGCGCGGATCGTTCGTGTCGAACAGGTCGACGAAGCGTTCGCGCTCGACCGCGAGCGCCGCACCGCGCGGCACGCCGCGGCGCGCGAGGCCGATCAGCTCCTTGCTGTACGCGACCGCGTGCGGGCTCTGCCGCGCGACGTTGCGCGCCAGCGCGAGTGCCGCGTCGCGCGCCGCGCCGCTGTCGACCACGTCTTCCACGAGGCCGATCCTGAGCGCCGTCGCCGCGTCGACGCGCGCGCCGGTCAGGATGATCTTCTTCGCCCAGCCTTCGCCGACGAGCCAGGGCAGCGTCTGCGTGCCGAGTCCGCACGGCAGCAGGCCGACCGACGGCTCGGGCAGCGCCATCTGCGCATGCGTCTCGGCGATCCGCAGGTCGCACGCAAGCGCGCATTCGAGGCCGCCGCCCATCGCATAGCCGTTGATCGCCGCGATCGTCACGACGCGCGCATCGTGCAGCGCCTCGAACGCCGCGCCGAAGCGCGACGCCATCTCACGCGCGACCGCGCGGTCGCCGTCGGCGAACGTGTTGAGGTCGGCGCCCGCGCTGAAGAACTTCGGACCGTCGCCCGTGATCACCAGGGCGCGCACGTGCGGGTTTGCATTCAGTTCTGCGACGGTTTCCTGCAGCTGCTGCAGCCCGTCGGCGGTAAAGGCGTTCGCGGGCGGACGCTTGAGCGTCGCGCACGCGATCGCGCCGTCGTCGACGTAGTCCAGTTCGATCATCACGCGTCCTTCTTGGTTGCCGGTTGGTACAGGCGAATCACCGCCGAGAAATCGAGCTGCCCGTCGCCGCGGCTGCTCATCGTCTGGTACAGCTGCTGCGCGAGCGCGCCGAGATAGACGGGCTGGCGCGCCTGCTTCGCGGCGTCGTTCGCGAGGCCGAGATCCTTCAGCATCAGGTCGGTACCGAAGCCGCCCGAGTAGCCGCGCGACGACGGCGCGGTGTCGATCACGCCCGGATACGGGTTGTACGTGTCCGAGCTCCAGCAACGGCCGGTCGACGTGTTGACGATGCCGGCCAGCACCTTCGGGTCGATGCCGAGCGCGACGCCGAGCGACATCGCCTCCGATACGGCCGCCATCGAGATGCCGAGCACGAGGTTGTTGCAGACTTTCGCGACCTGCCCCATGCCCGTCGCGCCGCAGTGGACGATGTTCTTGCCCATGCCGGCGAGCACGGGCTTCACGCGCTCGAAATCGGCGTCGCTGCCGCCGACCATGAAGGTAAGCGTGCCGGCCGCCGCGCCGCCGGTGCCGCCCGATACCGGCGCATCGACGAACGCGCCGCCGTGCTCGCGCACGAGCGCGCCGAACGCCTGCGCGCTCGCCGGGTCGATCGTGCTCGAATCGATCACGGTCGCGCCCGCGCCGAGGCCGGCCAGCACGCCGTTTTCGCCGGTCAGCACCGAGCGCACGTGCGGCGCGGCCGGCAGCATCGTGATCACGAACGTCGCGCCGGATGCGGCATCGCGCGGCGACGCGGCAACCTGCGCGCCGGCGTCCTGCAGTGCACGCAATGCGTCGGCGCTCAAGTCGAACGCGTGCACTTCGTGGCCGGCTTTCAACAGGTTCAGCGCCATCGGCGCACCCATGTGGCCGAGGCCGATAAATCCGATTTTCATTTTCGTGTCCTCCGCCGCTCAATGCAGCCGAATCGTCGTATTCACCGGGCCGGCCGTCGTGTCGTCGTCGAACCAGCGCGCGGTGACCGTCTTCGTCTGCGTGTAGAACTGCACGACCTGCTTGCCGTACGGGCCGAGATCGCCGAGCTTCGACCCGCGCGAACCGGTAAAGCTAAAGAACGGCACCGGCACCGGAATCGGGATGTTGATGCCGACCTGGCCGATGTCGATCTCGCTCTGGAACTTGCGCGCGGCCGCGCCGCTCTGCGTGAACAACCCCACGCCGTTGCCGAACGGATTCGCGTTGACGAGCGCGATCGCTTCGTCGAGCGTGTTGGCTTCGAGCACGACGAGCACCGGGCCGAAGATTTCGTGCGTGTAGATCGACATGTCGGTATTCACGCCCGAGAAGATCGTCGGGCCGATGAAGTTGCCGCTTTCGTAGCCGGCCACCGTCACGTCGCGGCCGTCGAGTTCGAGCTTCGCGCCTTCGTCCACGCCTGCTTCGATCAGCGACAGGATGCGCTCCTTCGCGGTCTTCGACACGACCGGGCCGACGTCGGTGCCGGCTTCCGCGCCCGCGTTCACCTTCAAAAGCTTCGCCTTTGCGACGAGATCGGGCAGCCAGTCGCGCGCGTCGCCCACCAGCACCGCGACCGACGTCGCCATGCAGCGCTGCCCCGCCGCGCCGAAGCCGGCACCGACGAGTGCATTGATCGTCTGCTCGCGGTTTGCATCGGGCAACACCACCGCATGGTTCTTCGCACCCATCATCGACTGCACGCGCTTGCCGTTCGCGCTGCCGAGGTTGTACACGTGCGTGCCGACCGCCGTCGAGCCGACGAACGAGATCGCCTTCACGAGCGGATGCGAGCAGATCGCGTCGACGACTTCCTTGCCGCCGTGCACGACGTTCAGTACACCTTTTGGTATCCCGGCCTCGACCGCGAGCTCGACGAGTTCCATCGTCGACATCGGGTCCTGCTCGGACGGTTTCAGCACGAACGTATTGCCGCACACGATCGCCATCGGGAACATCCACAGCGGAATCATCGCGGGGAAGTTGAACGGCGTGATGCCCGCGCACACGCCGAGCGGCTGGCGCAGCGTGTAGGTGTCGACGCCGCCCGCAACGTTCTCCGCGAATTCGCCGAGCTGCAGCGAGCCGACCGAGCATGCGTGCTCGACCACTTCGAGACCGCGGAAGATGTCGCCTTCGGCATCGGGAATCGTCTTGCCCTGCTCGGCCGTCAGCGTCTTCGCGATGCGCTGCTGGTTCGAGCGCACCAGATCCTGGAACTTCAGCATGATGCGCATGCGTGCGGCGATCGGCGTGTTCTTCCACGTCGCATAGGCGGCGTGCGCGGCCTGCACGGCCGCGTCGACTTCCGCCACGGTCGCGAACGGCACGCGCGCGAGCACCTGCTGCGTCGCCGGGTTGACGATGTCGCGCCACTCGTTCGTGGCGGACTCGACGAAGGCGCCGTCGATCAGCAGCTTGACCGTCGGCACGTCTTGCCCCGTGCGGGGCGTCGAATTCGCGTTCATCGATCCTTTCTCCTTCAGAACGCCGCCCGCATGGAATACCGTACGGGCGGCCGGTTCAGGTCGGCTGCGGCGCGGCCGCTTCAGTGCGGCGCACGGCCCGCGGCCCGGTCACGTCATTTCAGCTCGGCGGCGAAATCTTCTTCCCAGTATTCGCCGGGCATCCGCGCGGTCGCGTCGTCGCCGCGCTCGATCTCGCGGCGGCGCAGCTCGACGCGGCGGATCTTCCCCGAGATCGTCTTCGGCAGCTCCGCGAACTGCAGGCGGCGGATGCGCTTGTACGGCGCGAGCTTTTCGCGCGAGAAGCGGAAAATCTCCAGCGCGAGCGCGGGGCTTTCCTCGTAGCCCTGCCGCAGCGTGATGAAGGTCTTCGGCACCGACAGCCGCACGGGGTCGGGGCTCGGCACGACGGCCGCCTCGGCGATCGCCGGATGCTCGATCAGCACGCTCTCGAGTTCGAACGGGCTCAGCCGGTAGTCGGACGACTTGAACACGTCGTCCGCGCGGCCGATATACACGTAATAACCGTCGTCGCGGCGCATCGCGATGTCCGACGTGCGGTAATGGCCGTCGCGCATCGCGTAGGTCGTCGCGTCGGGGTTGTTCGCGTAGCCGTTCATCAGCCCGACCGGGCGCGGCGCATCGGCGCCGATCGGCAGCGCGACCTCGCCTTCGGTCACGGCCGCGCCGTCCGGATCGAGCAGCGCGATGCGGTAGCCGGGCAGCGGCCGGCCCATCGAGCCCGCGACGACCGGCTGGCCCGGCGAGTTGCCGATCAGGCAGGTCGTCTCGGTCTGGCCGTAGCCGTCGCGGATCGCGATGCCCCACGCCTTCTTCACGCGCTCGATGATCTCGGGATTCAGCGGCTCGCCCGCGCCGACGATCTCGCGCAGCTTCACGTCGAACGACGCGAGCGGCTGCTGCACGAGCATGCGCCACACCGTCGGCGGCGCGCACAGCGTCGTCACCTGGTATTTGACGATCGCATCGAGCACGACCTTCGGCTCGAAGCGCGCGTAGTTGAATGCGAACACGCACGCCTGCGCATTCCACGGCGCGTAGAAGCAGCTCCACGCGTGCTTCGCCCAGCCCGGCGAGCTGATGTTCCAGTGGATGTCGCCCGGCTGCAGGCCGACCCAGTACATCGTCGACAGATGGCCGACCGGATAGGTGCGGTGCGTATGCTCGACGAGCTTCGGCTTCGACGTCGTGCCCGACGTGAAGTACAGCAGCATCGGATCGCCCGCGTGCGTGACCGCGTCCGGCTCGAACGCGGCGCTCGCCGCGTAGCCGTCGTTCATCGCGAGCCAGCCCGCACGCGGCGCGCCGGCGACGATCTGCTGCGCGAGGCCGAGGCCCGGCTGTTCGAATTTCGCGGTTTCGTTCTCGTCGACGATCGCGTATTTCGCGCCGCCGATCTGCACGCGGTCGCGCACGTCGTCGGCCGACAGTTGCGTGGTCGCGGGCAGCACGATCGCACCGAGTTTCATCGCGGCGAGCATCGCGTCCCACAGCTCGACACGGTTCGGCAGCATCAGCAGGATCCGGTCGCCGCGCCCGACACCGATCGCGCGCAGCCAGTTCGCGATCCGCGACGAGCGCTCGGACATCTGCGCGAACGAATACGGATCGCCCGTGCCGGTCGCCGCGTCGACGATCCACAGCGCGGGCTGGTCATTGCCGCGCGCCATCGGGTCGAAGTAGTCGAGCGCCCAGTTGAACGCATCGAGCACCGGCCATTCGAAATCGCGATAGGCGGTTTCGTAGTCGGTGCGATGGCGCAGCAGAAAGTCGCGTGCGTCCAGGAATGCCTGTACCGTCATCGTGTTGTCTCCAGTCTCCATGCCTCGCGGTCAACCGGCGCATGCACTGCAGCGCATGCCCGATTCCCTGTTGCGCGGCGCACGGTCACGTCGTTGCGTGCCGCGTTCACCGCCATGCCCTCGTGCCCTGCGTATCGCTGCCGCCGGCGCGGCCGGCGCGACTCAAAGCTGCCGCGCGATCACCATCCGCTGCACTTCGCTGGTGCCCTCGTAAATCTGCGTGATGCGCGCGTCGCGGTAATGACGCTCGACTTCGTAATCGACCAGGTAGCCGTAGCCGCCGTGGATCTGGATCGCGTCCGAGCACACGCGCTCGGCCATCTCGGACGCGAACAGCTTCGCCTGCGAGGCTTCCGACAGGCACGGCAGCCCGGCCGTGCGCAGCTTCGCCGCGTGATGCACGAGCAGGCGCGCGGCGTTGATCTGCGTGGCCATGTCGGCGAGCTTCTGCTGGATCGCCTGATGCTCGGCGATCGGCTTGCCGAACTGCACGCGCTCGCCCGCATAACGGCGCGCCTTGTCGAACGCGGCGCGCGCGATGCCAAGCGCCTGCGCGGCGATGCCGATGCGCCCGCCCTCGAGATTCGACAGCGCGATCTTCAGCCCTTCGCCGCGATTGCCGAGCAGGTTCTCTTCCGGAATCGCGCAGTTCTCGAACGTGATCGGGCACGTATCCGACGCGCGGATGCCCATCTTCTTCTCGGGCTTGCCGACGATGAAGCCCGGCGTGTCGGTCGGTACCAGGAACGCGGAAATGCCGCGCTTGCCGGCCTCGGGGTCGGTCATGGCAAAAACGATCGCGACACCCGCGCGCCGGCCGTTGGTCACGAACTGCTTCGCGCCGTTCAGCACCCATTTACCGTCGCGCAGCTCCGCACGCGTGCGCAGGTTGTTCGCCTCGGAGCCGGCGTGCGGCTCGGTCAGGCAGAACGCGCCGATCACGCGGCCGGACGCCATGTCGGCCAGCCAGCGGTCCTTCTGCGCCGGCGTGCCGAAGCCGAGGATCGGCCCGCAGCCGACCGAGTTGTGCACGCTCATCAGCGTTGCGCACGCGGCGTCGCCGGCGGCAACCTCCTCCATCGCCAGCGCATACGCGACGTAGTCGGTATACGAGCCGCCCAGCTCCTGCGGCACGATCATCCCGAGCAGGCCGAGTTCGCCGAGCTGCGCGACGACGGCGTCGGGCAGCTGCGCGTCGTGGTCCCACTGCGCGGCGTTCGGCGCCAGCACCTCGGTGGCAAAAGCGCGCGCGGCGTCGCGGATCATCCGCTGGTCTTCGGTGTAAAGCTCGTCCATGGTGCTGCTGTCTCCCGCGGCCGCCGGGCGCGACCGTCCTTGCGTTTCGATGCAACAAGTGTAGGCAAGCGCGCGCGACTGTTCGATGCTCGCGTCGCTCATTTACACTGAGCGTTTTTGCCACACCGGCGACACCGATGAAGCAGGAAGACAAGGGAACCATCGCGATCAGCCTCGTCGCCTACAGCGTCGCGCTCGCCACCCGGCGCGGCGTCGCGGCCGAGCCGCTGCTCGCGCAGGCCGGCATCGCGCCCGCGCTGCTTGGGCAACCGCGCGCACGCGTGTCCGCGCAGCAATACGGCGCGCTGTGGAACGCGATTGCGCGCGCGCTCGACGACGAGTTTTTTGGGCAGGATCGCCACCCGATGCGCTGCGGCAGCTTCATCGCGATGAGCCAGGCCGCGCTGTCCGCGCGCGACGGGCTGCACGCGATGGCGCGCGCGGTGAATTTCATGCACTGCGTGCTCGACGACCTGCACGCGGAACTCGACGCGAACCCGCAGCGCGTGCGGTTGCGCTTCGTGCACCGCAACAACGGCGCGACGCCCGCGATGTTCACGTACGCGACCTATTTCATCATCGTCTACGGGCTCACCTGCTGGCTGATCGGGCGGCGCATCCCGCTGCTGCATGCGAGCTTCCGCTGCGACACGCCGCCCGCCGACCACGAATATCCGTCGATGTTCTGCGACGACATGCGTTTCAACGAGCCCGATTCGTATGTCGATTTCGATCCCGAATTCGCGACGCTGCCGGTCGTGCAGAACGCGAAGACGCTGAAGACCTTCCTGCGCAACGCGCCGGCGAGCTTCATCGTCAAGTACCGCAACCCGAACGCGCTCGCGCAGCGGGTGCGCGCGGTGCTGCGCGGGATGCCGCCCGCCGCGTGGCCGGGCGCGGGCGGGATGGCCGCGCGGCTGCACGTGGCCGAGGCCACGCTGCGCCGCAAGCTGCACCAGGAAGGCCACGCGTACCAGTCGATCAAGGACACGCTGCGGCGCGATCTCGCGTTCGAGGCACTGGCCGACCCCGCCCGCACGATCGCCGACGTCGCGGCCGCGACCGGCTTCGCGGAGCCGAGCGCGTTCTACCGCGCGTTTCGCAAATGGAGCGGCCGCAGTCCGGCCGACTATCGCGACGAAGTGCTCGCGCGGGGCGGCGGCGCGGGCTGAATCCGGCCGGCGCGGCCGCGCCTTCGCGCTTTCCGCCGAAACCGCCTAATCTTTAAGCATCGGGCCAACGCCCTTTCCGCGAGCCGGACAGCGCGCGTCCGCGCGCCGCCCGGACGCCCCGATGCGCTTCCACCGTCACGGGCCTCCGCCGGCGCCTTCCGCGCCCGACGGCCGCCCCCGTCACCCGCTGTCCGCGCGGGTCGCGCGCGCCGCGCTGTTCGCGGCGCTGCTCGTCGTGTGTGCCGTGGCCGCCGCGCCGGCGCCCGTCGAGGCGCCCGCCGCTCGCCCGGTCATCGTGATCCCCATCAACGGCGCGATCGGGCCGGCCAGCGCCGATTTCATCGTTCGCTCGCTCGAGCGCGCCGCGCGCGAGCACGCGCCGCTCGCGATCCTGCAGCTCGACACGCCCGGCGGCCTCGACACGTCGATGCGGCAGATCATCAAGGCGATCCTCGGCTCGCCGGTGCCGGTCGCCGCGTTCGTCGCGCCGGGCGGCGCGCGGGCCGCGAGCGCCGGCACCTACATCGTCTATGCGAGCCACTTCGCGGCGATGGCGCCCGGCACCAATCTCGGCGCGGCGTCGCCCGTGCAGATCGGCGTCGGCGGCGCCGCGCCGCCGGGCGCGAACCCCGCTGCGCCACGGGCGCCCCCGGCCGGGACGTCGGGTGCATCGGGTGCCTCGGGCTCGTCGCCGGCCGCGCTGCCGACCGACACGCAATCGACCGAGATCCGCAAGGCGATGCAGGACGCCTCGGCCTATATCCGCGGCCTCGCGCAGTTGCGCGGGCGCAATGCCGAATGGGCCGAGCGCGCGGTGCGCGAAGCCGTCAGCCTGTCGGCCAGCGAGGCGCGCGCGCAGCACGTCGTCGACCTGATCGCGCAGGATCCGGCCGACCTCGCGCGCCAGCTCGATGGCCGCAGCGCGACGACCACCGCCGGCACGGTGCGGCTCGCCACCGCGCATGCGCCGCTCGTCGTGGTCGAACCCGACTGGCGCAGCCGCTTCCTGTTGATCATCGCCGATCCGAACGTCGCGCTGATCCTGCTGACGATCGGCATCTACGGCCTGTTCTTCGAATTCGCGAACCCCGGCTTCGTGCTGCCGGGCGTCGCCGGCACGATCTGCCTGCTGGTCGGGCTGTTCGCGATGCAGTTGCTGCCGATCAGCTATGCGGGCCTCGGCCTCGTGCTGCTCGGTCTCGGCTGCCTCGTCGCCGAGGCGTTCCTGCCGACCTTCGGCGTGCTCGGTTTCGGCGGGATCGTGTCGTTCACGATCGGCGCGCTGATGCTGATCGACACCGATGTGCCCGGCTACGGGATTCCGTGGCCCGTCATTGCGAGCCTCGCGCTCGGCGGCGGGTTGCTCGTCGCGGGCGTGTCGAGCGTCGCGCTGCGCGCGCGGCGGCGCCCGGTCGTGACGGGCGCCGAGGCGATGCTCGGCAGCATCGGCGAAGTGCTCGACGACGGCCTGCATGCGGACCAGCCGCGCGACGGCGACCCCGCGCCGTCGGCTGCCGGCTGGGCGCTCGTGCACGGCGAGCGGTGGCGCGTCGCGAGCAGCGCGCCGCTGGCCGCCGGTTGCCGCGTGCGCGTCACGGGCCGCCACGGGCTGATGCTCACCGTCGCGCCGCTGTATGACACGCCGGTGCAAGAACAACACCACGGAGAACCGTCATGATGGGTTACACGTTCGGCTTCAGCAGCGTTCTGATCGTCTTCGTCGTCGTACTCGTCGCATCGTCGATCCGCATCTTCCGCGAGTACGAGCGCGGCGTCGTGTTCATGCTCGGCCGGTTCTGGAAAGTGAAGGGGCCAGGGCTCGTGCTGATCATCCCGATCGTCCAGCAGGTCGTGCGGATCGACCTGCGCACCGTCGTGTTCGACGTGCCGCCACAGGACGTGATCACGCGCGACAACGTGTCGGTGAAGGTCAACGCAGTCGTGTATTTCCGCGTCGTCGACCCGGAGAAGGCCGTGATCCAGGTCGCGCGCTTCTTCGACGCGACCAGCCAGCTCTCGCAGACGACGCTGCGTTCGGTGCTCGGCAAGCACGAACTCGACGCGCTGCTCGCCGAGCGCGAGCAGTTGAACGCCGACATCCAGAAGACGCTCGACGCGCAAACCGATGCGTGGGGGATCAAGGTGTCGACGGTCGAGATCAAGCACGTCGACCTGAACGAAACGATGATCCGTGCGATCGCGCGGCAGGCCGAGGCCGAGCGCGAACGGCGCGCGAAGGTGATTCATGCGGAAGGGGAATTGCAGGCATCGGAGAAACTGCTGCAGGCCGCGCAAACGCTCGCGCGGCAGCCGCAGGCGATGCAACTGCGCTACCTGCAGACGCTGACGACGATCGCCGCGGACAAGAACTCGACGATCGTGTTTCCGCTGCCGATCGATTTGCTGGGAGCGTTGCTGGAGCGGTTGGGGGCGCCGCGCGAGCGCTGAGACGCTCGTTTTCCGGCCCGCGCGACGCTGCCGTCGATCCCGATGGACGCCGGGCAGCAGCGGCCCGGCGCCCCGCGCTCGTCAAGCCAGCAGCTTGCGATCGGTCTTGCCGTACTTGATCGACTTCTCGTCCGGGATCATCAGGCCCGTGTGCTCGTCGCGGCCCTGCAGCAGGAAGCGCGCGTCCGACTTGCCGATCTGCTCGGCCGCGAGCTTGCTGTCCGCGCCGATCTCGCCCTTCTTCATCCGGTTGACGATCACGCCGGCCGCGGTGTCCTTGAAATCGCGCAGCATCCACGCGTCGCCGTCGCTGTCGCCGAACACCAGCAGCGGACCGTAGCCTTTCTTCGACGCGAGCACGTTGCGAATTCCGACCGTCTTGCCGGGCCCCCAGTTGAAGTGCCAGCCGGCCGGATAGGTGCTCGTGTACTTGCCGTCCTGCATGTCGAGACGCAGCCCGATCACATTCTCCGGCGGCACGCCGTAGCCGTAGTTCGGATGGCCGGCGAACACGCGCACGACGTCGTCGAGCGACGCGGTGCTCACGTACACGTCGATGCCGTTCGCGCGCAGCGTGTGCATCACCGCGCGGATTTCCTCGTGGATGCGGATGCCGTGGAAATGCGTGTCGGCGACCACGCCGGCCTTGCCCGGCAGCGTCTTCGGGCTTTCGTAGCGGACCTTGCGCAGCGCATCGCCGATACCGTAGTTGTCCGACGCTTCCGCCATCGCCTGCAGCTCGGCGGTCGTCATGTTCTTGTAGAAGTAGATGATCCACTTGTAGCCGATCTCGAGCGGATGCGTGTCGCAGATCGCGTCGTACATGAAGTACAGCTTCGCGCGGAAATCCTTGAACTGATCGGTCTCGCGAATCTCGTCGAGGCTCTTGTCGCCGCCGAATCCCTTGTAGTTCGCGTAAAGCCACCGATAGTCGGATTCGACGTCGGCGGCGAGATCCTCCATCGTCACCGGCTTGCCGTCGATCGTCGTGTAGTCCTTCATGAACGCGCCCTTCGGCACGTCCTTCCACATCACGCCGACGAATTCGTCCGGCGTCAGCTTGTACTGCAGATGGTTGATCTGGTACATCAGCAACGCCTCTTCGCAGTCGTTCATGATGCACGTGTTGTCCCAGTCGAACACCGCGTACGGGCGGCGCTTTTCGTCGTAGTGCGCGCTCGCGACGCCATGCCGGTCGAGCACCGCCTGCAGGCGCGCGGCGTTGAACGGCGACCAGCGGCCCGGGTCCAGCGCATCCGGCGCGGTTGCGCTCTTCGCGTCGGCCGTACCGGCCTTTAGCATCAGCGACGTCGCAGCAGTCGCTGCGGCAAGGGTATTCATGAACTGGCGGCGTTGCATGGTCTCTCTCCGTGGAAATGTCGAATCTCGAATCGGCTTCGGGCACTGCCCCGCGCGGCGCACCGCGCACCGGCGGCTCATCGGCGCGGCGAAGCCGGGACGGCTCCGAACCGGGGGCGAATGATGTGACGAAATTATTTCGGCAATTTGACAGCGTCACGTCGCGACGCGACGGGGACTTGATCCGGCGCGACATGCCGGGCCGTCGCAAGGCGGCCGCACGCGCGCGGCCATCCGGGCCGGCGCCGGAACCGCTCGTGACAACGTCCGGCCGGGGCCCCTGATCCCTGCGTGCGCGCCGACGGCCATCCGGCCCCAACCGCCGGCAACCTAGAGTCTCCCCTCCATTTCGGCCCTTCATTAGGAGAAATCCTCACCCCCGGGGGCTGGCGCGCCACGCCGAACCCGCTATTATCGTTACATCAATCAATGGCACATTAAATGCTGACTGAATAATTCGCGACGGGAACACCAGCGGATGCATTCCGGATCAGCGCCCTGCTTTGCACAGGACCCGAGTAAGCGCGGAAGCGCCAACTCTGGCCGACATTTGGAGACGCACCATGTCCGATCACCCGCTGCCGGAAGTCCACCTCGACGAGCTGCCGCAATTCCGCGCGGTCCAGCAGCTTGCGTACCGCTGCGTCGAAACCGTCGGCGCGATGCTCTACCCGGGCATCACCGAGAAGGAAGCCGCGCGCCTGCTGACCGAATGGCTGCAGGACAACGGCGTGCACGACTGGCTGCACAAGCCGTTCGCGTGGTTCGGCGACCGCACCGCGTTCAAAGGCTTCTCGGGCCTCAAACACATGGGCGGCTTCAATCTCGCGTTCTTCCCGAGCAACCGGCAGCTCGAAACCGACATGCCGGTGATCCTCGACGTCGCGCCCGTGCTCGACGGCATCGTCGCCGACGTCGGCTATGCGCACTGCCTCGGCGAGAACCCGATCCTCGAACAACTTCAGGACGACCTGATGGACCACCGCGACATGATCGTGCGGCTCGTGAAGGAGCGCCGGTCGATGGCCGAGGTTGCGCAGGAAGTGGACGCGCTGTGCCGCCGCCAGGGCGTCGAACCGCGCCACAAGGCCTATCCGTTCAAGGTGCTCGCGCATCGCGTCGCGAAGATCCACAAGCTGTCGAAGCCGCGCTTCGTCGCGCGTTTCGGGCTGAATGCGACGCGCAACCTGCTGCTCGACCAGGGCCGCGCGGCGAAGCAGCAAGGCTGGTCGCCGCTATGGTCGATCGACCGCCGCTCCGAGCATGCGCCCGTGCCGGGCCTGTGGGCGGTCGAGCCGCATCTCGGCTTCGCCGGTGTCGGCGCGAAATTCGAGGAACTGCTCGTGATCACTGACGACGACGCGTACTGGCTCGACAACGACCTGCCGCACGTGCGCCGCTGGCAGCGCCGCCAGGCCGAACGCACGCAGGCCGTTGCAACCGTGCAGGCCGCCGCCTGACACCCCCGCTCCCCGACTCCCTGAACAACGGACTCACGATGCAGCCTCTTTCCGACGAAGCGCCGCTGGCCCTGTTCGAATCGGTTCACAGCGAGACGGCGGTCGCCTCCGGCGACCTGACGCTCGCAGTCAGGACCTGGGGCGACCCGGCCCGTTCGCCGGTCGTGCTGGTGCACGGCTATCCCGACGACAGCAGCGTCTGGCAGCACGTCGCGCCGCTGCTCGCGCACAAGCATTACGTGATCGCGTACGACGTGCGCGGCGCGGGCCTGTCCGGCGTGCCGAAGCGCACGGCCGACTACCACCTCGCGAAACTGACCGACGACTTCATCGCGGTGATCGACGCGCTCTGCCCCAGCCGCGCCGTGCACCTGATCGCGCACGACTGGGGCTCGATCCAGGGCTGGGAATTCGTCACCGATCCGCGGCTCGCCGGCCGCATCGCGTCATACACGTCGTGCTCGGGGCCGTGCCTCGACCACGTCGGCTTCTGGCTGCGCGAGCGCGTGCTGCGCCCGACGCCCGCGTCGTTGGCCAAGCTCGGCGGCCAGCTCCTGCGGTCGTGGTACGTGTACCTGTTCCACCTGCCGTTCATCCCCGAGCTCGGCTGGCGGCTTTGGCTCGGCCGCGCCTGGCCGCGCCTGCTGCGCCGGATCGAAAAGACGCCCGTCACGCCGCGCGCCACGCAGGCCGATGACGGCGCGCGCGGCGTGCGCCTCTATCGCGCGAACTTCATCCGCTGCCTGTTCGTGCCGCGCGAACGCTACGCGCATGCGCCCGTGCAGACGATCGTGCCGCTCGGCGACAGGTACGTGAGCCCCGCGCTGTCCGAGAACCTGTCGCGCTGGGTGCCGCAGTACTACCGCCGCGAGGTCGCGGCCGGCCACTGGCTGCCGCTCGCCGATCCCGCGCGCTTCGCGGACCTCGCCGGGCAACTGATCGACGCGGTCGAATCGGGCAACGAACCGCCCGCGCTCGCCAACGCGCGCCGCCGCGCGACGAGCGGGCGCTTCAGCGGCAAGGTCGCGGTCGTCACCGGCGCCGGCAGCGGCATCGGCCGCTGCGCGGCCCTCGCGTTCGCGCGCGAAGGCGCGACGGTCGTCGCGTGCGACATCGATCTCGCCAGCGCCGAGCGCACCGCGCTGTTGATCGGGCTGACCGGTGCGCAGGCGCACGCGAAACGCGTCGACGTCGGGTCCGCCGACGAGATGGAAGCGCTGGCGGCCTGGGTCGGCAGCGAACTCGGCGGCGCGGACATCGTGATCAACAACGCGGGCATCGGCATGGCCGGCGGCATCCTCGACACCAGCACGCGGCACTGGGAGCGCATCCTGCACGTGAACCTGTGGGGCGTGATCCACGGCTCGCGGCTGTTCGCGCAGCAGATGGCCGCGCGCGGCACCGGCGGCCACATCGTCAACACCGCGTCGGCCGCCGCGTTCGGGCCGTCGCGCGACCTGCCCGCCTATGCGACGACGAAGGCCGCCGTACTGATGCTCAGCGAATGCATGCGCGCGGAACTTGCGGACAAAGGCATCGGCGTGACGGCCGTGTGCCCCGGCTTCGCGGAAACCGGAATCATGGCGTCGACGCAGTACGCCGGCGCCAACGCGCAGGACGAAGCACGGCTGCGCAAGCGCGCAACCAGGCTGTACCAGATGCGCGGCCTGAAACCCGAAACCGTCGCGCAGGCGATGGTCGACGGCGTGCTGCGCAACCGCCCCGTCGTCGCGGTCGGCGGCGAAGCGCATGCGATGCGCTTTGTCGGCCGCTTCATGCCGTGGCTCGGCCGGATGATCGCCCGCGTCAGCATGGCATCGCATTGACGGCGCATGACGCCGCACACGGAGACACCCATGACCGAACCCGCCGAATATCACAAGATCAAGGCCCGGCACGTGAAGTTCGACTTCAGCGACACGCCGATCACCTGGGTGCCGAACGACCCGGGCAGCACGCACATCATCAACACGCTGAACCTGCTGTTCCCGGAAGGCGAGCTGTGGTTCTGCCGCGTGTACAACAAGGCGCTGCCGCTGATCGCCGATGCGCGCCTGCACGACGAGGCCGAAGGCTTCCTGCGTCAGGAAGCCGTGCATTCGCGCTCGCACGGCGGCGTGCTCAAGCACTACTACGACCGGCACGGGATCGACACGAAGCCGTTCACGCAAAAGCTCAACCGGCTGTTCACGCGCGTGCTCGGCGAACAGCCGCTCGGGCTGAAGATCGGCCATACGCGTTTCTGGCTGCGGCAGCAGCTCGCGGTGATCGCGTCGCTCGAGCATTTCTTCGGTTATCTCGGCAACTGGGTGCTCAACGCGCACGGGCTCGACGAAAGCAAGGCCGATCCGACGATGGTCGACCTGCTGCGCTGGCACGGCGCCGAGGAAGTCGAGCATCGCACCGTCGCGTTCGACATCTACCGGCACCTGGGCGGCACCTATCCGGAGCGCTGCATGCACATGGCGTTCGTGATCCTGCTGCTGCTCTACTACATCACGACCGGCGCGAAGTTCATGTACACGCGCGACCCGGACGCCGGCCGCTACCCGGGCTTCGTGCGCGCGTGGTGGCAGGGTTCGCGGCGCGGGCACCTGCCGTCGTTCTGGAAGGTGATCGGCGCGGCGCTGCGCTATTTCAAGCCGAGCTATACGCCGCACCACGAAGGTTCGACCGAGCAGGCGCTCGAATACCTCGCGCGCTCGCCGGCCGCGCAGGCGGCCGCGCACGGCGGCAACTGGGGCACGACGAAGGGCGCGTAACCGGGTTTCTTGCGGGTGCGGCGGGCAGCGCCCGCCGAAATGCGTACAATCGCGGCTTCATTTCCCGGAGGTGCTGCGATGACCATGAAGAAAACCGATCTCGAAAAGAACAAGGCGCTCAAGCTGACGCAAGCAATGAAGCAGTCGGGCGCCGCGCGTTTCGGCAAGAGTGCCGACGACGCGGCCAAGCTCGACCGCCGCGCGCAGCGCAAGCTCGACCAGGAGCAAGGGCTCGTGCCGTTCGCGTGCAAGCTCAACGCCGAACTCGTCGAACAGCTCAAGGCGCGCGCGGCCACACATCCCGAAGGGATGACGGGCCTGCTGTCCGAACTGCTCGTGAACGGGCTCGCGCAACGCGACGCGTAACCGCCACGTATCTCAAAAAATAACGTTGACATCACCGCGCTGCCACGACAAACTCGTTCGCATGCCTACGTTCAAGCTCATCGCCATCGCGAATCATTGCCCGGTGAACATTCGAAAGAATGGATCACGGGAGGCGCTTGTGCGTTAGCATCCGAGCAGTACCGCATGTCACACAAGGCCTCACCGGAAACGGATGAGGCCTTTTTGTTCTGGTGCACGTCATCCGTCCGGTTCACTGAGTGGAGAAGACGATGGACCAGGCAAGCCCGCTGTTTGACCGTCCCGATCGGCGCCGCGCCGGCACGATCGCGTTACCGACTGTCGTGATCCGTTTCGCGGTCGCGCCGCGCACCACGATGACCTGGCGCGCGCCGCAAGACGCGGAGATTCGCGCGCACGGCTCGGCGCTGTGGATCACGCGCCCGCCGAGCATCGACGATTACTGGGTACGGCCCGGCGACGTGCTGCGCATCGCGCGCGGCGACCGCATCTGGCTCGGCACCGATGCCGACCGGTCGGCCGAAGCGTCGATCACGATCGCTTACGTGCGTCGCGGCGAGCGGTTCAGACGCACGCTCGCGCAAGTGCAACGTTTGCTCGTCGGGGTATGGCGAAGAAGTGGATGATTGACTTGACGCGCCGTCACGCACGCGAGACGCGGAACGGCCGCAACCGGAAACGGACGCACCCGCAGCGCAACGCGCCGCGGGTGCGCATCGAATGACGCGGCACGCAGATGCATGCCGCGAGCGATCGCGCGCCGTGCGCAGCCACCGGATGCAGCACGTGCATCAGGTGCTGGCGGCGAGACGCGGGCCCGTGCCTCGTGGAGTGGAATCGAGCTCGGGTCGTTGCGATGCCTGCGAGGTCACCCACGGATCGATGCCCTGCTTCTGCACCTCCTCGAGGAATGACACACGTGCGCGCCAGTAATCCGCTTGTAATTTCGCATCGATGACACGCTGTTCGGCTGTGAACAGTTCCATGCGCGCCGTCACGAGCATCGACGCAGCGGTTTTTTCCGGCGTGGGGGCGTGTCGCATCGCCCAACGGCTGATCCAGTTCAACATGCTGACCTCCGTGATTACGGACGAACCCGCATCGGGCAATCGCAATCGGCCGTGCCTGCCCGAACGCGCAACGGCCTTGACCGCACTTCACCGCCTGGCCTGCACGGACTGCGACTCCCCCGCATCGGCAATTACCGGCCGGCGCGTGCATGCGCGGTGTATCTATCCTAGAAAGACTTGCCGGTTTACGCGATGGGGTCTTGCAATCTTTTACACAGAAACCACAGTCGCCCCCGCATCGCAAAATGACAGTTGCGGACGGGACGGCTTCGGCGCACGATAGCCCGAATCTGAACCCGCCCGGACTGACGAACGGCCGCTGCACGCCGTTGCGCATCCGCACCGGCCGCGCACGCGGGTTCGCGCACATGCAATGCCTGCACCGCACTCGTGCAGCATGCGGGCGTTCCGTTTCAGTCGGATGTCATCGCGCACCCGCCACGCGCGAGGCGACCGGCGCACCGTTGCGCACGCATCGGCCTGCCTTGTTCATGCCTCCCGCTCCCCTTTCCGTCATTTCTGCCGGCCCGCCCCGCCCGAACCGGTAAAATGCGCGCCTTCGTCGCGCGGCCGGGCTGCCAGACCGTTCGCGCGCAAGCAGCCGATCGCGCCCCCAACTATATCGTCCGAGCTATCCGCGCTATTACAATCCGCCGATAGCCGGGCAATAGTGGCTGGTTACAGTAAGCCGGCCGCGCGCTGCCTGCCTTTACAACAATTCGGCACAACAAGCAACACGACAACCCGACCGGAGAAACGCCTTCATGGAATCCATCAAGCGGTATTTCGGCTTCGCTGAAGCCGGCACCGACTTCCGCACCGAAATACTCGCGGGCGTCACCACGTTCCTGACGATGGCCTACATCATCTTCGTCAACCCCGCGATCCTCGGCGACGCCGGCATGCCGAAGGAATCCGTGTTCGTCGCGACCTGCCTCGTCGCGGCGCTGGCGTCGATCATCATGGGGCTGTACGCGAACTACCCGATCGCCTGCGCGCCCGGCATGGGCCTGAACGCGTATTTCGCGTACACGGTCGTCAAGGGGATGGGCTTCACGTGGCAGGCCGCGCTCGGCGCGGTGTTCATCTCCGGCTGCCTGTTCCTGCTCGTCACGCTGTTCCGCGTGCGCGAGGCGATCGTCAACGGCATTCCGAAAGCGCTGCGGATTTCCATCACGGCGGGTATCGGCCTGTTCCTCGGCATCATCTCGCTGAAGACGTCGGGCGTGATCGTCGGCAGCCCGGCCACGCTCGTCACGCTCGGCGACCTGCACAAGCACGACACGATCCTCGCGATCATCGGCTTCTTCACGATCGTCACGCTCGACCACCTGCGCGTGCGCGGCGCGATCCTGATCGGCATCATCGGCGTCACGATCCTGTCGTTCTTCTTCGGCGACAACCAGTTCCACGGCGTGTTCTCCGCGCCGCCGTCGATCGACGCGACGCTGTTCAAGCTCGACATCGGCGCCGCGCTGTCGACCGGCATCATCAACGTGATCCTCGTGTTCTTCCTCGTCGAACTGTTCGATGCGACGGGCACGCTGATGGGCGTCGCGAACCGCGCGGGCCTGCTCGTCGAAGGCAAGATGAACCGCCTGAACAAGGCGCTGCTCGCCGACAGCACGGCGATCGTCGCGGGCTCGGTGCTCGGCACGTCGTCGACCACCGCGTATATCGAAAGCGCATCGGGCGTCCAGGCCGGCGGCCGCACGGGCGTGACCGCGCTCACCGTCGCGGTACTGTTCCTCGCGTGCCTGTTCATCGCGCCGCTCGCCGGCGTCGTGCCGGGTTATGCAACGGCACCAGCGCTGCTGTACGTGTCGTGCCTGATGCTGCGCGAGATGGTCGACGTGCCGTGGGACGATGCGACCGAAGCCGTGCCGGCCGCGCTGACCGCGCTGCTGATGCCGTTCACGTACTCGATCGCGAACGGCGTCGCGTTCGGCTTCATCGCGTACGGCGGCCTCAAGCTGCTGACGGGCCAGGCCCGTACGGTCAAGCCGGTCGTGTGGATCATCGCGGCCGTATTCCTGTTCCGCTTCTTCTATCTCGGCAGCGAATGACCGAGGCGCATCGCTGCGCCGCACGATGAGCAACGCCACCTTCGGGTGGCGTTTTTGATTTCGCACGATTTCGTCTGCGATCCTGACGAATCGACGCGCCTGATCATGCCGGCACACGAACGATCCGGCACGGCACGCATACGAAAATGCCGCGCGGCCCCGCCGAACGGCATTGCGTAGATGGCAACGTCTTCGCGTGCGCACCGCCCGCGATGCGCGCCGCAAGACGAGCGTCGTTTCGTCAGCGCCAGTTGGCCTCGTAGAAGCGCACGTAACCGCTGCGCAGCGTCACGCATTGCGCGCGCGTCTCCGACAGCAGGCGCCGGGTGGCCGCCTCGATACGCTCGCGGTGCTGGTCGAATGCGCCGACCATATCCTCGAAGCGCGGCGATGCCGCGCCGAAGTGGTCTTCCAGCGCCTCGGCGGTGATCTGACATTGGACGCGCTCGCCATTGACCAACGCCGTGAACTCAAGCATCAGGTCGCGCCCCGAATACTCAGGCTTCTCGTTCGTGAAATGGATCTGCATGGAAGCCGCCTCGACCGGTAGAAAACGAATGACCGCGTCCGTCGTCCGCTACCGGCCGGACGAAATGTACGCGGGCTCGCCAGCAGAGGCACAGCCCGCGGGGTATAGCGCGGACGATGCATGCCGGTTGCTTTCACTTTAGACGGTTTCGCGCAGGAGACAAATATTCCGGTGTGCGTCGTTCCGACGCGCATTTCATCTGATCAGAGCGACATCCGGCACCGTTTCGGAAACGGGCGTCAGTGCGGATCGGTGGGCCAGACGTTGAGCGCGACCGCGGCCGTCGTGGCGCCCACCGCGATCGCGGCCGCCCCGTATCGCACCGCATCGGTCAGATCGAACAGCAACCCGTGGATCGCCACGGCAATGCCGCCCAGCATGATGAAGGTGGCGATGGCCGCCAGCACGACTCTCAGTTCTGTCCGAACCATGATCCGTCTCCCGAACGGATGCATGTCGCGTCGCATGCATGTTGCAATGCGGAACACGGCGCGTGCGTGCTCCATTTCCATCATTGCAGGCGGGCGCTTAAAAGCAAGGGGATTTTGTTCGCAGTCGCATATCGCACGCGGCGCTTGTATGATGATGCGTACCCGGACGGTCGGCCTCGTGCACCGATGGTGCGCCGCAAGCGGCGCATGGAATCCGCAGATCGTTTCGGCGATGAAGCTTCGGCAAGTACCGGGGCACGGAAGTAGCCGATCGAGGCGCATGGGGCCCGAGTGAGTGCTGAAGCACTAACCGGGTCGACCGCGAAGCATGGGACCCGATGCAAAGCATGGGGTCCGAGTAAGTGCTAAAGCACTAACTCGGGTCGACATAACCGCTAAAGCGCTAACTCGGGTCGACCGCGAAGCATGGGACCCGATGCAAAGCATGGGGTCCGAGTAAGTGCTAAAGCACTAACTCGGTCCGACATAACCGCTAAAGCGCTAACTCGGGTCGACCGCGAAGCATGGGACCCGAGTAACCGCTAAAGCGCTAACTCGGGTCGACAGGAGACAAGTCATGCCGCAATCCTTCGTGCTGCCCGCCACCGCGGGTCGCACCGACCTGCTCGCGCAGGCGCATGCGCGTTCGACCGCGGTCGGCCTGCGCGCACACGAGCGCCCGGATTTCTCGCCGCTGTCGCGCATCGCGCTGCGCGAACTGCTCGACACGAATCACTCACTGTTCTCGCACGCGCGCCCGGTCATGGAAAACCTCCACGCGCAAATCGCCGATACGCAAAGCCTCGTGCTGCTGACCGACGCCGACGGCGTGATCCTGCACAGCATCGGCGACGCGGACTTCATCGAGAAAGCCAACCGCGTCGCACTGTGCACCGGCGTCTCGTGGGCCGAAGGCGCACGCGGCACCAACGCGATCGGCACCGCGCTCGCATCGGGCCAGGCCGTCGCGGTGCACGGCGCCGAACATTTCCTGCAGGCCAACCACATCCTCACCTGCTCGTGCGCGCCGATCTTCGACCCGTTCGGCCGCACGCTCGGCACGCTCGACGTCAGCGGCGACCCGCGCGGCTCCAGCCCGCATACGCTCGCACTCGTGCGGATGTCCGCGCAACTGATCGAGAACCATCTGTTCGCGAACCAGTGCGCCGAAGCATTGCGGCTGCGCTTTCACGCGCACGAGGAATGCGTCGACTCGCTGTTCGCCGGGCTCGTCGCGTTCGGCCCCGACGGCGGGCTGATCGCCGCGAACCGCAGCGCGCAATTCCAGCTCGGCGCGCCGTTCGATGCGCTGCAACATCAAGGCAGCGACGCGCTGTTCGGCATGCGCTTCGGCCAGCTCGCGCAGCAGGCGGCACGGGCGCCCGGCGCGACGTTCCGTCTCACGCTGCCGACCGGCGTACGCGTGCTCGCACGCTGCGAATTCGCGGAAGCGCACCGGACGGCCGTCGCCGTCACCCCGCCCGCGCCAGTCGCACGCGTGCGTACGCCCGACCCCGACGTAATCACGTTCGCGACGCTCGACACCGGCGACGCGCGTATGGCCGCCGTGCTCGAGCGCGTCGCGAAGATTCGCGGGCGCGACCTGCCGCTGCTGATCCTCGGCCAGACCGGCACCGGCAAGGAATGGCTCGCCCGTGCGCTGCACCAGGCATCGCCGCGCGCGGACGGCCCGTTCGTCGCGGTCAACTGCGCGGCGCTGCCCGATTCGCTGATCGAGGCCGAGTTGTTCGGCTATGAGGACGGCGCATTCACGGGCGCGCGCAAGCGCGGCAGCCCCGGCAAGATCGTGCAGGCCGACGGCGGCACGCTGTTTCTCGACGAAATCGGCGACATGCCGCTCGCGCAGCAGGTCAGGCTGATGCGCGTGCTGCAGGAGCGCGCGGTGATGCCGCTCGGCGGCGCGCGCGCGGTGCCGGTCGACGTGCGCGTGGTCTGCGCGACCCATCGCAACCTGCGCGCGATGATCGCGGAAGGCACGTTCCGCGAAGACCTGTTTTACCGGATCAACGGGCTCGCGGTCACGCTGCCGGCGCTCGCCGCGCGCACCGACCTGCCCGCACTCGTCGACCGGATTCTCGCGCGGCTCGCCCGCAGCGAGCCGATGCCGCGCCGCCTCGCGGCCGACGTGCTCGACGCGTTCGCGCGACACCGCTGGCCCGGCAACCTTCGACAAATGACCAACGTGCTGCGCACGGCCGGCATGCTCGCCGAAGACGAAGACGAAATCGCGCTCGCCCATTTGCCCGACGATTTCTGGCTCGACTGCGACGGCGCACCGGCCGCGCCGGCCGCAACAACACCGGCCGCATCGGCCGACACGCGCGAAGGGACAACGCTGCAAAACCACCAGGCCGCGGTGATCGACGCCGTGCTCGCGCGGCATGGCGGCAACGTATCGGCGGCCGCGCGCGAACTCGGTCTCGCGCGCAATACCGTGTACCGGTACCTGCGCCGGCACTGACGCCAGCGGCCGGCAGGCCCAGCGGCTGGCGGCTTCGGGTATGCTTGCCGCGTTGCCGTCGAACCGCCGCCCGCTTCAGCCATGACCGATCCAGAACACCCTCCTCTCGTGCGCATCGAGCCGCTCGGCGCAAGCTTCGATGCGCCCGATTCGCTGACGCTGCTCGAGGCCGCCGCGTTCGCGCGCGTGTCGCTACCGCGCTCGTGCCGCAACGGCACGTGCCGCAGTTGCCTTTGCCGGATCGTCAGCGGCAGCGTACGCTACACGATCGAATGGCCTGGGCTGAGCCGCGAGGAAAAGGCCGACGGCTATACGCTGCCGTGCGTGGCCGTCGCGACGTCGGACCTCGTGCTCGACGTACCCGATGCGGTCATGCTCGACTAGACACGGCGCGCGGTCGCGCGCCGTCCTGCAACGGTTGATCCTGCATGGAGAACGTCATGACCCCGCAAACCGATCGCATCGAAAAACAGACCCTGCTCGCGGCGCCGCCAGACCGCGTCTGGGAAGCGGTCAGCAATTCCGGCGAATTCGGCCTGTGGTTCGGCGTCACGTTCGACGGGCCGTTCGCGGCCGGCCAGCCGCTGTTCGGCCGCATCACGCCGACGCGCGTCGACGACGACGTCGCCAAGGCACAGGAGCCCTATGCGGGCACTGTGTTCGAGATCGTCGTCGATCGCGTCGAGCCGAAGCAACTGTTCTCGTTTCGCTGGCATCCGTTCGCGATCGACCCGAATTTCGATTACACGTCCGAGCCGATGACGCTCGTCACGTTCGCGCTCGCCGCACAGGCCGGCGGCACGCTGCTCACGGTCACCGAAACGGGTTTCGACCAGTTGATCGAAGCGCGCCGCGCGAAGGCGCGCGAGATGAACGATCAGGGCTGGGCCGCGCAGATGATGCTGATCACGAAATATCTGGCGAAGCACGCATAGCGTGCCGCAACGCCGCATGCCCGCGTCGCGACGTGCGTGGCATAATCCGCTCCATCATCGTCCACACGCCGCCGCGCATCGCATGCTGAGTCGTCGTCTCCGGAAGATCGGCAGTCTGATCGGGATGCTCGCCATCCTGATGACGGCGCTCGCGCCGACGATCTCGCAGGCGCTGACTACGCAAGGGCGCGTCGATGCGCTGCTGGCCGGCTACTGCACGGCCGCGCCGGCTGCCGCCGACCACGCGGCCGATCCATCGTCGAAAAGCCTGCAGGCCCACCTCCACGCATGCGGCTATTGCAGCCTGCTTGCCCATACGCCCGCACTGCCCGCGCCCGAACTGACGTTCGCGGCCAACGTGCGCGTCATCCAGCACCGCGAAGCCACCCGCTTCGAAAGCCTGCGCCGCGCGCTGCCGCTCACGGCCGCGCAACCGCGCGCCCCTCCGTTCGCGTCCTGAACCGTCGTCGTCACGCGTGATGCCGTAGCGCATCGCGTGGTCCGCGCACGCCGCCGGCGTGCGTGACGTGTCACGTTTCGAAGGACGATCATGCCCCGCCGTGTTGCGCGCGGCGTCGTGCCGCGCGCGGTTGGCCGCGCGCGCATCCGTCCGTCGAATCCGTGTTTCTCCATCCGATTCGCCACTCGCACATCCAGTCATGAAAACCATCACTTTCGTTCGCGGCGCACTCGCCGCACTCGGCTTCGTCGTCATCCAGGCCGCCCACGCACATGCGCTCCCGAAGACACAGGAACCGGCTGCCAACGCCACGCTTTCGGCCGCGCCGCACGCGGTCACGATCGACTTCAGCGAAGCGCTCGAGCCTGCCTTCAGCTCGATCGCCGTCACCGACAGCCACGGGCAGTCGGTCGCCGACGGGAAATCGGCCGTCGACGCCGGCAACCGGAAGCAGATGCACGTCGCGCTGGCCAGCCTGACGACCGGCACGTACACGGTCGCGTGGATCGCGGTGGCCAGCGACGGCCATCGCACGCAAGGCCGCTATACGTTCACGCTGAAGTGACGCACGCGATGTGCATCGGCGTTCCGCGCCGATTGCATCGCCACCGATGCTCTCCGCAGCACACCCTATAAGGATAACGAACCATGAAACGCTCAATTCCAATCAGCCTGATGTTCGCACTGCTGGCGCTGCAAGCCCCCGCTACGTTCGCCGCACCGGTCGTTCACGCAGAAAACTGCTGGATCCGCGCAATGCCTTCGACGGTCCCGTCGTCCGGTTACTTCACGCTGAAGAACGACGGCGACGCGCCCGTCACGCTCACGGGCATCGATACGCCCGCGTTCGGGATGGCGATGCTGCATCAAACGCAGACGAACGGCAGCACCGCGAAGATGGTTCACGTCGATGCGGTCGAGGTGCCCGCGCACGGCACGGTCACGTTCAAGCCGAAAAGCTATCACGTGATGCTGGAGCAACCGCGCCAGGCCGTCGCGCCCGGTGCGAAGGTGCCGTTCCGGCTGCATTTCGCGGACGGCTCGACGGTGTCCGTGACCTGCGACGCCAAGGCGCCGACGTACACCGGCCAGTAACGCCGTATGCGCCACGATCGAAGGAGTCGAACATGAAAAACTGCCCGCCGCTGGCCGACCTGATCGTCCGCTACCGGACGCCGCTGAATATCGCCGTGCTGATCGTCTGCGGGTTATGGGCCGCGTGGATCGCGTGGATGACACGGCCGGCTGCGATCGATACGCCGCCCCCGATCCCCGCGTACTGCATGCGCGACGCGCGCTGACGCCGGCCCGGTTCCGGCGGATTCGGGTCGTTCACAGCGTCTATTCGGCCGGCGTGCGCCGGTTCCATCGCGGCTTCGGCATGAGTCGTGCGGTGCGTGTGCTCAAGCGCGCCAGCGGGCTGCTGTTCGTCGGGCTCGGGATCAAGCTGCTGACTGCGCGGCAAGCATAAGCGGCGCAATCCGGAGCACGGCCCTGCGGCGCGATGCCGTCAGGGCTGGTGCGCGGCCAGCGCCGCCGTGATCTCGTCGAACGACGGCCGGGCGTCGACGTCCTCGCTCAAACACGCCGCCGCCAGCGCATCGAGCGCGTTCCTGCCGGTCCACGTGCGCGGTTCGCATCGCTCGAGCAACTCGCCGAGCAGATAGCCGAACGCCCGTACCTCGAGCCGTTCGAACCGGGCGCCGTGCATGCCGTCGTTCACGTCGTAGAGCGACGCCGCACCGAAATCGCCGAGCAACGCGCCGCCTTCGCCGTCGTGCAGGATGTTGTGCGCATACAGGTCGCCATGCATGATGCCGCGTGTGTGCAGATGGCCTGCGACCGACGCGATGCCATGCGCGATCCGCACCGCTGCCGCCGGCTCGAATCTGGCGTCGGCCGCATACACGTCGCGCGTGCAGGACGCGAAGCTCGGCGGCCCGGCGAGATTCGCGAGCGCAGGATCGACCAGTTCCATCACGAGGCCGTGCGTGCCGTCCGGATGCCCGCGCACCTTGCCGATCACCGGGATCATGTTCGGGTGACTGCCGGCGTGCAGGCACGCCGCCATTTCGCAATCGGGCAGGCCATCGCTCGTCACCGCGCCCTTGAACAGCTTGACCGCGACCGCCCGTGGCGGGCCATCGTTCGCGCGCCATTGCGCACGGTAAATGACGCCCGACGCGCCTTCGCCCAGCTTCTGCTCGCATGAAAGCGATGCCCAGTCGACGTCCGTGACCGCAGACCCGGCCGACGCCGCGGCCTCGGGCGCGGCACTGAACGGATTACCGGCGTACGCGAGCCATGCGAGGCGCGGCAGGTGCAGCAGCCAGTCGGGCAACGCATCCAGCCGGTTCGCCGACACGCGCACCAGTTCAAGCGCGCGGCATGCGGCCATTTCAGCAGGCAGCGCGCGCAACCGGTTGCCGGCGAGCATGAGCTTCTGCAACCGCGAACAGTCGCCGATGTCGGCGGGCAGCGCATCGATGTCGTTGTCGGTGAGAATCAGCCAGCGCAGCGCGCGCGGCAGCGCGCCGCGCGGTACCGTGCGAATCCGGTTCGCCTTGAAGCCGATCATGTCGAGTTGCGGACATGCGCCGAGCGCCTCAGGGAACTCGGTGAAGCAGTTGCCGGACGCGAACAGGATGCGCAGGCGATACAGTCGCGGCAGGTCGTCCGGCAGTGCGGACAGCGCATTGCCGGTCAGGTCGAGCACTTCGAGCGTGTCGGCAAGATCGAAGATCTCGCGCGGAAATTCGGCCAACCCACATGCGAGCTTGAGTTGCCGTGCGCCCGACAGTTGTCCGGCCTGCAGTTGTTCGAGAGTGGTTGTCACGGTGGAAAGCGGGTAGCAATGGCAATGATCGTCGGACCGGTCGCATGAATTCTACCGGGATCGCTTTCGCGCAGTCGTCCACCGTGTCACATCCCCTTCACAAACGCGCAATGTGACGCTAGAATGGCGCCCCTTGCAGTGCAGTGCCGACGTGGTGAAATTGGTAGACACGCTATCTTGAGGGGGTAGTGGCGAAAGCTGTGCGAGTTCGAGTCTCGCCGTCGGCACCAGATGCGGTTTCCCCGCGTTTCGAGCATTTCCAAAAACCCGCGACAGTGCATGGCTTCGCGGGTTTTTTGTTGCCATCGCGCGTCATGCAGGCGAGATCGTCGCGATGAAAGCTACCGGCGCGCCACGCCCGGTCAGCAGCGTGCGCAGGCCTCACGCTCCAGCCGCTCGCGATGGTGGGGATGGGCGACGGCAATCATCTTCGGCATGCGCTGCGCGAGCGACAGGCCGCGCAAATCGGCGATCCCGTATTCGGTGACGATCACGCACGCGTCGCTACGCGGCACCGTGACGGGGCCCGACAACCGCGTCACGATGCGACTGTGCACGCCTGCGGTGGACGGTAATGCGACAACCGGCACGCCACCGCGGCTGATCTGCGCCGCGCGCAGGAAATCACCGACGCCGCCGATCGCGCCGACGTAGGTACCCGCGGCGACCTCGGCATTGATCTGCCCCGTCAGGTCCACCTCCACCGCCGAATTGATCGCGACGAAGCGGTCGATCCGACGCAGCACGTGCGGGTTATGCGTGTATTCGGTGCCGCGCAGTTCGAGCGCGGGATTGCGATGCGCAAAACGGCGCACGTGCGCGGAGCCGATGATCACCCCGCCGACGGAGATCCCCGCGTCGATCGTCTTGCGCGCATTCGTCACGACGCCGGCTTCGCACAGCGCCGCGACGCCGTCCCCGATGCTGCCGGTATGCACACCCAGGTCGCGCTTGCCGTGGAGTGCCGCCATCACCGCGTCCGGAATCGCGCCGATGCCCGTCTGCAGCGTCGCGCCGTCTTCCACGAGCGGCGCGACGTGCCGCCCGATCGCCTGTTCCACTGGCCCGGGCGTCGTTGGCGCGGCGTTCGGGAACGACGCGTCCGACGTCACCAGCAAATCGATGTCGGCCGCGCGCAAATAGGGGCCGCCATA
The DNA here is from genome assembly GCF_003330765.1 of Burkholderia pyrrocinia. Lineage (NCBI taxonomy): Bacteria > Pseudomonadati > Pseudomonadota > Betaproteobacteria > Burkholderiales > Burkholderiaceae > Burkholderia > Burkholderia pyrrocinia. The sequence goes on along the minus strand of NZ_CP024903.1, from coordinate 654,682 downwards.
AGTCCAGGGCACGTCGGGATGCACTTCCGCGACGATCGCCCGCGCATGTTTCACCGCTTCGACCAGATACTCGCGCGCGAGCCCGAGGCTGTAGCGGCCGTGCTCGTCCGGCGACGAGACCTGCAACATCACGACGTCGATCCGCAACGCACCGCTGCGAATCAGCTCCGGCAATTGCGAATAGTGCGCGGGGAGAATGTCGAGCACGTTCGCGCTCGCAAGCTTGCGGTTGGCGCCGCTGCCGCAATAGGCGAGGAAATCGAATGCGTCGGTATGTTCGGGGGCCAGTATGTCGGCGAGGCCGATACCGAGAAAGAGGCGGATCCACTTCACGCTGTGCCGCTGGGCGACCAGCGCGCGCATCAGCGTCACCGGTTCGGCGTGCGACTGGCCCCACATCACCGTATCGCCGGGACGAATGAGCGTGGACAGTGCGCGGCAGTCGCCGGCCTGGCGGGCATCGGCCGAACCGACCGGAATTGCGAGTTCTGCGTGGTTCATGGCTGGACATGGTCGAATGTCGCACTGAACGCCCCGAATCGTCGGGCAATGCGACGGGTATCGACATCCATCGTGTGCGGCACCAATGAACGCGTCAATGCACGGCCGGACGCTGTTCCGTACGTCGGAATGCCAGCGTCCCGCCTTTTCGTGCGACACGTACTGCCTGCCCGGCAGGCCCGATTCCACATCTCCCGCACGGCTTCCGAAGTACGGAATCATTGGGCAAACGGTATTGACGTGACGACAGTCGAACCGACACTGTTGACGCTACGGCAGTGCCACGGTCTTTTCCACACGACTGGCGGCGGATTGTTGATTGGAAAAGGAAACACAAGGTGAAGGTATGGGTCCCGGTCGAACGCGTGGCCGATGTGAGCCTCGTCGGCGATCCGTTCGAGGCGGCTGCGGAATCGACGGGCCAGCCTGGCTAATTGCAAGGCTCAAACGATGCAAAAGCAACGAACCGAGGTTTACACATCGAGCATGACGATCGCGCGCGCGGCAGCGCGTGACAGCGCCAACGCGGAAGACGCCGCGCTGTGGCGATGGTTCGCTGCGTTGCTCGACGAGCGGCGGATACGCTGGTGCCACAGCGGGCGTGGATGGCTGGTCAGCGTGGATCATCGCCACGTTGCCACCGGCACGCAGTTCGACCAGGCGATGCGGATGGCAAAGGAAAACGTCGATGGTGGTGGTTCCGGGCGCATCGAGACGCCGTCGAAATCCACCGGATCCGGAAGAAGGATTCACCTCGTGAAATAGGCGGGGCATCCTTCAAGCGCCGAAAAGCAATCATGTGCACGACGCCGGTCAAACGCCGCAGACAAATCTTCAATCGCGCTACCGGATCGCCTCCACGAGTCGGCACGATCAACATGTGCAGGCGGTCATCCGCGATCACGCCCGATGCAGCAACCGCCTCGACATTTCCCACGACATATTGCAGGCAAGGCCGCGCGATGCGGCTTTACCCTTAAGGGTCTCCACGCTCGCCACGAGGCCTGGCGCACGCCTGTTTCACTGCACGGAATCGGATAGCCCAATCAATTGACGGTGACGTCAGCCACGCATCTAATCACCGAACGTTGCGACAGCAGGACGTTGCAGGTTCGGATGAGACGGGTGAAAGGTCGTTGTCGATTGATCCCGAACTACCCCTGTCTATCAGTTATCCGAATCAATCATTCGTCCGCTGATTGCTACGTCACGACACATAAATTCAGAAGAGATTTGGAGACGTTCGATGAAAAAGACGATTGCGCTTTGCGCAGCGATGGGCTGCATCAGCGGCACGGCAAATGCGCAGAGCAGCGTGCAGTTGTACGGGATCCTCGACGAAGGGCTCAACTACGTCAGCAACGCATCCGGCCATCACCTGTACAGCCTCGCGAGTGGCGTGCTGAACGGCAGCCGGTGGGGATTGCGCGTGCAGGAGGACCTCGGCGGCGGTTACGGTGTGGTCGCCGTGATGGAAAACGGCTTTGACGTGAATACCGGCAAGCTCGGCCAGGGCGGCCTCGAATTCGGTCGGCAAGTCTATGTCGGCCTTTCCGGTCCGTACGGTGTCGTCACCCTCGGGCGTCAATACGATTCCGTCGTCGATTCGGTCGGCCTGCTCGAAGCGGGCGATCAATGGGGCGGCTACCTGGCCGCCCATCCGTCCGACAACGACAATTTCAACAATACCAACCGCGTCAACAACGCGATCAAGTACACCAGCCCGACATTTCACGGAGTGACCGCGACCGCCCTCTACTCGCTGGGCGGCGTGCCGGGTCGCACGGGACGCAACCAGATCTGGTCGGCTGGCGCCCGCTACTCGAACGGTCCGTTTTCATTCGGCGCGGGCTATCTCAACGTGCGCAACCCGAACACGTCCTTCTACGGATCGGGGGGAACCGTCGCTCCGACGGTCAACGAAGTGCCCGGCTCGAACTTCGGCGCATCGCCCGTGATTTCGGGCTATGCGTCAGCGCATACGTTGCAGGTGATCGGCACGGGCGCCGCCTACACGATCGGTTCGCTGACCTTGGGTGCGACCTATTCGAACACGCAGTACCGTCATCTCGGCGATACCTCGACGGGCCCCGTGCCCGCCGGCGGCATCGGTGGAACCGCGAAATTCAATAATGCCGAACTGAACGTGAAGTACCAGATCACGCCGGCATTTGTCGTGGGCGCCAACTATGTCTACACGAAGAACAGCGGCGCCGATGCGGTCGGGGGCGCCCACTACAACCAGGGGTCGATCGGCGCCGACTACTTCCTGTCGAAACGGACGGATGTCTACTTCGTCGGCTCGTATCAGCGCGCGAGCGGAACCGATTCGACCGGCCGAAGCGCGGTCGCGTCGATCAATCAGTTGACGCCGTCGACATCCAATCATCAGGTGGCGCTGCGCATCGCGATGCGACACAAGTTCTGACGCGCCCCGACGGCTGCGATCATCCAGTCGACAGGCCGCGCCGCAACGATTCCGCCGCAGACATCGCGGGGGAATCGTTGCGGCGCGCGCTGCGTTTCGAATCCGTCACGACGATCCGGAACCGGTCGTCGAAGCCAGCGGGCCGCTTACAGATCCAGAACCAGCCTGGCGGACTTCGACCGGGAACAGCACGGCAGGAACTGGTCGTTCGCTGCCCGTTCGTCGGGCGTCAGGCAGAGATCGAAATGCTCCGGCTCTCCCGCGAGCACGCGGGTCGCGCAGGTCCCGCACACCCCCTGCTCGCACGACGTTTCGATGTCGATGCCGGCCTTCGCGAGTGCCCGTACGACCGATTCGTTCTTTTCGACGACGATCACCTTGCCCGAGCTCGCTATCTCGAATTCGAACCGGCCATCCCGATCCGTCTGTCGCGCCTCTGCGGCAAAGAACTCGACATGCAGTTGCGCTTCCGGCCACCTGCTCGCACGCGCGATGGTCAGCACCGCATCCATGAAACCCTTGGGTCCGCATACGTACAGCTGCGTGCCGTTCTCGGGAGCGGCGAGCCGTGCCGCGATATCGAAGCGCTGGCCGTCGGCTTCGTCGTCGAAATGAACCTGCACGCGGCCGGCGTAGCGTGCGCGGGCGATACGGTCGAGAAATGCCGTGCGCGCGCGTGAACGCGTGCAGTAATGCAGGTCGAACGACGCATCGATGCTGGCGAGCCGTTCCGCCATGCAGAGCATCGGCGTCACACCGATGCCGCCTGCCAGCAGCAGGCTGTGCGTGGCGTCATGCGCCAATGCGAAATGATTCCTCGGCACGCTGATCGTCAACGCGTCGCCGACTTTCACCCGATCGTGCATGCCGGCCGACCCGCCGCGCGACTTGGGATCGCGCAGGACGGCAATCTGGTATCGATGCGTTTCGTCGGGTGCATTGCACAGCGAATACTGGCGCGTCGGGCCGCCGGGCACGCTCACGTCGATATGCGAGCCCGCCGAGAACGGCGGCAGCGGCAGGCCATCCGCGTGAACCAGTTCGAAACTGCAGATGTCGGCGGCTTCGTCACGCCGCCCCGCAACACGGACTTGCAGCCCGTCGATCATGCTCGTCACCTCTCCTCGTCGAACGCCGCAAGCGCGTGCGTCCGCGTTCGTCAACCCGATAAAAACGGACGACGTTCATCGTCCGGCGGATGCATCGTGTCGATGTCGATGCACGTCGAACAGGCATCGCTGTTCCGTCATCCTGATTTTTCGATTACAGAGGCGCGGGCCGTTCGATGTCAATTCGACTCATTTCGACGTTCCGTACTTCGGGCCGCTTCCCTGCTTGCGGCGGATATTGCGCGCCGACGCACGCGACGCGGGCTCATTCACCTGCATGAACGACCAGACCAATGATAGGAAGGCCGCATGCCACCGGGCATCACCTTCCAGGGGGACAAGCGGCCTGCATTGTTAAGCTGGATTTACATGTGTAGTAGCTGGCCGGCGCTTGCCGATGGCCGATGCGGTTCCTACCATTTGAACCTGGCAGCACGCTCGCGAATAAGCCTTCGCAAGTCGCTCGTTTCCCCTGCAATCCAGGAGGTCGTCATGCAGAAAGTCAGCTTCAAGAATCTCAACGGCCAAGGCATCACGACGTCAGCCGTGATCCACTTCCCCGCCGGCTTCGACGCGAGCAGGAAGTACCCGGCCATCGTCGTCTCTCACCCGGGCGGCGGCGTGAAGGAGCAGACGGCCGGCCTGTACGCCGGGAAGCTGGCGGAACAAGGCTTCGTGACCATTGCGTTCGACCGCTCCTATCAGGGCGAGAGCACGGGCGAGCCGCGCCAGCTGGAGAATCCGTCGGTCAGCACCGAGGACGTGAGTGCCGTCATCGACTACCTGACCACGCTGCCTTACATCGACCAGGACAACATCGGCGCGATGGGCATCTGCGCGGGCGCGGGCTACAGCGCCAACGCTGCCATCAATGACCGTCGCATCAAGGCGCTGGGCACCGTGAGCGCCGTGAACATCGGCCAGATGTTCCGCAACGGCTGGGAAAACACCGTCAAGGACGCCGATGCCATCGGGCTGCTGGAAGCGGGCTCGCAGGCGCGGACCCATGACGCCGGCCAGGCCGGCTACGCCACGATCCCGCTCGCCCCGATGAAGAAGGAAGACGCGCCCAATCCCGAGCTGGCCGAAGCGTGGGAGTACTACCACACGCCGCGTTGCGAGCACCCGAACGCCCCCGGCTTCGCGCTGGCCCGCGATCTGACCCAGATCATCACCTACGACGCCTACAACAAGGCCGAAGCGTTCCTGACCCAGCCGATCCTGGCCGTGGCAGGCAGCGTGGCAGGCAGCAAGTGGATGAGCGACGACCTGCTCGCGCGCGCCGCCAGCCAGGACAAGCAGATGCACATCGTCGAAGGTGCGAATCACATGTCGCTGTACGACGTGCCGCAATACGTGGACGAAGCCGTATCCGTGCTCGCGCCGTTTTTCCGGCGCACGTTGAAGTAAACCTGTACGCGGGCTGTGCCCGCGCCCCCATTTGACTGGAGTCATTCATGAGCACGAGCAACATCAAGAGCGTGACCTACCCGAACCTCGGCTGGGACACGGCTGCCGACCTCTATTTCCCGCCCGGTTTCGACGAGAGCAAGCAGTACCCCGCGATCGTCAGCACGCACCCGATCGGCAGCTGCAAGGAGCAGACCGCCGGCAACATCTACGCGAAGGGGCTGGCCGAGGAAGGCTTTGTCGTGCTGGTGCACGACGCGAGCTTCCAGGGTGCGAGCGGCGGCACGCCGCGCTTCATCGAAGATCCGTCGATCCGCGTGTCGGACATCCGCTTCGCGGTCGACTACCTGCAATCGCTGCCCTATGTCGATGCCGGCCGCATCGGCGCGATCGGCGTGTGCGGTGGCGGCGCCTACACCGTTCATGCCGGCATCACCGATCACCGCATCAAGGCGCTCGTGTCGATCACCGGCGTGAACTACGGCCGCCTGATCCGCGAAGGCTTCGCCAACTTCAAGCCGCTCGAATTCGCCGAGAACATGGCCGCGATGCGTACCGCGGAGGCCCAGGGTGGCGGACGTCATGTGGCCAACCTGTTGCCCGATTCCGTCGAAGCGGGCAAGAAAGCCGGTATTACCGACATCGACGTGCTCGAAGCCACCGAGTACTACAAGACCGCGCGCGGGCAGCAACCCAACGGCGCCACCAGCCAGCTGATGTCGTTCAGCAGCGCCGCGATGGGCTGGGATGCTTTCCTGAACGCCGAAGTGCTGTTGACCCAGCCGCTGCTGGTCGTCATCGGCGACAAGCCGGGCGGTTTCGGCGCCTACCGTGATGGCTGGGAGATCTACAGCCGGGCCGGCTCGAAGAACAAGCAGATCGTCGTGGCCGAAGGCTGGTCGCACTATGAGTTGTACGACAAGCCCGAACCGGTCGGCATCGCCATGAAGAAGGTCGTGCCGTTCTTCAAGGAAACGCTCTAGGCTCGAGCCACGGGCCGGCTTGCTTGGCGGGCGTGGCACACGCCAGCCGTATCTTAGTCATACGAACGATATTTCATAGAATTCCGGATTTCCGGCGAGACCGGATCGTCACGGGCGCGAGCAGCGGTATCGGCTTCGCGACAGCGCAGCTGTTCGCGCGGATGGCGCCAGCGTGGCGCCGACCGCGCGCCGCAAAGGAGCGTGCGCGCCGCCGGCGGCATCGCCATCAACGCAAAGGGAGCCCGTATCGTGAAGCATGTCCTCATTATTGGCGCAAACGGCCAGATCGCCCGCTGGGTGATCGACACACTCGCGGCCGACCGGAACGTCAGCCAGACTCTGCTCGTACGCACCCCCAAAAAACTCGGCGATACGCCGTCGAACGCGAAGGTCGTCATCGGCAACGTGCTCGACAGGACGCTGTTGTTGAACGCCGTGCAAGGACAGGACATCGTCTATGCGAACCTCACCGGCGAAGATCTCGACGCGCAGGCGAAGATCGTGATCGCCGCCATGCAGGCCGCGGGCGACAGGCGTCTCGTTTTCGTGCTGTCGCTCGGTATCTACGACGAAGTGCCGGGCAAGTTCGGCGACTGGAACAACGCGATCATCGGCGAAGACCTCAAGCCGTTCCGTCGTGCGGCCGATGCGATCGAAGCGTCGGATCTCCAATACACGATCCTGCGCCCGGCGTGGTTGATGGACGAGGTCGAGATCGATTACGAGCTCACGTCCAGGAACGAACCCTTCAAGGGCACCGTGGTGTCGCGCAAAAGCGTAGCCGATCTGATCGCCAGGATCATTGCCGAGCCCGAGCTGCATGTGGGAGAAAACCTCGGCGTCAACAAGCTGAATAGCGACGGCGACAAGCCTTATTTCATGTAACGCGCATTGCAGATGACATTACAGTATCTCGACGGGAGGATTGCCGTCATCACCGGCGATTGCTTTTCGCGGCGTCCGCCAGCCTCAGCGAAACTGAAAGCGAACCAACCCAAGAATCTGACTATACGGTAGAAATGTCGCGAGTCCACAAGCAAGAGGACTTGTTCAAAACGCATACATACCGCGACGGAATATTTTAGGTGCGCGCGTATACGTTCTCTTCCCTAGTGACGGCGTTGGAGGGCAGGTGAAAAATCCGAACCCCAACTTCTTCGTCCGACATCCGACCGCGTTCGGCACGAAGTCGCATCAAGCTGTTCCGAGTGTCGGCAGCTTCCCTTTATCACCTGAAAGTTTCGGCGCACTGGTCATGGCAATTCGCACATTACTTGTGGTCGCCTTCGAAGCCATCTCGTCGAGTTCTGAGTACCGACAAGAAGACGCTTGTTTTTAACCGGTACGGATACCTTCGAATGGACTAGGAAACACGTAGTTGTGGCGCCGACCAGCACCGCTTATGGGACGGGAGTGTTGCAAGCCATGGCGCGGCGGCCCGCGACAGCATAGTCGTCTACCGTGAGGCTGGCCTGCTTTTCCGTTGTGCGAGCATCCCGATGGCCGGTGCCGACGCCGGTCGAGAATCGGACGATAAGATCTTCCTCGCGAACAATCGCGCCGTCCGCCGTCCCGATCGACGCCATGCCATTATCGAATAACATGCACGCACGGTGATCAGGGCGCGGCCCGGAAGTCGAACGTCTTATTACCGATCCATTGACCTTCAAGCTTGTCGCCCTTGATCGTGGCCCGAATCTGCGGGTTCGGCGTATCGCTGCTCCCGGCCTCGGTAAGCTCGACGACATCGCCCTTCACCTTGCCGCTCAGCGCGATTGGCTTGCGGTACTTGCCATAGAAGTAGATACCGGACAGCGACCCATCGCTATAAAGATCGGACAATAGCAGTGTGATGGCCGCCGGCCCCACACGACCTTGCAGAATTTGCCGGTACGGTTCAGCTCGCGGCGCAGCCTGTGGACCACTCATTAGAAGGTACTTGCCGTAAGCAGTGAGATTCGGCGCGAGATTTTCGATTTTATAAGTCACCTTCTGGTCGCCCACGTCGTCCAGCGCCCGCATAGCGTGGTTACTGCAACGACCATACAGAAACGTGATGGAGTCGTCCTTGATTTCCATAGGGATATCCACCCATTTGTAGTAATTTCCATAATCTGATGAATGCATCGACTCCAGGCAGTTTTCATACATGCCGATGGCCGACGTAATGTGCTCTTCTTCCTCATCCTGTCTGCCGTCGGGCCAAGGTGTTGCGATGCCCTTCTTCTTGCGGTTAGCTACGGCATCCTTGCTCAGATCGGCGATGGCTCTCTTGTACTCAGCCTCCCGTTTCGCGAGGTTCTTCTTCCGCAACGTCACACCACCTGTCGGCGTAAATATGTCCTCAGCAGAGATCAATCGCCCGGTCGCTGCATCGAAGTTGTAATATCTCGAGTAATGCTCGCAATATGCGCCGCAGCCCTCGGCGTCGACTTCGATTGCCAGCATTCGATCATCGTTACGCAACACCGAGAAGTTGAAATCCGAGCTGCCTTGAAGTCCGTCCTGTACCTTGGACACCTTGATGCCGTCGGAATATCTGGCCGGGGCTGGCTGCTCGGCCATGTCAAGGAAAATGCGATTGTTGATGCGGGCGTCACGCGCGGCATCGCCTGATTCGACGTAGGGCAGCGATCCTTTGTACGCGATCGTTTTCACGTCGATCGGTACTGGTGAAGCGGCAGCAACGAGAGCGGGTGACGCAGCGGCAATACAAGCGAAAAGTGCGCGATTGTGCATGATGATCGTTTGAGAATAAGGAATTGTAAAAAGTGAGTTGCAGGCCCGCACCTAGTCGGCGCGACTGAACCGTTCCACAAGGGGGCCGCAGACATGAATTGTGGGCACGCATGATGACCGACGCTCTCCAGATTTGTGCACCAACACCCAAAAACGATTCATTCGTGCCCCGACTGCTACATTTGGCGCGTTGGAGATCCGGCAGGCGCAACATTGCGCGCCTGGCGGCGATCACCCTAACTCGACCCGCCCGTCCGGCCCCCAACGCCACAAACGATGTCGATGTGATTTTCCCGCTCCACCACTTCGCGCTTCGGATTCCGGTCGCGCGGGAGGCTATTTCGTGCCGACATCGAAAGCAGTCCTTCGTGGAGCGAACGTCACCGTGAGGTATGCTCAGGCGCGCCATCCAGGGCAACAAGCAACTGATCGACCAGTTCGAGCTTCAACGGCTTGTCAGCGTCGACTTTTTTCTTCCCGATCACGTATTTCCAGCCGTCGCCGTTGCCCGGGTTACGGTAAAACGCGACGATCGCCACGTACTTCGTGTTGGCCTGCATGGGCTGCGCGAGACTCGCAGATGCCCCCGGATTCAGCACGGACGCCATGCTCGCCTGCAGGTCCTGCGCGAGCACGGTTCGGTCGTTCTTCAGGAGATCCTCGTACGATGCGCCGTCAAACAGCTTGCGGTCCCTCAGCTGGTACACGCGTACGGCAACCGACGTTGGCCGGCCGGCGTCATCTGGGTTCAGTGCTTCGCGAGCCGAAAGATCGACGTTGAGCACCTTCACCTGCTTGAAGACCACCGCGTGATACGCGCCTGACGAAGCATCGGAAACAGCCTGCCAGGCACCGCACGCCGATAGAAGCATGGCAAATACAAGCGTTGAAATCGTGAAACGAATGGACATCGGCATTCTCCGGTCATGCATGTCGTGGAATCAGGTGCGGATTGGGTCCGGGGGTGGGGAAAGCTTCGTAGACGCCGAGCGCGATGTTGATCAGGCGATCCTCCCTGGCAGGCAGCACGGTGGTCCAGCCGAGCCGCGGCACCGGACCGGCATGTCCCGGACCGATCGCCGGTTCCGGTGCGTGCCGCGACGAGACCTCCATGCGCAGGTGCACGTCGGCCTTGACGCCGACTGGAACGGCCCCCTGAATCTCCGGACACAGTCTCCCGCTTAAACTAACGGGTAGGCATAGGACTGTGTTTTTGACTAACACCAGGCAGGAAGTGATGGATGTGTTGACGGGCCCGGAGCGTCGGCGGCGCTGGACGGCGGAGCAAAAGCTGGCGATGGTTCGCGAGAGTTTCGAGCCGGGGAAGTCGGTTTCGATGGTCGCGCGCCAGCACGGCGTGAACCCGAACCAACTGTTCCACTGGCGCAAGCTGTACCAGGACGGGAGCCTGTCAGCGGTCAAGGCTGGCGAGGAAGTGGTTCCGGCATCGGAACTGGCCGACGCGCTCAAGCAGATTCGCGAGCTGCAACGGATGCTCGGCAAGAAGACCATGGAGAACGAGATTCTCCGCGAAGCAGTCGAGTATGGCCGAGCAAAAAAATGGATAGCGCACTCGCCCTCGCTGCCGGAGGACGACCAGTGAAACTGGTTTGTGAAGTTCTCGGCGTGTCGCGCTCGAACGTATCGGCACGACTGTCGCGTCCGGCGACGTGGCGCGATGGCCGTCAATCGAGGCAGACCGACGATGCGAGCGTAGTCGAAGAAATCCGCCGTGTCGTCGGCGAATTGCCCAGCTATGGCTATCGCCGGGTTTGGGGCACGTTGCGCAACGAGCGTGTTGCCGTTGGGCTGGTGCCGTTCAATGCCAAGCGCATCTATCGCGTCATGCGTACGCACGGGCTGCTGATGCAGCGCCGACCGATTCCACCTCGGCCGCAACGTCGCCATGACGGCAAGGTGGCTGTCGGTCGCAGCAATCAGCGATGGTGCTCCGACGGCTTCGAGTTTCGCTGCGACAACGGCGAGCCGCTGCGCGTAACGTTCGCGCTGGACTGCTGTGACCGCGAGGCGATGAGCTGGGCGGCCACGACGGCAGGCCATAGCGGCGACATCGTGCGCGACGTGATGCTGGCTGCGGTGGAAAATCGCTTCGGCAATGCGTTGCATACGCCATCCGAAATCGAGTGGTTGAGCGACAACGGTTCGGGCTACACGGCCGACGACACGCGCCGGTTTGCGATGGACATAGGCCTGAAGCCGTTGACCACGCCGGTGTGCAGCCCGCAAAGTAACGGCATGGCAGAGAGCTTCGTGAAAACCATGAAGCGCGATTACGTCGCCTTCATGCCGAAGCCGGACGCGGCGACCGCTGCACACAATCTGGCTATCGCGTTCGAGCATTACAACGAGAAGCATCCCCATAGCGCGCTGAAATACCGCTCGCCTCGCGAGTTCCGGCGCTCGATGGATTCAGCAACCTTAGTGTGAAGCTGTGTCCGGGATTACAGGGTCAATTCCACCGACATACAGTTGCACGAACGCGATCAAGTCGCGATGCAGCGTCCCGCCGGGCAGCAGGCCGTGCGCCTGTTCCGCATCGGCGGGCTGGAGCGTCACGCGCACCGCCCGGCTGCGATACGCCATCCGTTTGCCCAGCACGTAGCCACTGCCCAAACCGCCACGCTTCCCGTTTTCCGGCCTATGCGTAGCGTCACCGGCCGCGGTAAGCGGCCGTGGCCGGCCCGACGACGTCACGACGGGCCAGAACTCGTCCACCCGTACGGCAACGCGTGGGATGACCAACGCGACGACGCCCGCCAACCCTTCCGGCGTGCGGCTGCGCTGGATCAGGAGCCCCAGGAGCGCCAGCATCCGTGAATCGGGCAAGCCGGCACGCTTCGGCTTGTCGCCCCAGCCGAACCCGGCCAGACACAGCAGGTTGCGCGAATGCACATCGACGCCACCGGGACGGAAGTGCTCGGGATAGCGGTACTTCCGCCAGGCTCGATACAGCAGCGTGACGTACCGGTGATTGAATTGGTCGAGAAATGCTTCGACCGCCTCGTGCCCTTCCTCACGCAGCACGATCTCGTCGATCATGTGCGAAGGCATCGCTGCGTCGACGCCGTACAGCCCCATGAAAGTCGTGCGCACGGTCGGCGGCGCATCGGGCCCGAATGTGTTCGACCCGTCGTCGACCTCGACCGATGCGACTTCGCCTGCCGGAAAGCCCATGCGCGGCCGGGGCCGGAACCGCACCGGTTCATGCTCGAGGGAATCCCGCGCACCGAATCCCGGCAGGTCAGGCACTCGCACCTCGAGCAGCCGGCACAGCTGCATGAAGTTCATGCGCGGTGCGCGCGCCAGCAACGACGCGACCAGCGGGTCGAGATTGGGGAGGTCGTGCGGCTTCATAGCGGCGCTCGTTCGGCCTTGCTGCGTGGCCATTCGATCCGGGCCTGGGACGGCAGGCTGATGATTGCGAGCTTCGTGAACAGATTGATGTCGGCATAGAGCGCGAAGAACCGGTGCAGCAACTCACCGAACAGCATCACGTCGCCCTCGCCCGCAAACGCATGGCTGTCGAGCGTCACCTCGATCAGTACGCCCCGTTCGACCGAGCCACCCGACACTTCCTCGATCAGCGCCTGCGATACCCACAAAATGCCCGCGAGCCTCCGACGGTTCAGTTCGTCGTCCGTCCAGTCGTAAAGCGCGAGCGCCCCGCGCAGCACTTCCGCGTTCATCATCGACAGGAAGTTCGGTGCCAGATGCGACAGCACGCGCCACTGGAACCGGTCTTCCGTCGGCGGGTACAGCGGCAGCGTTGGCGACACGAGATTGCGCACCCCGGCGACATTCTGCGTGCTGGTCGCGAGCTCATTGAGGCTCGCTTCCCGCAGCCCCTTGCGCGGCAACAGCCCGTTCGTACCCGTCACCCGCAGCGACAGGCTTTCTTCCGGCAAGCTCTGCATCGTTTCCCATGCGTGACCACCGAGAATCACCCACGTCTCGTGAAGGCCGGAGACACCCGGCCGCACCCGCGTGTGGAAATACCGCTCCGGTGCCTCATGGCGCAGCATGCCGCCGCGATGCCGGAACGTCGCGAACGGCACGTATTCGTACCGCTCGGCCGTTTCGTGGTCGAATGACTCGATCGCGTCGACCGAATATGTTTCGACATGCTCGCCTTGATGGCCTGCCGGCACCACGCGGTATTCGGTTTCGTGATGGTCGATCCCGATCGGCTCGGCATCCAGCTCGAACAGGTTGATTACGGGCGAGCAGAACAGCCGCACGTTCTCCGCGCTGAAGCGTTGGTCCGATGGATACGCATGCTTCAGCACGATCTCCAGCTCGAAGCGGGTCGAGCTTTCCGGGAGCTTCGCGATATCGAGTCCGCACAGGTCGACGAACAGGAATTTCTCGCGGAACGTGAAATACTCGAGCAGCAACTGGTAGCCGGAAAATGCCGCATCGGCCTTCGGCCACAGCCGTTCCTCAGTCGAGAACCCGGCCGGCTCGATCGTGACGCCGTCGAGCGGTACCGCTTCGCCGTTACGGACTTCCGGAATGCGCCAGTGGATCGTGTCGATCTGGCGCGTCAGCGCGAGGTGCATCGCGAACGCAGTCGGCAGATCCGCGCTCAGGTGCAAACGCAGCCGCGACAAATCTGTTTCCTTGCGGCGTGCGGCGCCTTCGAGCGCGAACCCGAGGCGGATCACCGAGCGGCCGTCGTGACGCACGGTCGGTCCGGCATGCGTGATCGCGATCGGTTGCAACGTGACGGCTTGCGTGGTCCGGTATATGCACTGCACCGTTTTCGGCGTCGTGCCTTCGGCGCCGGCCGGCGGCGGCACGGCGATCGGCGCGGAGCGCACCGGCACGCCCGCCGGCACGACTTCGGTCTTCTGAAGCTTTTCCGCAGGCGGGACGAGTTCAACCACCGACAGCGACGGGATCATCCGCAGGTAATGCGGCCAGAGAAGGCTCACGAGTCCCTCGGTGAGTTCCGGCAGTTCGTCGTCGAGCTTTTGGCGAAGCCGGCCGGTCAGGAACGCGAAGCCCTCGAACAGGCGCTCGACGTAGGGGTCGCGATCGCCAACGCGATCGAGGTTGAGCAGGCGTGCGCGATCGGGGTGCGCCTTCGCGAATTCCTTGCCGGATTCGCGCAGATAGCGCATTTCCGCTTCGTAGTAGCGCAGGATCGGATCATCGTTTTTCATTAGTTTTTCTTACGAAAGAGTCAGCGCGCGCGCCGGATCAAGCACGGTCAGTTCGGCCTGCAGTTCGCCGATGCGGCGGGCAAGCGCCGGTTTGTCGGCATCCTTGCGGGCGCTCATCGCTTTCAACGCCCGTACGAACTGCTGCTTGACCTCGAACACCAGCGCCGGCTCCCAGCGCATCAGCGGCAGCGATCGGGACGACGTGTCGAGTTCCGCAAGCAACGCGAGCGCCGTATCGGGCCGGCCGGCGTGATCGGCAACGCGCGCCATCACGAGCCGTTGCAGGTAGCGGTGGCGGTCGTTCTTCATACCCGGCAACGCCTCAAGCCACGCGAATGCAGCCTCCACGCCTTCGCGCCCGGCCAGTTCCCGCGCCTGCACTTCGATTTCCGGCCAGTCGCCGGCGGCATCGCCAACGCTCTCGGCCGAAACCGGCAGCGGTGCGACAGACTCGCCCGCTTCCAGATCGCGTACCACCGCGTACCGCGCGATCCATTCAAGCGTCGTGTCATCGGCGAACGGCGTACCGTCGTTGAACGCCAGCCGCTCGATGCCCGGCAGTCGTTCGAGGAACAGCGCAAAGTCCGCGCGCAGCAGTTCGCGCCACGCGTTATACGGTGCGCCGACGTGATCAAGGGCGACGTGCTGAAAGTACTGCAGGTCGAACCAGAGGTGGTTCACGCCCTCCATGAACGCGCCTTCGACGCGTTCGAGCAGCTCGTGCCATTGCTTCTGCAGCACGAGCCGTTTCATCTGCTGGCGCAGCTCGGCGCGTGGCGGCAGGAGGCGCGTACGGGCCGCGGCATCCGCCGGCGGCACCTCGTGCAGCGTGTCCCAGCGGATGCTGCGCACGAGCCGCACTGACGGCAGATAGCCGTTCTCCTGATCGCGGAGCCAGACGGCCATCGTGCGGGCCTGGTCCAGTAGATCGCGTGTCGAGGCGATCGCGCTGGACCTCGTCGATGCAGTCGTCGTCGCCGACGCGGCTGCTTCCGCCTCCGCACTGCGCGCCGGTTCGCCCTTGCGCTCGAAACGGGAGACGAGCGGCTGCAGGTTCGGGCGCACGGCTTCGGGCCACGTGCCCGTGGCGGCCACCAGCACATCGAGCGCGGCGAGCGCACGCTCGAGGTCGGCCGGCGCAAACGCGCCACGACTGTCGAGCAGCTCGATCACGCGCGCGGTGGCCAGCATTTCGAGCGCGCCTTTCTTCGCCTCGGCACGTGCCGGCAGCACGGCCTCCCCGAACCGGTCGACGAGCGCGGCCGCCAGCTCGAGCCCGTCCGCGAAACCAGCGGGGCCATCCTGACGCAGCCGGGCAAACGCGTAGTAGCCGGCCAAACGCAGATCCTTGCCGATTTCCCTGATCAACTGCTCGCAGGACCGGACGACCAACCCGTCGTCGATACCGGAAAGCTTCTGCGTTTCCTCCCGGAGCTCGAAGAACACGTCCTCGTAGCCGGGGTCGCGGCCGACGCCACCGTCGCCCGCGAGCGGGAGCAGCCACGCGTTCCACGCGTCGAGCCGCGCCCGCACGAGCTGCTCGGCGTCATCGCGGGCAGGGAAAAGGCTCTTGAACAGTCCACCCAGTTTCATTCGACCTCCGGTAACGCGGTACGAGGAAGCGGCATCGCGGCATGCTTCGCGGCTTCGACCATCGACGCCGGCAGCGGCGGCGGATTCGCTGCCGAGAGCTTGGGCCCGGACTTCCCCGAGCCGGTCACGAAAATCCGTGTCGGCAACGTGAAGCGACGCAGTTGCAGCACGTCCAGCGGCCCTGCGCCCGCTTCGCTGCGCAGTTGCACCTTCAACGGAATGCCCTGGCTCGTATCGGGGGTCCAGGTCAACAGATAGCGCGCGCTGTCCTGCTGCGACACCTTCGCACGCTCCAGCAGGCGGATCAGACCGAACCGGCCCGGCGAGTCGAGCGCCGTGCGCAATCCACCCTGCTCGGTCTGCCATTCGATATGCGACAGGTTTTCGAGCGACTGGCCCGGCCACTCGAACGGCATCCATTCCTGCTTCTGGTTGAAGTAGTGCAGCTCGCGCCCGGACAGCACGAATTTCATGTCGGTCACGCCGGGTGTCGGCACGGCTTGCAGCTCGTACCGCACGCGTGCGTCTCCCGAAGGGAACAGCACGGTCGAGATGCGTGTCAGCTTGTTCAGGCTGCTCAGGAAGCCCGGATCGATCGTCAATGCGCCGCGGTCTGTGCCCTGTGCGGCGACCCACCGGTCACCCTGCCGTTCGACGACACCGGCGAGCTGAGTCGTGACGAATTGCGCGATCACCCCGTTGTCCGGCCGCATGAAGCGCGCCATCTCGGGCAGCGACGCATCGTTGTCCGAGTCCGCGAACGGATAGCGCCCGCCGAACGTCTTGTTCCAGTCGGCCAGGATCGCTGTTCGCCAGATCTCGTTCAGGCTCGCCGAGGCCGGCTGCACGACGACCTGCCACGCCTGATTGAACGGCGCCCGGAAAAGCTCGCCGAAGCCCACCCACTGCTCGCCGAGGCTCGCGGCCACGCGGCTCGCGTAGTCGCGGCTGTCCGAAATATCGGAGGTCTTGCCCTGCAGGACCGACTGCGCGGCCAAACGCGCGATCGCGTCCGGATCTGCACCGGAGACGATCTGGGATACCTTGAGGCGCATCGCCGTAACCCGCTCGAGGTAGCGCGCGAGACTGAGGTCGCCTGTGGCAGCCAGTTGAGCGGCGGCCTTGCCGTTGGCCGGGACACCGGACACCAGATCGCTGCCGGTCAGGCGCAAGACCGGGCCGAAGGCTGCCACGAGCGGCGCAAGTTGCGGCTGAATCTGCTTCGATGGATCCTTCTCGTCCGTACCGACGAGCTGCTGCGCCTTGTTGATCAGGCTATCGGAGAGCGACTGCGCGTTTGCACCCGTCCCCGCCTGATAGACGACAGCGTTCATCAGCGCGACGAGCGGCGAGCGTTGCGGGTCGCCCAACAGCGTCAGTTGGTCGGCGGTGGCCGATAGCGTCGGCGCCTGCTGCCAACGCAGGCTATTGAGGAACAGCGCCCACGCGCGCGCGTAATCGTCGAAATAGCGCTGGCGCAACTCGGCTTTCAGTGTCGACGGCGTGTGGTTGCCGGCCTTGACGTCAGTGAGCACCCAGTCGCCCGACACGTCGCGCTGCGCGCTGGCTTCGTCGATCGCCTTCGAGATCCGTTCGTCCCATGCCGCACGCGTGAACACGCCCGGAATCGTCGCGGTGGTGTTGAACAGGCCACGGCCGGTCGTGTCGCCGAGCAGCGTGGCCAGGGACACCGGCGGATACTTGGGCGTAGCATCGTCGACGATCTGCTGGTAGAGCGCATCCGTGGAGTTCTGGATGCCGCGTACGCCTATAACCGTTTGCCGGGCCGAGGCGATCAGGCTGCCGTCCGGCACGATCGCCAACGCGGAGGCATTCGACGCAGTATCACGGCCGAGATGGTTCGCAAAGAATGCGATCGTGTGCTGACGCAGGTCTTCCCACGTACCCGGCGACAAGGACGAGTTGACCGGGCGCGCGGGTGCGGCCGTCGCAACAAGTTGCGGTGTCAGAAAAGCGGCCACCGCACGTTCCGGCCTGGCGAGCATCAGGTAGGCCTTGAGCGTGTCGTATGCGGCCTGCACCTGTGTGTTGCCGCCGCTGGCGATCTGAGCGTCGGACAGGGATGCGAGCTGACGCAGGCGTTCTTCGAGAGTCTGGCGAATAGGGGCAACGAGGATACGGTTCGCGGCGTTGGCGTAGTTCGGCCATAGCGCGTCGAGAAGCGCACCGTCTCGGTTCAGGCCGAACCGGGTCGGCCAGGGGGCGCCGTCGCGCTGATGGACTTCCAGCGTATCGATCTGCCGGTCGAGACCGTCCAGGGTCTGCATGGCTTGCGTGCGATCCTGCACGGTCGGGAGTTTCGCAGCCGTGTTTACTGCGTTCTGGATCGTTGCGCGGTTGACGAATCCGGAGAACATCGTGCCGGCGATCCAGCAGCCGATCAGGGCCGTCATGCCCCAGGCGGCGGTGGTCGACAGTGAGAAGCCTACGCGGCGGCCGTGAATCTTGCGGCTATGCTCCGCGACGGTTTGCCAGATCGTTCGATGTTGCGGCCCGAGCGGCAGATCTTCGTCGCTCGCGTCGTTCGATGCTGGCGGCGCAAGTTCCCGCTCCGTGAACAACGGGGCAAACAGCAGACCGTGCACCGCATGTCGCCAGACACGGGACTGAGCCGTTTGCATCACCAGATCCGACAACGCACCACGAAGGTTCGAAATATGCTGCGACAGCTCAGCGGGATAGCGATCGCCTGCCTCCTTCGTCAGGCGCACGACACCGGTATCCGCCAGGTTGCAGGTAAGGTCTTGCAGCGACCTGTCGATCTCATCCGCGCTTCCGCGCACGTTGGACCACGTGAAGCCGATTGCCTCGTCGGGACTCGACGTTTCGCTGCCGAAATCAGTGACGTTGAGCAGGTATGCGGGCGCGGCCCAGCGCAGCGCGCGAGCATGGCGCGCGAGCCGTTGGGCGAGGTCGTCGGTGTCGAATGGTGTATTGGCCGAACTGCGGTTACGAGTCACCGCGACAATCGCGTCGACCGGACGACGGCGACGCAGGCGGCGGATCTGGTCGAGCCATTCGGTCTCGAGGGTGTCGCGAGTTTGCCTGGCATATAGCAGAACCGTGTCGCCGGTAATCAAATATCCCGTGTCGACGAGTCCCGGCGCAAGGCGTCTCACTAACGGTAGATCGCCCGCAACGAGTACGCATCGTTCGCGATACCGCCATCGCCAGCCGTAGCGATCGGCAAGGATATTGCGCAACATGGCGGCTCGATCGGTTGCGCCCGTCTGCGCGGCGGAATCGCCGCTGCCAACCGACGTCGAGCGCTTGCCGGCGTCGTAGCGTGCAAACCAGCGGGAAGCTCTCAGCGAGGCGATCTGCAGCAGCACCCACTCGAAGAACTTGACCAGCAGGATCACCACCAGCAAGGTGGAAAATAAGGAAAGCTCGATGATGATCAGGGTATCGCGAGACCACCCGTAACGAGGCCCCTCTACCCATACCGCGATACCGAGCACAAGGAAGACGATGACGGCCGCAATGCCGATAAAGAGGCCGGCCGGTCGAGTCTTGTTTTCATTTTTGTTGTCGTTCATGTTTGCTTTCTGCACATGAGGGCGATCAGTTCCTTACCTTCGCCACAAAGCACCAATTGCGGATCGCCCATTGTCCGCGCATTTTCTGCGGCAAGGGCAACGGCCAACCACGGCCCGGTACCCGAACAGTCGCCCACTGACGTTTCGAGCGTGATCCATCGCGCCTCATCCGGAAGTGACGCGGTTTGCCGAACCGCACTCATACCGTCATGGGTCAGACCATGCGCCCACACCGTACGCAGTTGGTCACGCAAGGATTGCCCCCAACGTATTGCAAGTTCAAGCGTCGAGGCGGCGGCATCAAACGTGCCGTTGGCGGGGCGATGCAGACCTAGCCCGACGGGCATGGGCGGCGACGTAAGGCGCGGGTCTCCAACGAGCAGAGCGACGCCCGCCTCTGCCATGCCATCAGACAGGACAGTACTGATCGCATCGCGAAGCTCGATTGCGACCAGCAGGTGGGCCGTATTGACGTCTCGATTGTCCAGCCACGCGTCCGTCCGGAAGAGCGGAACCGTGTGTTCACCCGGCACGACGTTCACCTTCAATACAGGCACTCGTTCAGCAAGCATTTCCCGCAGCTTGGTCTCGACAGACTCGGATTTCAGCCTGGATCGATGCTGAAGCTCGACCGCAAGCTTCGTTCGCGGCGGAAGAGCCCTGAGTTGCGGCAGGAGACGGTCAACCAGACGTTCCAGCAGCCACCTACACACGGCATGATGACGAGCGTGTTCGGAAAGCTCGTTACCCGGATAAAAACGCATATCGGGAATATCAAGCCAACGTGCATAGACTTCGCTATCCGCGACTGCACCGCTTGGCCTGAGTTTTACCAGTTCCGCCCCGCTCAATATTCCTTCGAGCGAGTTTTCCGAATCATTCGCAGCAAAGCACCACGCATGACCCAGTATCGCCAGAGGTCTGCCCGCGATGGTGTGACACCGCTGGTCCGCCTCATCGCTGACGCGGTTGGTCGCGATCGCTTGATTGCCGCGCGTGTAGCCGTACCCGAGCCAGGAGCACAGCAGAAATGCCCAAGCCATGAGTGGGCAGCCCGCGACATAGAACCAGAACCGCAGCGTGTGCGTTGTCTCGCCCGCAGGCCAAAGCAAGATCGCCAGCGCCGCCCCAGCGCCCATCACGACCACCAACAGGATCGTCCAGACAATCATCGACGGCTGCGGCGCGGACGGCACACTTACCCGCGGCGGCACGCGATTGAAATCGACAGGCATCGCTTACCGAACCTGCGCAGCGGTGGACGAGGCGATGAGCACCGCGCCACACTGCGTGTGGTCGCCGTCGCGCGACAACGGCGTGGTGCCGTCCTTCAACCTGGCACTACCCTCGACAATCTCGTTGTCGCCGTGGATCGGGCACGACACCTTGTCGCCGATATGGGCAGCCCGGCGACCCTTTACCTTGATGCGATTCGAGCCGGTCAGGATCTTGCCGCCGTGGCTCGTGGCGTCGCCTTCGTATGCGAGATTTTTCATTTGGTGTTTTCCCTGGGGAATGACGAGCGATTCACCAATACCGAATCACCTTGCACAAGGTAGGCTCTGGCAACTGATGATTTCTCGGGTTTTTCATAGAGATATGCCTTCTTGGAAATCACTGCATGGGCGACCCAGGCGCCCGGCTCAACTTGCGCTACGTGGATAGACGTCCCATTCCGGTCACCACTCAGGATCTTCTTCAGCTTCGCGGTGTTTTCAGTGTCGCCATCCTCCTGTAATTGGATAAGTAGTTTCGAATAAACGCTTCCGTTACCTGAATTAGGTGGGTCGCACGCAAGCAGATTGTCAAATGCGGTACCTTCCGCCAGATATGCCAGGATTGGAGGCTGTGAAACTTGGTACCCGCTTTTGTGTTTCGATGCGTAAACGGCAAAGGTGTCGGCTGCATTAGGTGGATTATCGAAGATCGGCTCAATATTGATGGACCACTGGTGAGGCGGGTGCCACTCTCCACCACAGACGGCATCTTGCGCCACATGCACAACACAACCGTCCTTCATACGTACGAAGGCACATAGATAATCGGTATGCACAGACACACCGCTGGAATCAGCGAGATCTCCTTGGGCAGAAAAACTCACGATCGAGTATTGCCTGTCCGGAGACAGACTGTTTGCGCTGGGCTTGTAAAATATCAATCCCTCATCGAAAGGGGTAAACATCGTGCCATCTGGACGCTTAAAACGTAGAGATCGGTAGACATTGTTCCCACCATTGGCATACTCTAAAATACTTGATTCACCCGACACACTTATCTCGGCCTGAACGCAGGCAGACAGTACTGCCAAGAACATAAATATGGATTTTCGAATCATTTTAAGTCTTATAGCCGGCCGCGAAGTTGATTGTAACGTTCTACAGCGGAATTCATGTGGCGTGATGGGCCATAGATCTGAATAATTTTGGTTTCATACTGCGACCGTCATCCCCACTCATCAGCAAAGCGAAAGGAGAATTTATCGCTTGCTGAACGTCTTTCTTGGACTGGCAAGGGAATTTGTAAATCACATTCTTTCCATCAGATAGCCAACCGTAACCAACCCCAAACCAATCGATAGAACGTTCATTTTCATGCAAAATATCCTCGATTGGTTCTAAAACAGAAACCGAATAGAATTTACCAGATGAATTTGGCTCCACGAGAGAGTATCTCACCTCAAAACAATGGATTAAGAAGACTGTTTCCCGGTGACCGTGATCGACACTCAATGAAAATGCATCGATAATTTCGCCGGGCGCATCGTCATAAAGCAACCCTCGCCCTTCAGCCTCCGTTGACACATTTCCATTCGCGATGTAGTACAACGAAATTCCATCAAGACCTGTCGGCTCCCGGGTCTTACCGTCCAATATCGATTTCCGAACGAAACAGACCACTTCTCCGCTTATATTCAGTGACGGATAGCTCTGCTCGCCTTTAAGGTCAGCACATGTGCTCTTCGCGCTGACCGAGGCGGTCGAAAGGATTATTTTGGCAAAAACACAACCCTTGCCCATCACCGCACCCTAATAAAATACCAATCGCCAAATATAATCTTCCCCACCACACTCATCCGGCACAGAAATCAATATCGCGACAATCAATCCATTTAATATAATGACGCTTATTTCGCGATATAAATTCTATCTTCCAAAATCGCAAGTCAGGCGAAACACTTAGCAGTTTCACACGATCCCCCTTGACGACATATACATGAGCCGCCAGAGAATGTGATGGCGTATCATATAAAAATGCCTTATTTTTCACCACCTCCTTCTCACCCGAATGGGACTCCACCGATGAATCTTTATGCATCTTGGCTCGCAAAGGACCATAATAATCACCACCCTCGGGAGTCTTTATTACATCCCATATCAGCCAATCGCCATCCGTCGTAATTTTTGCCAACCCACCAACTGCACCGAAAAATGAATGAAATTTAACGGCTACTGTATTTCCATCACCCCCAGCACGGCCACTTATATTCAACTCACCATCCGGAGCACAATCGATTCTATTACCTGACTGAGTAATGAAGCAGTATTTTCCACGAATATTCCCTGACTCATCCTCAGCAAGCTCGATCCTAAACGTGGAATATAGCTTGCGTTGGCCAGCAATCATTTCCGTAGAACTCCACCCCCCAGAAAATGGCAACTCTTTTGCAACAACCAAGAGAGGGATTGCCAGAATAAAAATTCCAGCAAATCCAAAAATATATCTCGTATTCATACCCTAGATACTCACCCGGAGACAGTCATTCACACGATTAAGCCAACCCTTTAGGTTTGCGAGCTGCGTCGAATCATTAATTGTTAAATTCGTATAATATTGACGACGAATTTCAGCAATGTCCTGCAAAAGGGCATCTTGATCTTGAACGTTGTTTAAAGCTGCTACAGTTTCACTGCCCATCCCGCCGTCCACGGAAATGTTCGAGCCATATTTATTATTTAGCAACTTTTGAATCTGCCTAGCTGCCCCACCAGACGTAATTGTCCAGTCATACACCATCAATGCGACTCGCATATCGTTAAATTTACAAAACCCCTTTGGCTCCCAGTATCTTTTAAGATATATTTTTTCAGCTTGATCGTCAGTTAGATTTTTAAGATTTTCAATGGTAGGTTCAACGCCAACATCTTCCATAGCGTAGGCTTGCCAAGTATTCCACGCAATGCCATGATTGGTTGCCCCTCCCTTGTCATTAGCTCTGTTTGAATATCCACCTTCATGTTGAAGGATAATTGCAGATATTTTTTTGAATTTTTCGGCGCAACTGCTTCCTTCTGAAAAATTTCCTGCAATTGCTATCGGATTGAGGTGGTAAACATTAACATCAGAAATTCCCGGCACCCCTGCCTTCACCTCATCCCACCACGCGAGCGTCTCAATCCTCTTCTGCTCTTCCTCGTGCTGCGGTTTGGGTCCCGTTTGCTTCTCCAATTCGACAATCAACTGCTTCCACTTCGACGGATTCGCCCATTCGCTCTCGTGCTTCACAATCAACCTCGATGCCGCCTGCATCAACCACGGATACCCGCCACGCTCGGTCTGCGATAGCGTACATAATTCATCAGCCGCGTTCTTGCCATCGCCCTTCTTGAACAAGGCGTCATACACCTTAAGCATCAACGGGCTGAGCCTCGAACGCGAAGCAAGATCGTCAACAATGGCGCCGCTCGCATAATCGACCCACCCCTGCGTTGCCGCAAAGATCGTATGCGCAGGATCATGGGCATCCTCCAGGCACTCGAAATCGACCCACTTCTGCGCGAATTCTCGTGTCACCCGGCCACTCGGGTGATTGAAGTCGCACACCCAACCGTCAATCGGTTGACCTTGCGCATTCACGCCGTCAACGTGCCACCAGTTCACCGGGTAACCGGGATCGGGATTCGGACGCGGGTCAGGGACTCGTCGCTTTGGGTCACGCGCCAATTCAGCGAGCGAGTACACCTGAATGGCGTCCGTCTTTCTCGACTGCGGGTCAGTGCCCAGGATGAACTTATTACCTTCGATACGCTGATACAGCACCGTGCCCGGCTCGATCCGCAGGATCGTCTGCTCAGATGGCAGACCCAGTGCCGTCCAATCCTCCTTGCGCGGACCGTGTTGCTGGACCCAAGCGCGACCTTGCTCGAGGAACGACTGGATACCGTCGTCACAGAACACCTCGATGTGCGCCATCCTGGTTCCGGCTGTACATTGATTCAGCGAGTCGTAGCGACCAAGGTGGCCGATCAGTTCGCCCGCCTTGATTGGGATGCCTCCGGTTCCCTGCGGATCGCCCGGCCGGCATACCTCGGCGGCAGTCACGATCACCCGGTCGAATGTCGAGTCCGGGATGACCTCCTTGACAAGCGCTCCGCCGTTCTCCCGCCCCATGCAAATCCAGCCGCCGATCGCCAGGGATGACTCAACGTAGCCGCCAGCCTCGGGCGGATACAGCGACGCTCCGTGCAGGGCTGTCACCCGCCCCCAGTCCTTTCCCTTGACTTTTTCCTTCTTGCCGATGCTAACGCTCGCGCCCTGCGGCAGGATGCCGATCGGGGGACCGTTTGGTGTCTTGCGCACCCGCAGCCCCTGCTGCGATGGATCGGCGACCTGCCCGTTGCGACCCGCCGATGGCTTGTCCAGTGCATGCTGCGTCACCTCCCATTGCCGCGACCAGTACGACGGCTTTTCACGCTTCGGGAAGTTCGCATAGTCCTCGCAGGACATCAGGTGCATGTACAGGCTGTAGAACGTCAGCTTCGTGCCCCGCGGGAACTCCATCGTGTGCCGCACCAGCGCGAAGCCCGTGCTATACGGTGCCTGAACCGGTGATCCGCTATCTGTCGATGCAATCTCGCTGACTGGATAGGTCTTATTGGCGCGAAATGCGACCAGCACGCCGTCGGCGATGCAACGTAGTCCCGCGTCGAGATCCAACGATTGCCCTGCGCCGGCTTCCGTGATGTGGATGCCCCCGTGCCACATCCCTTTGGGGCTGACGAGATACGCGCCTGACTGCTCGCGTTCGGCGAGCAGACGGTAAATCTCGTGCTCGTCGGTGAACTGGGTGGAGGCCTTCGACTGGCCCTGTCCCTTTCGAACAAACGGAAAGGCGAACGGCAACGGCTTCAGCTTGGCCGGGGCTGGCGTCGGCGCTTGCGGCTTCTTCGGTGCAGGTTGGTTCGGCATGGATGAGCTTTATTCAGAGAATCCGAAGTTCGTTGCGTTCTTCACGTCGTTGAGCGGCGCCCTGGACCATGTCGGGAACTTGAAGCTGCCGCCGTCCGGGTCATCGACTTTCAGGTTACCCTTGAGCTCGATTTCTCCGGCCGGACTGCCGAGAATGATCTTTCCGCCCGATAGCTTGATGTAAGCGCCGGCCCCATCGCCGAGCGTGACGCCTTTGCGGCCCGTGATGATCACTTCGCCATCCGACGAACTGGCTGTCATGTCCTGCATCGACATCAATTCCATCGTGTCGGACTGCGCCTGGATCTGGACTTTCCCCTTCGCGGCGAAGATCCGAATCCCGAGCCTCGCCGCAAAAAGCGAGATCGCTTCGCCGGCCGCGACTGCGATACGCTTCATGACGCCGATGTCGAGCCCGTCGCCGGCCGTGACAAACATTTGCTTGCGGGCGGCCAACTGCATCTGCTGACCACTAGCGAGACCGATGCCATCGGGGGCTGTCGCGACGATGACGGGTTTCTGAAGCTGCTTGAGCTTTTGCTGGATCAGCGCGCGTTGTTGATCGATGTCAGCCTGCAGGGCCTGCGCCGCGCTCGCCGAATCATTGAGCGAATGCAAGATTTGTTCGGCCTGCTCGAGGGTCATTTCGGCATCCCGCATCGCAAGTTGCTGGCCTGCAGCGCCTGGCTGTTCCTCGGCGGTTACCAACACGCCCTTTGCGCCCCGAACAGCCGCCGGCCCATCGGTGCGCAATTCCGCACCGCGCCCTCGCTCCTTCCGATCCCCATCGACCATATGCCCAAGATTGAGCTCACTGGTCTGATACGGCGTCGTCAAATGGATATGCTCGACACCTTCCTTGTCCTCCATCCGCATCTCGTTCTGCGCGGCTGTACGGATCAGGTTGCGGGTGTTGTTCAGGTTGTTGACGAGGTCCGGATGCAGACTGTCGTGCATGGCCCCGATGATCACGGGCCGATTCGGATCGCCACCGGTATGGACGATCGCCACCTCCGCCCCATCGATCAGCGGAAAATGATGGCCGTAGTTGTCGCCGCTATAGGGTTTCGCGAACCGCACCGGCCGGCTCGTGCCGCCCGGGCTCCACTCGTCCAGATCGAACGGCAGGACGATCACGTACCAGCCCTGCTCGGTCAGGTACGCGTATTTGTAATCCCCGGGCGACGTGATGCGCGCCGGCAGGATGCCGTCGATGATCGGTCGTGTGATCGATGCCGTCGGCATGCGCCAGACCCGATCAGACGGAACCCCCTCGAAGGTCACCCAATACGACTGATCACGTCCACCGTGCGACTCCACCGACGTGACGAAGATCCCGTGCTTTGCATCGGCCCGGCTCGGCTCGATCCGCATGACCTCGCCCGCCTCCAGCCAGAACGGATTGCCGGTCCCCTTGAACGTGATCTGGCTCGCCAGATACGCCTCATATCGCAGACGGGCAATCCGCTTGCCCTCCTCCGGCGTCTCGTAATGCTCGCCCCAACGGTAGTCGACAGCATCGGTCGTCTTGTCGCCGCGCGCGGCATTCTCCTCGACCAGCAGCGACACACCGGCTTGCCGATGGTTGTAGTCATGCAAACGCACGGCTTCAGGCACGCGCTGAGTCCGCTTCTCGAGTGTCTTGATCGCGTCCGTGCCGGAACTCTCGAGCCCGGAGTCGCGCCGGTACGACACGGTGCGTTGCTTGCGCGCATACGCGTCCAGGTCGTCGCCGAACACGAGCACCGCGTGATCCTTCTTCTGCTCCCAGCGGAACCAGATCCCTTCCTCCGCGCAAAGGCGCTGGATAAAGGCAAACGTCGTCTCGTGATACTGCGTGACGTATTCGCGCCGCTTGTACTGGCCGCGCAACTGGAACGCGAAATCGACCCCTGCCCGGTAGCCGTAATGACGCAGCGTGTCAGTGACGATCTCGTCGACCGACTGTTTCTGGAATAGTCGGCTCGTCACGCCCCGGTTCAGGTCGTCGAGCTTCGGCTCGAGCCGGACCCGATAGTGCGTCTGGTCGGCCGAGGTGCCAAACTCGTCGAACTGCGTGATGACGCCGTGGACCGTGTAAGCCGGCGGCATCTTGCTGAACTGCTCCGCGTTTTCGCCGAACATCCTGCGCAGATAGTCCATGTTCGGATCGACCGGAGCGACAACGAACTTCGCAGGGCGACCGACCACCTGGTCCATCGGGATGCCCGCCACCGGGCTCGTGAACTCGATGTCGTAGCGGTACAACTCGCTCACCGCGTCCCGACCGGTGAACCGGAGGACGGACGTCGGCGCCGGGTGCGGCGCCAGCTTCAATTCGTAAGCCTGCGACGGCAATATCATCGACATGGTTTTCTCTCAGGTCCATGCACACAACGGCACCACCGGGGCAGCCATCGGCGCCCCAGCGGGTCATGCTTGAAACGTCAGATCAGGCCTTGGCCTTCGGCATCTGCGACACCAGCGACAGCCCGATATCCATGCCCTCGACCTGGAAGTGCGGGATGACGAACAGCTTGATGCGGAAGAAGCCCGGGTTGTCCTCGATGTCCTCGACGGTCACCTTCGCTTCGCGCAACGGGTGCGACGCCTGCAGCTCGTCGCCCGGATCCTTCATCTCGGTCACGAGCCCCTTGATCCAGCTGTTCAGCTCGAGCTCGAGCAAGCGACGATCCTTGGTCGTGCCGATGTTCTCGCGCTGGATCAACTTCAGGTAGTGAGCAATCCGCGACAGCAGGAAGATGTACGGCAGGCGCGCGTTGATACGGCTGTTGGCCGTCGCTTCCTTCGTCTCGTACAGCGCCGGCTTCTGCGTCGAGCTGGCCGAGAAGAAGCACGCGAAGTCGTGATTCTTGTAGAACGACAGCGGAATGAAGCCCAGATTCGCGAATTCGAACTCGCGCGTCTCCGGAATCAGCACTTCGGTCGGGATCTTCGGCTGCACGCCGGTGCCGAGGTCGTACAGGTGCACCGGCAGGTCTTCAACCTTGCCGCCTGCCTGCGGGCCGCGGATCTGCACGCACCAGCCATTGCTGACGAAGCTGCGCACCATGTTGGCCGCGAACGCGAACGACGCGTTCACCCACAGATACTTGTCGTGGTCCGGGCCCTTCACCGCCTCTTCATAGTTGAACGCGCGCACCGGCGTCGTGTCTTTGCCGTACGGCAGACGGCCGAGCACACGCGGCATCGTCAGACCGACGTAACGCGCATCGTCCGTGTCGCGGAAGCTCTTCCACTTGATGTACTCGGCGCGATCGAAGTAGTTGCCGATGTCCTGAATGGCTGCGACTTCCTCCATCGACCTCTTGCCGAAGAACGCCGCGCCGACCGCGCCGATGAACGGCATGTGCGCGGCAGCGGCGACCTTCGAGATGTTGCGCAGCAGCGCCACGTCCTGCGGCGAATGCGTGAACTCGAAGTCGCTGACCATCGCGCTGATCGGCTGACCGCCCGGCGTGTCGTATTCCTCGATGTAGGTCAGGCGATACAGGCCGCTCTGGATCAGTTCCGGCGTGTCCTCGAAATCGCGCTGCAGCGCATCCTTCGATACGTCCAGCACTTCGATGCGGGCGTTCTTGCGGAAGTCCGTGCGGGCAACGAGCATCTTCAGGCCGCGCCAGCGCCCTTCGAGCGCCTGGAAGTCCGCGGTGTGCATGACGGCGTCGAGCTGGCGGCCGATCTGGCGGTCGAGCTGGCCGATGTAAAAATCGAGCAGCGACTTGTCCAGACGATCGACCGGCTTGCTTTCCTTCGCGATCAGGTTGAGCAGCGCGTCCATGCCGCGCGCCACGCGCTCGTCGGCCGACGCTTCCGACAACGCATCGTTGTCGCGGAACGCTTCCAGCGGCTGGGCCTCGGCGACCGGTTTCAGGTTGATCTTGTTGCACAGCGCAGCGTAGACGCTGTCATTCTCGAGCACGACGGTTTCCGTTGCGCCCTGATGCGATTCGTTCTGTTTCATGGTTCTCTCTGTCCCGTTTCGTATGGCTGCGTGGTTGCGGGAGGCGGTGACGGCCATCTTGGGCCGGCCGCGCTCAGGCATGGCCTTCCTGTTGCAGGGTCGCGGTGGCAATTTGGCCCAGTTCGCCACGCAGCTTGTCGGAGAGGCGCTTGTCCTTCAGGATCTTCTCGAACTCGCGGCGGAACGTACCGTTGTCGAGCAGATTCGACTTGAGGTCGCGCAACAGATTGCGCATTGCCAGCATCGCCTGCAGTTCTGGAATCTGGCGAGCGACCTGCTCCGGCTCGAAGTCTTTCATCGAGCGGAACGAAAGGTTCACCGGCAGTTCCGAGCCATCGCCTGCCAGGGTATTGTCCGCAGCGATCTTCAGATCCGGCGCATAGTCGGCCAGGACAGCATCGAAGTTGTTCTTGTCGATATTGACCTTCTTGCGCTCGGCCAGCGGCGCCTGCTCACGGCCCGCGCTGAAGTCGCCCGCGACGAGCAGCTTCAACGGCAGTTCGACCTTCTTCTGGGCCCCGCCCGTATGCAGATCAAGTGTGATCGAAACACGGCTTTTCGGAATCTCTCTCTGGAAGCTATCCATTGGCAATCCTTAGTTGTTAGTGGTCAAGCACTTGGCAGGCGCACGACGCATCCGGCACGACGCTAACCCGTTCGATGCTCGCGCACGATTCCAATGCGCATCATGCGCTGCATGCCCCGATCGATTCTTCATCGTGTGGTCTCCGTTCGTACGGCGATATCGCACGGCACTTATACACGGTAAACTTTGAGTTCGTCAAAGCGAGTCACGCAAAATTCGCTTCGCCAAATGTTATAAATTCTTATATCTCAAATTAAATAGCCAAACCCCCAAAATTCCTCTTTATATCAATAATATGGAATACGGATCATGCAAGACCGTTTCCATCCACGCCTCATCATCAGAAACCCGCCAACACCGGCTATCCAAGGCTTATCTCTCATTGATCCGCCGCTCCCATAGCGGCCCAAGCAACAATCTCAAAAAACGAAATATCTCAAAATAAATGACCTAGTTGTTTTATATTTTTCACAATGACATTCACCCATCATTAGTAAACGAAAACACTTGGCTTTATCTGAATTGTTTACGCGTTTCCCGAAAGATCGTGTATAGGTTACGCCATTGCACCGAATAACGAACAGACGCACCACACGAGAGACCATGCGAATCGAGAAGCCACTATGGCACGAGGGCCTCATCCTGACGCAGCAGCATTTCCAGCAACAGGACAGATGGGCTGAATTTGCGCTACGTCAGTACGCATCTGCGGCGATGTCGGAGCCGTGGGGCACGCTTGCCGTCGAGGTCGACGAAGAAGCGCTGGCGACGGGGCGCCTGAAACTCGCCCGCCTGACGCTGTGCTTCCCGGACGGCACCCCGATCGACACGACCATCGCCGATGCGCTGCCTTCTGCGCGTGATCTGACGCAAGGCGTGCCGACGGACATTCAGAGCGTCGTCGTACTCGCTGCACTTGCGCTGCCGGATGCGAACGGCAGCAACTACCGTTTCGACGAGACCTCGCTTGCCCGCCCGCGGCGCTCATACCGCGAATTCGTGAAGGTCACGGACCTGAACGGAACCGGCGAGACCGAAATCGCGGCCGAACGGCACGCGGTACGCCTCCTGTTCGAGTTCGAGTCGCATGCTGACGACACCGTCTGTGCAATCGCGCGACTGACGCGTGGATCGAGCGGCCAGTTCCTGGTCGATCACCGGTACGTGCCGCCATGCCTGACGCTCGGCAGTCATCCGCTGCACCTCGAGCGGATCAATCGCCTTGCAGACATCCTGCATGCCAAGAGCCTCGCGCTCGGAGCGCGCCGTAGCGAGCGCGTCGAGCAGGTCACCGAATACGGCGTGGCCGACGTGCAGCTCTTCTGGCTGCTTCACTGCATTCATGCGGCGTGGCCGCAGCTACGGCTGTTCGCGACGCACCCGCGCCGGTCGCCGGAGCATTTGTACGCCACTCTGGCACAACTGGCCAGCGCGTTGATGACCTTCTCGACGGGCGCCCAGCTGACCGACATTCCCGCGTACGACCATGGGCGAGCCGACGAGGTGTTCGCGAAACTCGAGTCGACGATCCGGGCGTTGCTCGATGCCATCATTCCGTCGCGGGTCGTGTCGATCGGCCTCACGCGCAAAGGGCCGACCACCTGGACCGGCCAGTTCCTCGATGAGCGAATCGTCGCAGACGCCGCCGACTGGTACCTGTCGGTCAACGCGCCGATGCCTGCGTTCGAGCTTGCCGAACGGTTTCCGCGGCTGTGCAAGATCGGGGCGCCCGACGACGTCGAGCACATCATCAATTCGGCACTGCTCGGCATTCCGCTCAAGGCCGTGCAGCGGGTGCCGGGCGCGATCCCGGTACGTCTGGACAACCAGTACTTCGCGCTGGATTCGTCCAGTAGCGTGCACGCAAAAATGCTTGCCGCGCGAGCCTGCCAGATCTACTTGCCCGCGTCGGTGCCGGACGCCTCGCTCGAACTTTACGCGGTACTGCGCTCATGAATGCCCTGACGTCCAACCGAAACGAGATCGCCCTGATGCAGAGTGCGGCGGGCGCCGGCAGCCCACCCGTCGACGGGATTCGCGATCTGCTGCGCGACACGGCGCTGCTCGTGACGAATCTCGCCTCAGGCGGGCAGACGCAGGACCCGGTCGCGTTGCGCGGACGGTGCAAGCAGCTCGTCGAACAGTTCGCGAGCGCTCTGGAGCGACGAGGCTTTCCGGACGACATACGCACGGAGGCGCTGGTCGCGCAGTGCGGGTTGCTCGACGAAGCAGCGCTGCGGCACCTGCCGATCGATTCCCGAGCCGGATGGGAGCACAAGCCGCTGCAGGTCGAGCAGTTCAACCTGCATGAAGCCGGCGAGCGCGTATTCGAGCGACTCGATGCGCGCATGCGCGAGCCGTCGCCTCCGGTCGCCCTGCTCGAGTGCTATTCGGCGATCCTCGGAATGGGATTCATCGGCCGGTACGCCCGCGAGGGCGAAGCGGAGCGCGCCGAGTTGATTGCGTCGCTAAACGCGAAATTGGACGCGCTGCGCTCGACCTCGGATCGGCCATTCATTGCGGATCGTGCCGGACGGCGGTTTTCCGACTGGTTCTATCGACTTTCCCCGTGGGCGATCGCCGGGCTCGCCTGCGTGGCCGCGGCGATCGTATGGGGCGTCTGGGCGACAGCGCTCGACATGCAGCTCGCGCATATCGTGGCAGCGAAGGTCGTTCGACCGTGAAATCCGACCTGCCTGTTCTCTCCACGGCATCGATGCGAATACCCGATCGCGGCCACGAAGGACTCGGCTATCCGTCCCGGGTCATGGTCGCATTCGCGGCCGCGCTTGCGCTCGCCGTGGTCTGGCTGGTGCTACCGCTTGGTCCCGGCGTCATCTGGACAGTCACGGTCATCATCGGCATCGTTGCGCTCGCGCTGATAGGGTGGCGCACACGCCGGCTTTCCCGCGCGCGTGAACAGAGCGCGCACGTGCTTACCACGCTGGGTGCCGCGACGGCAGACATTCCGGTGAACCTGCGCACGCGCATACCGCTCGTGCTCGTGATCGGTGATGGTCTGCCTGCGCTGTTCGACGGGATGAGCGAAACCCGGCACGCGCACGTTGGCGACGGCGGCATCTGGCTGCGCGTCGATCGCCCGCAGGATCTGCCGAGGCTGGCCGTGGCGGTCAGGCAATGGCGCGACGGCCGGGCCCCGGATGGCGTCGTGCTGTCAGTCGCGCCGGCGCTGCACACGGGAGCGGACGTGCTGACGCAAAAGCTGCGCGTCGTTCGGCAGGCCGTCGCCGATGCCGCCCGAATGCTGGGCACGCGACTGCCCGGGTATGTGGCGGTCTACCAGCGGCTTGCCACCGGCCCGATCGGTCTCGCGACGCCGGAGTGGTACGGCGTTTCCTCGGCCGCTCACCTGACGGACGTCAATCGCTTCGAACCCGTGATCCGTGCGGCGGAGGATGCGGTCCGGCGCGCGCCCGACGATCGCATGGCCGCGACGCGTGCCGCGGCCCTTGCATCGATCATGGGCTGGACGCAACGTGTCGTGCTTGCCGCGCTCGCGGACCGGCAGCAGCCGGCTACGCCGTGGGCATTGTTCGGCGCCGGCTGGATCGACTGCGGGCCCGCAAGCGATCCGGATCGTCCGTGGGAACGCGACGTCGAAATGCAGACGCGCGTGAGACGTGCGGCCGTCGCCGCGTCGCCGATGCCGTGGCCGCTCCCGCAGCCGCTGATCGAGGCAATGCCCCGACGATACTGGATGTCACCTCGCATGGCAGCCGTGGCGCACGCGCTCGCCCTGCTCGCCTGCACGGCCGCCGTCGCCTTTTGGGGCGCCGCCAGAAACAACGAGGCGCTGCTGAGCCGAATGGGTGCCGATCTCGGCCGCTATTCGACGATCCCGGCAGCGCACGACGCCGCGAAACGCGATGCGCTGCGGGCGCTCGTGGCCGATCGTGATCTGCTCGACCGGTACGCCCGCACGGGTGTTCCGCTGCGTTTGTCGTTCGGCATGTATCGGGGTACGCAACTGATGCCGGCGCTGAACAACACAATCGCATCGTACGCGCCGCCGCCCCCACCGCCCGCCGTCGTGACACTCGACAGCATGTCGCTGTTCGACAGCGGCCGCGCGCAGTTGAAGCCCGGCTCGAACCGAGCGATGGTCGGCGCGCTCGAAATGATCAAGTCCCATCCCGACAAGCGGATCCTCATCGCCGGCCACACCGACGACGTGGGCAAGCCGGACAGCAACCTGAAGCTCTCTACGGCACGCGCGGAAGCCGTGCGCGACTGGCTGGTCGACGCGTCCGGTATTCCGGCGACGCAGTTTGCGATCCAGGGCTACGGCATGACGCGGCCGATCGCGAGCAACGATACGCCGGACGGGCGCGCGAGGAACCGTCGCGTGGAAATCACGCTGGTTCCCGACACGGGTAAGTAAGCGAGTAGCGTAGCCCCCGAAGTTTTCTACTTTGTTTTTGAAGCCCGGGGGCTGGCTCCGGGCAAATTTCGCAGTACGTAAAAGGAGTGAAGCAATGGCAATTCCGGCCTATATGTGGATCAAGGACGATGGCGGCGCCGACATCAAGGGTTCGGTGACGGTTCAGGACCGTGAAGGCAGCGTCGAGCTCGTCGCGTTCGATCACGGCGTGCACATCCCGACCGACGGCAACACCGGCAAGCTGACCGGCACGCGCGTCCACAAGCCGATCACGCTGACGAAAGAGACGGACGCGTCGACGCCGTACCTGTACAAGGCCGTGACGAGCGGCCAGACGCTCAAGTCGGTCGAGATCAAGTGGTACAAGATCGACGACGCCGGCAAGGAGAAGGAGTACTTCAACACGAAGCTCGACAACGTAAAGATCGTCGCCGTGAATCCGGTGATGCACGACATCAAGAACCCGGACTACGAGAAGCACAACCACCTCGAAAACATCGAGCTGCGCTACGAGACGATCACGTGGTCGTACAAGGACGGCAACATTATCCACAAGGACAGCTGGAACGAACGTTCCTGATCCTGATCCGTATGGTCGGAACCGCCGGACCCTTCGCGCGGTTCACTTTGCCGGCCTGACCTGTTCAGGCTGGTTTTTTTCTACCCGGGAGCGGGCGGCGCCGATGACTGTCGCTCGCTCCTTTCCGTACCTGGGCATCGACATGACTCCGCGCGACACGACTCACCTGCTCCGCCTGCTGAATCCGCACTGCGTCAACGCGCTCGAAGCGGCCGTGAGCCTATGCCAGACGCGTCTCGCGGACGAAATCACGGTCGAGCACTGGCTGCTGAAGCTGCTCGAGGCCGAGGACGGCGACATTCCGGCGATTCTGCGGCACTACGGGATCGACATCGACACCGTCCGGGATGCGCTGATCGCCGCGATCGAGCACCTGCCGCGCAACCTGCGGGGCAAACCCGCGCTCTCGCCGCAACTGGCGCTCACGCTACAGAATGCGTGGCTGCATGCAGCGTCCGAGACGGATGACACCACCATCCGGTCCGGCAATCTGCTGCAGGCGATCGTCGATACGCCACATGTGCTGCGTGCGCAGAACGCGTGGCCACTGCTGTCGGTCGGCAGCACGCAGATCCAGCGGCTCCTGCCGCGCCTTGCCCATCGTTCTTGCGAGAGCCGGCTCGACGGAGACGTCAATACCGGAACGGACGACCATGCGACAGTCCCGGCCGGCGACAACACGCAGGAGACGGCAGCACGCGCTGTGACAGCAACGCCTGCGCCCCGGCGAACAACGGAAGGCGACGCCCTCGCCCGTTTCGCGATCGACCTGACCGACCAGGCCCGCCGCGGCGACATCGATCCCGTATTCGGCCGGGATCGCGAGATCCAGCAAATGGTCGACGTGCTCGCGCGCCGGCGCAAGAACAATCCGATCCTCGTCGGCGAGCCGGGCGTCGGCAAGACCGCGCTCGTCGAAGGCCTCGCGCTGCGCGTCGCCGAAGGAAGCGTGCCCAACGTCATTCGTGACGTGCGCATCCTGACGCTCGATCTCGGCCTGCTGCAGGCCGGCGCCGGTGTGAAGGGCGAATTCGAGCAGCGCCTGAAGAACGTCATCGACGAAGTGCAGGCGTCGCCCGTGCCGATTCTGCTCTTCATCGACGAAGCGCACACGCTGATCGGCGCAGGCAACGCTGCCGGTGGCGCCGACGCCGCCAACCTGCTCAAACCCGCGCTTGCACGCGG